>JBKPND010000001.1:0-32781 GCA_046732465.1 Actinomycetota bacterium
ATCTGGAGGCTGCCGTAGTGGGCGGAGCCGATGGCTTGCCCCTGCTCGGTCGGCTGGCGGCCTCGATCTCGGAGTTCGCCAACAAGCGAGGTGTCTACCTCGGGCGGCGCTCGACGCGGATCCACGTCGCCATCTACCGGCGATCTGGCGGCAGGCTCGGCGGTCACCTCCCCGGCTGGCCCCAAGCGCGCATCCTCCTGCTCGATCACACGGGCGCAAGGACAGGCACAAAGCGAACCTCACCCCTGATGTACCACGAGGAAGAGGGCACGTACGCCGTGATGGCGTCCAAGGGCGGTCAGCCGACTCACCCCGCCTGGTTTCACAATGTCATCGCCAATCCGGACACCTCGATTCAGATTGGCGCTGAGAGACGCGAGGTTCGGGCCCGCGTCGCGACTGACCAGGAGCGCGAGCGACTCTGGCCCGAATTCGTTGCCTTCTATCCCGGCTATGAGTTCCTCCAGCGCCATGCCAAGGGGCGCAAGATCCCGATCGTGCTCCTCGAGCCTCGCTAGGCACGATGGCGACCGAGCCGGCGGCGAGTGTCGCCGTAACGTAGGCCGATGCCTCGCCCGACGCTTCACAGCACCGACGCGATTCTCGACTCGGCGAGGGAGCTGCTGCTCGAGCATGGGGCGGGGAGCGCGACGATCGAGGCGATAGCCGGCGCGAGCGGCGCGCCGATCGGTTCGATCTACCACCGCTTTGGATCCCGGGACGCGATGCTCGCCCGGCTCTGGATTCGCGCCGTCCGGCGCTCCCAGGAGGAATTTCTGGCCGCCTGCGCCGCCAAGGACCCGCGTGCGGCCGCGCTCGGCGCCGCTCGTTCGATCATCGAGTTCTGCAGGAGCCGTCCAGCGGATGCTCGCCTGCTCGTCAGCTTCCGGCGGGAAGATCTGATGCAGGCAACCGGCGACGACGAGCTCAAGACCGAGCTGGAGGACCTCAACCGGCCAGTTCAGAAGGCGGTGGTGCTCCTGGCCAGACGCCTATTCGGCTCCGCCCACCGGCGCAACCTCGACCGGACAGTGTTGGCGACCTTCGATCTGCCCTACGGTGCCGCGAGGCGGTATCTGATCATGGGGAGCCCGCTCCCGCGGTATCTGGAAGCAGACGTCGAGGCGGCGGTCAAGGCCGTGATCGACCTGGACTAGTCCAAGGAGTGTGGGCTCCCGGCTTTAGCCCGCTGCAGGAAGTCGCTGATCGCGGCTGTGTCGTAGTGGAACATCTGCGCTCGGGCGAGCTTCCCATCGCGTACTCGATAGAGGCCCATGCACGGCTTGTCGAAGCGCTCGCCGTCTGGACCGACGGCGCGCTGGTGGTAGAGCGCGACGACTTCGTCGCCTGATGCGGCAACGATGCGCGCGTCCATGCGGCGCTCTGCATCGGTGGGCTGGAGCGGGCCCCAGGTGCCCAGCCAGGTGTTCTCGGGGTCTTCCTCGAACCGAGCGACGATTTCGGCCTTGCCGCGATAGCTGCCGCCGTATGGCAGAGACGAGGCGTCGTGGAACTCGACATCGTCGTGGTAATTGCCAAAGAGCCGCTCGGCGTCCCGCTCCTCCACGGCGTTGATCAGCTCGAGAATCAAATCGGCGTTTTCCTTCTCGCTCATTTCGCTCTCCGTAGGTCGCTGTCGGGCTGTCGCGAGATATTAGAGCAACGGTTCTAGTATTTCGGTATCAGGCTTTGCCGATAGAGCGGGCTCCGGGATGCGACACAGTCGGCTCGGGCCTACGGTCAATCGTGTCCGAGGCCATCACCTGCTCGCGAACCTCTACCAGCGCGGGTTCGCCTCGCCCAGAAATCAGGTGAGGCTAGTCGAGAAGGCTTCCGCCAAGAATGGGCCGTACAGGGATCGAACCTGTGACCTTGAGATTAAGAGTCTCCTGCTCTACCAGCTGAGCTAACGGCCCTGGTGGAAGCCGGAATTATAGGAAGGCCCTAGAGCCCGCCGGTCCCCAGGCCGCTGAGTGGGTTGCCACCACCGGCGCCGGGCGCGGCGCCGGCCCCACCGGTTGCGCCCTGGGACTTCTGCTGCTGCTTGGTGAGCTGCTGGATCGCCGTCTGCAGCTGCTGGCCGAGCTGCTGGATTGGCTTGAGCTGGGAGTCGAGCGTGGAGGCGTCCGCCCCTTTCTGCTGCTTCGCCTGAGCGACCGCTGCATCGCCGCCCTTCGTGTCGCCGGCCAGGTAGAGGTACTGGGCGAGGTTGGCGTACGAGTTGGCGTTGGACTTGTTGGGCTGGTCGTTGATCAGGACCTGCTGGGCCTGGGCGGCCGTCTTCCATGAGTCCACCGCCGCGGTGACGTCGGTGAGCGCGTCGGTGGTGGTCGTGTCCGAGCGGGCCCTGGCGAAGTTGAGCCTGGCGAGCAGGTCGAAGGTGTTGAGCGCATAGACCGCCGTGCTCGCGCTGGGATCGCCCTTGCTGAGCTTCACGTACTTGTTCCAGGCGTCCGCGGCCTCCTGGAGGTGCTGCTCGCCGTCGCTGGTCGGCGCACCGTTGCTCTGGGTGTTCGCGTTGGCCGCCGAGTACTGGAGCTGGACCAGATTCGCGAGGGTGGTCGTGTCGTTGGGATTCGCCTGCAGCTTCTGCTTGGCGGCGTCGATGTCATCGTCGAAGGCAGTCGAGCTGCTCCCGCCACCGCCGCTCCCGAAAAGGTCGCTGAAGCTGAAGCCGCCGCCACCGGTGCCGACGCCGAGGAAAACGAAGCTGATCGCGAAGATCGCTGCCAGGGCGCCGAAGGTCACGCGGATGACGCGGCGGCGACGCGGGCTCTGCAGGTCGAAAAGCACGGCGGAAGCGTAGAGGGTCGGGCTAAGCGGCTATTTACGCCGCGCCGCTCGGTGGAGGCTCGGAGACCGCGATCTCGGGCTCCGTCGCCTCATCGGGAGGCGTGCCCAGGATCCTCGAGAGCAGCACGCTCGCCTCGTAGAGCAGGATCAGGGGCACGGCCTCGATCAGCATCGTCACCGGGTCGGTGCCCGGGAGCAGCATCGCCACGACGAGGAGGACGATGTAGGCGTAGCGGCGGTTATGCGAGAGCTGCTCGGGGGTGACGATGCCGAGTCGGGTCACGGCCAGGATGCCGATCGGCAGCTGGAAGATCAGGCCCATCACGCCGAGGGTCAGCGTGAAGAAGCTGTAGTAGTCGCGGGCCCGGACCTGGATGTTGAACTGGTTGTCGTTGAAGTTCAGGAGGAACTTGGTGGCGGCCGGCAGGACGACGAAGTAGCCGAAGACGACCCCGGCCACGAAGAGGATCGGGACCATCACCAAGAAGGGAACGACCACCCGCTTCTCCCTGGTGGTGAGCGCCGGCAGGATGAAGGCGTAGGCCTGGTAGAGGATCACGGGCAGGGAGATCACCAGGGCCGCGTAGGCGCTGATCGTCACGGTGGTCGTGAAGGGCTCGGCGACGCCGAAGGTGATCGGCGTCAGGTCGCCCGGCAGCGGCCCGTTCGCGATGTCGAGCAGCCGGTCGTTCTGCCAGAAACAGAGCGCGAAGGCGGCCGCGAACGTCGCGATCGAGATGATGATGCGGGTACGAAGCTCGTCGAGGTGCTCGACGAGCGTGAGCCGGTCCTCGAAGTCGACCGGCCGCAGCCGGGCCATTGACTACGCCTTGTTCTCGGAGACGATCTCGCCCTCGACGGGCTCAGCGGGCTTCTCGCCGCTCGCAGCTCCCGTCGAGGCCTGGGGCGGCTGCGGCTGGCTCGCCTGCACCTGCTGGCTCGCCTCCAGCTCACGCCGCTTCTCCTCGGGGTCGTCCTTGTCCTTGTCCCCGGAGAGCGAGTTCTTGAATTCGCGTATCCCACGCCCCATCGACTGGCCGAGCTCCGGCAGCCGCTTCGGCCCGAAGATGATCAGAACGATGATGAGAACGACGGCTATCTCAAGCGGTCCCACGTTGGGCATCGAGCGGATGTTAGCGCCAGGGGAGGCAGCCACCCGCAGGGGCTTGCCTAGCGCTTATTTCGCGCTCGGCTCTCGCCTACTCCGTTCGCCTGCTCCTTGAAGTTGAGGTAGAAGCGGCTCGCGGTGGGCTCAGTCTGCCCCTGGTACTTGCTGCCCGCCTCGCTGGCCCCGTACGCGTGCTCGACCGAGCCGTCCATGCGCATGAACGAGATCTGCCCGATCGGCATGCCGTGGTAGATCGTGATCGGCAGGTTCGCCAGGTTCGAGAGCTCGAGCGTCAGGTTCCCCTCGAATCCCGGGTCGACGAAGCCGGCGGTGCTGTGGATGACCAGCCCCAGGCGGCCCAGCGACGACTTGCCCTCGAGGCGCGCCACCAGGTCGTCTGGAAGCCGTACGCGCTCCAGGGTCTGGCCCAGCACGAACTCGCCTGGGTGCAGCACGAAGGGCTCCTCGTCCTCGACCGTGACCAGCTCGGTCAGGTTCTCCATCGGCTCGCGCACGTCGATGAAGGGGTAGCGCGAGTTGTTGAACACCCGAAAGCTGCGATCGACCCGCATGTCGACGCTCGAGGGCTGCACGAGCGCCTCCTCGTAGGGGTCGAAGACCAGCCTGCCGGCGGCGATCTCCTCCTTGATCGTGCGATCGCTGAGGACCATCGATCCAGTCTATTCAGCGCATTCCCAGGCACGGGTATACGGGTTATCCCGCAACCTTTGAAACAACCCAATTTTCGGCTAAAGGTCTGGGTATGCGGTCCCGATAGGACCCGCACGATGGGAGTTCCGAGGCGCACAAAGACTCAGCCCGAGGCGAGCGTCGCCCCGCGCACCGGTGGCAAGTCCGCCGACGGGATGCACGCCTGCCCGACCTGCTCCTCGGTCCTGGTCCAGCCGGTCAACTGGCACGAGGAGGGCAACGGTCACTGGAGCGTCGAGCTCCGCTGCCCCGAGTGCGAGTGGTGGGGCCAGAACAGCTACTCCCAGACCGAGGTCGACCGCTACGACGAAGAGCTCGACCGCGGCGGCCAGGAGCTGATCGAGGACCTGCGGGCCCTCACGCGGGCCAACATGGAGGAGGAGGCCGATTCCTTCGCCATGGCGCTGGCGAGCGACAGCATCCTCCCCGAGGACTTCTAGAGCGCAGCACCCAAGAAGCACCACTCCAAATCGAGTCACCTCCCTGCAGGAAGAGCGGCCCTCGGGCCGCTCTTCTTCATGAGTAGCGCTCGACGACCCCGTCGGCGATCATGCCGAGGAGCTGGCGCTCCTCGTCGGTGAACTGATCCGACGCGATGATCCCCTTGGCGTCCGCGATCCCCCGCTTGGCCCGGTCGCGCACCTGGTCGAGCGCGTCGGTGGCCGCGATCCGATCGCAGATCCGCTCCGCCTCGGCCTGATCGATGCCCCTGAGCTCGACCGCAACGAGACCGGGATCGAGACGCTGGGCAAGGATCAGCGGCAACGTGACTGTCCCGTCGAGCAGATCCGTCCCGCGGGCCTTGCCGGTCCGCTCCGGCGGCCCCGTGACGTCGAGGACGTCATCGAGCAGCTGGAAGGCGAGCCCGATCTCCCGGCCGAAGCTGGCGAGCTCCTCGGTCCCGGGGCCGCCCGACGCGAGCCGGCCGACGCGGCAGGCGGACTCGAACAGCCGGGCCGTCTTCAGCGAGCAGCGATCCAGATAGCGCTGCTCGGTGATCGAGGTGTCGTAGGCGTCGCTGCGCTGGGTCAGCTCCCCGCGAGCAAGGGCGACGGAGGCCGAGCTGAGCTCCGCGACCTCGGCGTCGCCGTCGGCGTCAGCGAGTTCGGCGAAGGCGCGCGAGAGGAGCAGGTCGCCGACGCCGACGGCGCGCTCGCGGCCCGAGCGGGCGACGACGGTCGGCCGGCCGCGGCGAACCGGGGCGCCGTCGAGGACGTCATCGTGCACAAGCGTCGCCATGTGGAGGAGCTCGACCGCGGTGGCCGCCCGGATCGCCCGCTCGCCGGCACCGTCCCCGGCGGCCATCAGGACGAGGATCGGCCGCAGCCGCTTGCCGCCCGCCTTCAGCGTCGCCTCGGCCTCCTCGCCGAGCTTCGGCCCGTAGCCGCCCGCGAGCTCACCCAGCCGGTCCTCGACCCGCGCCATCCGGGCGGGCAGCCAGGCGCTGGCCGCGTCCATCACGGCGGTCACGGGAGGTGGTACGGAGGAGCGGGTCATGCGGGCTTGGTGGCGCTGTGGATTGCGACGATCCCCCCGGCGAGCAGGAGCCAGCGGATCTTGCCGAGGCCGGCCGAATCGAGCATCGCCGCGAGCCGCTCCGGCTCCGGGAAGCTCCGCACCGAGTCGGGCAAGTAGCTGTAGGCCTCGGGGTCGCCGGCCAGGCTGCCCAGCACAGGCACCAGGCGATCGAACCAGAGCGAGTAGAAGCCCGCCAGCGGCTGCCGCTGAGGGCGGGTGATCTCGAGGATCACCAGGCGCCCGCCGGGTCGCAGGACCCGGGTCATCTCGGAGATCCCTCGCTCCAGGTCGGCGAGGTTGCGCGCGCCGAAACCGATCGTCACCGCGTCGAAGCTCGCATCGCCGTAGGGGAGGTCCAGCGCGTCCGCCCAGCCGAACTCGACCGGCAGGCCCTCGTCACCGCTCTTCCGGCGGGCAAGCTCGAGCATGGGCTCGGAGAAATCGCAGCCGACGACCCGGCCGTCCGGACCAATCCGGCGGCGCAGCTCGAGCGCCAGATCCCCGGTGCCGCAGCAGACGTCGAGGGCATCCGAGCCGCGCGCCACCTCGGCGCGCTCGACGGCCCTCTGGCGCCACTCGTGGTGGAGCCCGGCGGTCATCGCCGAGTTCATCAGATCGTAGACGCCCGCGATCCGGTCGAACATGCCGCGGACCTGGTCCGCGAACTCGTCGGAGTCGCGCCGCGGGATCCCGCTCTCGGCCTCGGTGTCGGGCGAGACACTCATCGAGCCGAGGTTAAAAGGATCAGTTGAGGGAGGCCAGGTAGGCCGTCAGCGCCTGAAGCTTCTGCGGGGAGAGATCGCCGTATGAGGGCATGATGCTCGGGCCGACCTCCAGGGAGCGCGCGATCGCGCTCCGCGGCAGCCTTGCCCCGATCTCGGTCAGCTCGGGGCCGGGGCCGTTGTTGCCGTTGTCACCCAGTCTGTGGCAGGCGAGGCACCCGGACTGCGCCACCACTTCCTTGCCGGGCTCGAGGGCGGCTGACGTCTTCAAGTCGACCTGGCTGGGTGGCCCGGCTGTGGCGCCCAGATAGGTCAGGTAGGCCATCGCGATGATCGTCAGGATGCCCGCGGTGAGCGCGATCGGGCGGCGTTCGATCCGGCGCTCCGGGTTGCGGTCGAAGAACGGCAGCATCAGGAGCAGCACCATCGCGACGGTGGGAATGCCGACGGTCGCGATCGGGGTCGCCCACGGCGGCTTGATCACCCGCAGCAGCTCGAAGAGGAAGTAGAAGTACCAGTCGGGCCGGGGCGTGTAGGTGGTGGTGGTCGGGTCGACCTTCGGGCCCTGCTCGGCGCCGAGCAGAATCGACAGGGCGACGATCACAAGTGCGACGACCAGCGCCATCGTCGCGTCCTTCAGCACCGCGTAGGGGAAGAAGGGCTTGCCCTTCTTCTTCATTACCTCGTAGTCGCGGAGATACGTCTCCTTCTCAGCCTTGTTCATCCCACCTCCTCCTTGGAGATGGCGGTCTTCGGCTTCCCGGCCTTGAGCCAGGGCGGCGCGGTAGTGCCGAGCTTGACCACGAGGTAGAGGTGTGCCCCGATCAGGGCGATGATCAGCCCGGGCACTAAGAGCATGTGGATCGCGTAGAAGCGCGCGAGTGTGGTCGCCCCGATCTCCGGTCCGGCTCTCAGGAAGTCGGCCAGGTAGGGCCCCAGGATGGGCCCGGACCCGGTGATGTTGGCGGCGACCGTCGTGGCCCAGTAGGAGCGCTGGTCGAAGGGCAGCAGGTACCCGGTCAGGCCCATGATCAGCGTCAGGATCAACAGGGTGACCCCGATCACCCAGTTGAGCTCCCGCGGGTACTTATAGGCGCCGAAGAAGAAGACGCGCCCCATGTGCAGGAAGATGCAGATGATCATCACCGAGGCGCCCCACTTGTGCATGCCGCGGACGAACTCGCCGAGCCAGACGTCGTTCGTGAGGTGGGTGATCGAGCCGTAGGCCTCGGTCGGAGATGGCGTGTAGTACATCGCCAGGAAGACCCCAGTCAGCGCCTGGAAGACGAAGGCGAAGAGTGTGGCGGACCCGAGCGTGTAGAACCAGTTGGTGCCCTTCGGCACCTTCCGGTAGAGCATCGCGGTGAGGAAGCTCGAGCCGCCGGTGCGCTCGTCCAGCCAGCCGACGACGTCGGTGCCGGCCTCCTTCGCGACCTCGGTGGCCCCCCCGCCGTTCCTGCCGGCGCCGTTCGCGCCGTTGCCTTGCCCCGGCGGAGCCGGTCGGCGAAGCGGGGCTGGAATCAATCCCTCGGGAAGCTTCATGAGATCGTCCTACGGCGGCGGCGGCACGGAGGGCCGCGGCGGGTAGAGGATGTTCCAGATTCCGCCGGTGAACTCGCCCGGGTCGCGGGCTCGCACCGGGTCGAAATGGTTGGTGACGCTGTAGCGGGGGCCGACCTGGACCTGCCCGTTGACGACGCGGGTCTGGAAGCGGTCCAGCGGCCGTACCGGCGGACCGCCGATCCGCTCACCGAGGAAACCGTAGACGCCGCCGTGGCACGGGCAGATGAAGTTCCGCGCCGCGCCGACGAAGTTCACTGGACAGCCAAGGTGGGCGCAGCGGGTGGAGATCGCGATGTACTCGCCTGGGGTCTCCTGCTGGTATCCGGACGGCAGGCCGGTGAGATCGGGGTTGCCCTGACGCACGAACGCGGTCGTCTTTCCGGTCTCCCCGATGCCTTCAACGGCCGTGATCGTCACCGGCCGATAGGTGTCCTGGCTGAAGTCGGAGGTCGGGCCCACGGACTGCCAGGGGGAGCTCTCCTCCTCGAAGAGTGGGGCAACGGCGAAGCCGACGGCCGGGAGCGCGACGGCGGCAACGGCGACCCCGCCGATCGCCTGCACGCCGATCGAGAAGACGGTGCGGCGGGTCATCGACTCACCCTCGAAGTAGCCGGCGGGATCCGGCTGCTCCAGGCGCTTCGGTGCCCCCTGCTTGTCGTTTCCCTCGTCAGCCACGGTCCGGGAGTCGCTCGGAATCGAAGCCTATCGACTCGGCTGCGCGCGCCAGAGCGTCGCCGAGGCCCGCGCGGCGGGCGGTTTCCGCGGCAACGTCGGCCAGCGATTCTGCCGCCCCCGGCTCGCCACGGCGCAACGCCTCCTTGGCTCGAGCGTGGTCCGGTGGGGCCCCGGCGGCCACCGCGACCGTCGCCGCCAGCCACAGCGCCCGCGATGCGCCGTCCGAGTCCCCGGGCTCGCTCTCCGCGTGGATCTGGGCCACCAGGCTGATCAGATCAGCGAGCTCGCCGACCGCCTCCAGGTCTCCCCGGGCGGCGAGCCGCTCGAGCCCGAGCGCGTACAGATAGTCGCCGGCGAGCAGGCGGAGGTCGGAATCGGCCCCCTGGATCACCCGCGCGCTCTCGTAGTGCAGGAGGTAGCCCTCTCTGATCGCCTCGACCAGGAGCAGGTACTCCTCCGGCGCCTCTGCGGCCCTGGGGCCGGCGGCCGCCAGAGCTCCCAGGGCGGGCTCCTCATCCGAGTCGACCACGTACGGCGAGATCACGTTCTCACCGTCGCGGAGGAGCGCCGCCAGGGACGCGAGGGAGGTACCGGTCGAGGCCATGCGGGAGAGCGAGGTTAGAACGGCCGCTGCTCAGATGGCCTGCCGGAAAGCGTCCGCCGCGGCCTCGAGGGTCACGTCGATCGCGTCGTCGTCGTGCGCGAGGGACGGGAACCACGCCTCGAACTGCGAGGCAGGCGGGTACACGCCGCGGTCGAGCAGCGCCCGGCAGAAGCGCCCGTAGGCGGCAGTGTTGCTGGCGCTCGCCCCGGCGAAGTCACGGACCGGCTCCGCCGAGAAGAAGACCGTGACCAGCCCCGGGACGCTCGCAACCTGCACGGGGCGATCCCCCGCCGCCTCGCGCAGACCCGCGGCCAGGCGCTCGGTTATGGCCCCCAGCCCGATGTAGGCGGCGCCGTCGAGCTTGCGCAGGGTCGCCAGGCCCGCTGCCATCGCGAGCGGATTGCCCGACAGGGTTCCCGCCTGGTAGACGTCGCCGGCCGGGGCGATCCGCTCCATCAGCTCCCGCGAACCGCCGTACGCGGCGGCCGGGAGGCCGCCGCCGAGCACCTTGCCCATCACGGTCAGGTCGGCGTCGACCCCGAGCAGCTCCTGCGCGCCGCCGCGCGCCACCCGGAACCCGCTGATCACCTCATCGAGAACCAGCAGAGCGCCGGCCTCGGCCGTCGCGTCCCTCAGGTGCTCGAGGAACCCCGCGTCCGGGGGAACGATCCCCATGTTCGCCGGCACGGGCTCGGCAATCACCGCGGCGGGCTTCGCCTGCGCGATCGCGTCCGCGACGGCCTCCTCGTCGTTCCAGGGAACGATCACCGTGTCGGATGCCTGAGCCTCGGTCACGCCCGGGCTCGCCGGTACGCCCGTGGTGGCGAGGCCCGAGCCGCCCTCGGCGAGCAGTCCGTCCACGTGCCCGTGGTACGCGCCGGCGAACTTGACGATCTTGCTCCGGCCGGTGGCCGCGCGGGCGAGCCGCAGCGCCGACATCGTCGCTTCGGTGCCCGAGCTCGTCATCCGGACCATCTCGACGCTCGAGAAGCGGCCGACCACCTCGGTCGCCAGTTCGACCTCCGCGGCAGTGGGCGCCCCGTAGCTGGTCCCGCGGCCGGCGGCCTGGCGGATCGCCTCGACGACCAGCGTGTCGGCATGCCCCAGGATCAGCGGCCCCCATGAGGAGACCCAGTCGACGTAGCGCTTCCCGTCCACGTCCCAGACGTAGGGCCCCTCGCCGCGCTCGATGAAGATCGGGCTGCGGCCGATCTGCTTCATCGCCCGGACCGGTGAGTTCACCCCACCGGGCATCACTTCGAGCGCGCGCCGGTACAGCCCCTCGGAGCGGCTTATGAGTGCTCAGCCTCCCAGCGGGCGTAGTCGTCGGTGAAGTAGTGGAGGCGGATCTTCTTGAACTCCGTCGAGGAGTAGAGGACCGCCCGATCCTCACCGTGCAGGTCATGGCTCTCTGCGATCCCGTCGAGGATCGCGTCGCATTCCTCCTTCGAGCGGCCGTGGGCCATGGTGAAGACGCTGTAGGGCCAGTCCTCGTAGGTGGGCCGCTGGTAGCAGTGCGAGATCCCCCTGACCGCCGCCATCTGGGAGCCGACCTCGAGGATTCTCTCCTCCGGAACCCGCCACACCCCCATCCCGTTGGCCGAGAAGCCAGCGCGGCGGTGGAAGAGGATCGCCGCGACCCGCCGGAGCAGCTTGCGGTCGACCATGCCGGAGAGGTGGGCGAGGAACTCGTCGGTGCTCATCCCGGCCTCCGCCGCCCCCGCGTCGTAGGCGCGGTCGGTGACCTCCATCGGCCCCTGCAGCGCGCGGATCACGGAGACGTCGGTCTCGTCGTAGGGCTGGCGCTCGAGCTCACGGGGCGGGGCGGCCTCGACGGGAGCCGCCAGCTCCTCGGTCCCGCCCTCCATCTCCAGGTTCATGTTGATCTTGAACAGGGTCAGGGTGGGCAGCTGCCGGATCGACTCGGCGCCGGTGAGGTCCTGGAGGACGGACAACGTCCCTTCGAGGCCCAGAGCTGAATCCGGTGGGGTCGCGATCGTGAACCAGAGGTTGAACTCGTGGGTGCGGAGGTAGTTGTGTGAGACGCCGGGGTGGGAGTTGATGATCTTGGCGGCGCGATGCGGGTTCTCCGCGTCGACCTTTGCGGCCACCAGCATCGAGCTGTAGCCGAGCGCCCGCGTGTCGAAGATCGGGGTGATCTCGCGGATGATCCGCTCGTCGAGCAGCCGCTGGGTGCGCGACTTGACCTCGTCCACATCCAGTTCCGCCTGCGAGGCGATCTCCCCGAAAGGCTCCGGATGCAGGGGAAAACGGGACTGCAGCAGGTTCATCAGACGCTTGTCGGTCTCGTCCAGCGGGACCGCCGCGCCGCCCTTTCGCGAGCGGAGCTTCGGCGTTGCCGTCGCCGTGGTGATCCCGTCGGCGGGTCGGTTCACCTGCGGGCTGCCTCCGCGGAGAGCCAGGCGGCGGCGTCCTTTGCGAAGTAGGTGATGATCATGTCGGCGCCCGCGCGCCGGATCGCGGTGAGCGACTCCATGGCCGCAGCCCGCTCGTCGATCCAGCCGTTGGCGGCGGCGGCCTTCAGCATCGAGTACTCGCCGCCGACGTGGTAGGCCGCGAGCGGTGCGCCGGTGGCGTCCTTGACGCGACGAACGACGTCGAGGTATGGGAGCGCCGGCTTCACCATCACCACGTCGGCGCCCTCCTCGAGGTCGAGCTTGGCCTCGCGAATGGCCTCGTCGGCGTTGGCCGGATCCATCTGGTAGCCCCGGCGGTCGCCGAACTCCGGCGTCGATCCGGCCGCCTCCCGGAAGGGCCCGAAGAAGGCGGAAGCGTACTTGGCGCTGTAGGCGACGATCGGGACTGAGGAGTGACCCTCCTCGTCCAGCTGGCTGCGGATCGCCCCCACCCGGCCGTCCATCATGTCGCTGGGAGCCACCGCGTCCGCGCCGGCGGCGGCGTGGGAGATCGCGGTCTTCGCGAGCAGCTCGAGCGTCAGGTCGTTGTCGACCTCCCCCTCGCGGACGATGCCGCAGTGCCCGTGCGAGGTGTACTCGCAGAGGCAGACGTCGGTGATCACCACGACCTCGGGGTGCGCCTCCTTCAGCGCACGGACGGCCATCTGGACGACACCCTCGTCGTCATAGGCCTCCGAACCGACGTCGTCCTTGCTCGCCGGGATGCCGAAGAGCAACACGGCGCGAACACCGGCGGCGGCGATCTCGGTCACCTCCGCGACCGCCTCGGAGATCGAGAGCCGCTCGATGCCCGGCATCGACTCGATCGGGTCGCGCACGCCCTCGCCGGCCGTGATGAACAGCGGCTGGACGAGGTGCTCCGGCGTCAGCTCGGTCTCGCGCACCAGCTCGCGCAGCGGCTCCGTGCGGCGCAGGCGCCTCAGTCGTGTCGCTGGAAAGCTCACGGCGACGATGATACGGCGGTCTAGTCGCTGGCCGGGCGGCCGTGGGAGAAGGCAGCCAGGACACCGAGGGAGATGTAGACGACGCCGCTCGCGCGCTTGATGCGGCCACTCCGCCACCGGTCGCGAAGCCTGCGCCCCGCACCGCCCGCCAGCAGGGCGTACGTGCCGTCGCTGACCACCGCGATCGCCGTGAAGCACGCCCCCAGCGCGATGATCTGAAGTGCCGAGGAGCCGCGAGCTGGGTCGACGAACTGCGGCAGGAAGGCGAGAAAGAAGAGGGCCGTCTTCGGATTGAGCAGCTCCACGACGTATCCCCAGAGGAACAGGTTGCGCCAGGAGCGGCCGACGTCCTCCTGCTCGACGCTGTCCTCCCCGCCCGCCGTCAGGGCGCGGATGCCGAGGTAGATCAGGTAGGCGGCGCCGGCCAGCTTGACGACGGTGAAGGCCTCGGCCGAGGAGGCGAGCAGGGCCGAGAGGCCGACCGCGGCGGCGATCGACTGGGTGAAGCCCCCCGCGTCGACGCCGAGCGCGGAGATCAGCCCGGCTGCCCGCCCATGCTCGACGCTGCGCGTCACCACGTAGATCACTCCCGGCCCCGGGATCACGATCAGGGCGAGGCTGGCGAGGGCGAACGTAGCGAGGGTGTGACCGGACGGCATCAGGCAAACCTTCGCAGAGCCAGTCGGGCGAGCACCAGATAGCCCAGCGTGAGCAGGGCGAGGTGCAGGAACGGCAGGCCCACGCCGGGCCCGGATGCGGCAAGCGCCCCTTCGAGAGCCTCTAGCGCCGGGCGGAACGGGAAGGCGCCGGCGATCACGTGGATCACGTCCAGGAGCCTCTTGCTGACGGTCCCCGACGGCACCAGTGAGATGAATGCGACGGGCAGCGCCAGCGCGAAGGCCAGGAGCGCGCTGGCTCGCACCTCGCGCGCCGCGGCGCCGATCGCCAACCCCAGGGCGGCGGAGGCCGCGCCGGCGAGCAGGATCGCCGGCACGATCAGGTAGATCCGGCTCCAGCCGATCGACTCGAAGGGGGTGATCGCGAGGAGGAGCAGCAGCGTCACGACCAGCGCCGCACCGGTCCCGAGCAGTGCCTTCTCGACCAGGAGACCCTCGCGGCTGACCAGCCCTCGGGTGAGCCGGGTGAAGGTGTTCTCCTCCCGCTCCAGCGCCAGCGAGCCCGAGACGAGCAGGACGGTGACGAACAGCAGGGTGACCGCGGCGGCCACCGCCACCGCGAAGGTGTCGAGTGGGGGGACGCTCCCCGCGACCACCTGCTTGTCGACCGCGATGGGCTGGCGGATCGAGGAGAGCAACTGGTTCGCGAGCGCCAGGTTCTGACGGGCGAGCCGGGCGAACTCGGTGACCTGGCTGACCTGGCTGCGCTGAGCCGGCGGCAGGGTGCTCTCGACCGAGCGCAGGATCTGCTCCGAGCGCTGCAGGCCGAGGACGTTGACCGTCTGGTTCAGGAAGGGGATCTCGAAATTGCCGCCGTTGGCCAGCAGCTGCTCGTAGTTGACGGCGACGTCGGTGATTTTGTCCGAGAGCAGCAGGTTGGCTTGATTCAGCAGCGAGCTGATCCGGTCGTCGACGATCTGGGCCTTCAGCGGATCGTCCTGGTTGACGAGCACCTCGACCGTGGCGCGCTCCGACGAGTTGGTGCTCAGCTCGGCCTGGAGCTTGCTGAGGAAGTCGGCCGGCAGGATCAGACCGCCGAGAACGTCGCCGTCCTTCACCTTCTGCTCCACCTCAGCCCGGCTCGAGGCCGTGACGCACTCGATCTTCGCGCAGAGTCGCTGCCGGGCCTCCTGCTGGGAGAACCCGCCGGTCTCCCCCAGATTGAGGCCGGCGCTCGCGGGGATCTGGTTGAGGAAGGCGACACGTGGCTTCTCCGGGCTCCGCGAGATGGCCAGACCGATCAGCACGGCGAGCACGATCGGGTAGATCACCAGGAGCGCGGTGACGAGCGGAGAGCGCCGCAGCAGCTGCAGGTCCTTGAGGAGCAGCCAGCGCATCAGTGGCCTCGCTGCCGCAGGAAGCGGACGAAGTCGTTCTCAGGATCAGCCGAGGCGCCCTCGGGCCGAGGCCCGGCGGCGCGCGTGAGCTCGGCGAACCTGCCATCGAAGATGGTCTCCCCGTCGGCGAGCACGACCAGACGGTCCCCGTAGTGGCTCGCCTCCTCGATCTGGTGCGTCGAATAGATCACCGTCGTCCCCGCCTCGGCCAGCTCGGAGACGAACTCCCAGAGGCGCACGCGCTGGCTCGGGTCGAGGCCCGAGCTGGGCTCGTCCAGGAGCAGCACGGAGGGGTCGGCGAGCAGCCCAATCGCGATGTTGATGCGCTGCTGGTTGCCGCCGGAGAGCGTGGAGACGGGGTCGTGGCGGCGGTCCGCCAGTCCCGTCTGGTCCAGCATCCGCCCGACCGTTGCCTCGATGTTCTCGACGCCCTCCATGTGGCAGAAGAGCCGAAGGTTCTCCTCCACGGTCAGGCGGCGATACAGGCCGGCCTGCTGCGGCACCCATCCCACGTCCCCGTTCTCGGTGGCGATCCGGCCCGAGTCGGGCTTGGTGATGCCGGCCAGGATCGAGAGCAGCGTCGTCTTCCCGGCGCCGTTCGGTCCGAGCACCGCGAGCAGCTCTCCGGGCTTCACGTCGAGGCTGACTTCGCGGAGGGCGGCCCGCTCTCCGAACCACTTGGAGAGGCCATCCACCTCGAGAACCGGGGCGTCCCGCCGCGCTCGCGGCTTCTCACTCATCGCGCGAAAGCTAGTGGCAAGTCAATTCGGCCGCGACGCCGGTCCTCTACGCTGGCGCGTCGATGCGGCTCCTGTTCATAGGGGACGTCGTCGGCCGGCCCGGTCGAGAGGCGCTGGCGGCGGCGATGCCCGACCTCCGCGCCGAGCGGATGCCCGACCTCGTCGTCGTCAACGGCGAGAACGCGGCCGGCGGCGTGGGGATCACCAAGGAGACCGCGGAGGAGATCTTCGCTGCGGGCGCTGATGTGATCACGCTCGGCAACCACACCTACCGCCACCGCGACGTCTATCCATACCTCGACTCCGAGCCGCGGATCATCCGGCCGGCCAACTTCGCGGAGTCCAACCCGGGCCGCGGCCACGCAATCGTCGAGGCGGCCGGGATGCGGGTCTGCGTGATCAACCTGAGCGGCCAGATGCACATGCAGGTCGAGCGGAACCCGTTCCCCGCGATCGACGACCTGCTCGGCTCGCTCGCCGGAGGAGCGGACGCATTCGTGGTCGACTTTCACGCCGAGCTGACCAGTGAGAAGGTGGCGATGGGCTGGCACCTCGACGGGCGCGTGGGGGCGGTCCTGGGCACGCACACGCACGTGCCGACCGCAGACGGCCGGGTTCTGCCGGGCGCCACCGCTTACATCTCGGACGTGGGGATGACGGGCTCGCGGGCCGGCATCATCGGCGTCCGCCGTGAGCAGGCGCTAGAGGCCTTCCGGACGCAGATGCCGGTGCGATTCGACACCGCGGACGAGGACGTCTGGCTGATGGGTGTCGCGGTCGAGATCAGCGACGACGGGCTCGCTCGCGGGATCGAGCAGATCCTCGTCCCGGTCCCCTCCTAGCGGCACGACACCGCTCGCCAGCAGGGCGATCAGGAGGAAGGGCAGGAACCAGGGGACGTAGAGGTAGAACCAGTGGTCGACGGTGAGCTGCATGCCGAGCAGCACCGCCGCGCCCAGGGCCGCGACGGTGACGTGATCCCGGCGGCGCGGCCGGAAGGCCACCAGGACGGCCAGTCCGACGACCGCCACCTTGACGAGAGCCTGCAGCCAACCCAAGGAGTGCGCCTGCCCCCAGATGCTGAAGGGGGAGTCCCGGCCTCCCTGCTCCCCGATCGTGCGGTGCCAGAAGGTGGAGAGCCCGGGGTCCTGGAGGGCCTGGAAGGAGACCACCAGCACCGTGACCGCGAACGCGATTGCGAACGGGACGACCACCTTCGCGTATCTGCGCAGGAATCCGCCGGGGCCGCCCTCGGTCGCGCCGTAGGTCGCGAACAGCGGGCCCAGCGCCAGCGGGGCGAACTTCGTCATCGACGAGAGCGCGAGGGTGATCCCTCGTGGAATCGGCGCGGTGAGGCAGAGCAGCGTCGCCGCCAGGGTGAGCGAGACGAGCGCGTCGTTGGTGTTCGACTCGAGCGCGAAGGCGGTGTAGGGACAGGCCGCCCAGGCGAAGCAGAGGAGCACGCCGAGCTCCGTCCCCCGGCGGCCGCGCCGCAGGCGCCGCCCGATCAGGAACAGCGCCGCCATCGTCCCCAGGTCGAAGAAGATCGAAGCGGCGTGGGCCGCGGGCAGGTCGTCCCAGGTCCCGCTCCAGGGGAAGACCTGCTCGAACGGGACGTAGGAGTAGTAGGCGACCGGGCCGTAGGTGTCTCCGGATTGGTCGTCGTCGGGGAAGTTCCCATAGATCGGCTCCTGGTCGGCGATCCGGTCGGCCCCGATCACCCCCGAGTAGCCCACGTCGATCACGTTGGAGTCGGCGACGTTGAGGCCGATCCGGCCCGCGACCAGGAGGACGGTGACGACCGCGAGCAGGGTGATCGGCAGGGACGGTCTAAGGCCGATGCCGCCTCGTCGCCGAAAGCCGAGCCAGAGCGCTCGGCACAGGAGGTAAAAGAGAGGCGGGTAGGCGAGCGGAACCGAGAGCCCGATGTTCCCGCGGTTGAAGAAGTAGTGGGAGAGCCCGAAGCCCGCGACCACGACCACCAGGTCGAGATGTGCGAGCCGGAACGGCCGGCGCCAGTCGAGCAGTCCGAGGACGAAGATCGCGCAGAGCGGCAGCCAGATGTAGGGGGCGTTGATCATCCGGCCGAAGGCGCCCGGGTAGCCGCGGGCCATGTGCCAGGCGATCTGGTAGCCGGTCCACGATTCGACGACCCTGCCGTTGTTCGGGTCGACGACCACCTGCACGACCTCCTTGCCGCCGGTGAAGAAGCCGACCTCCCAGAGCCCGGTCCCGGAGTTGCGGCTGGCCGACGGGGACAGGTCCGAGTGCTGCTCGGCCGCGGCGGCCGCCTTCGGATCCAGCTTCGCGATCTCGATCGCCCTGGACTGGCTGATCGGGGGCTGCTGCGCACCGGCCGGAGCCGCGAGCAGCAGAGTGAGTAGGAGCGCTAGGGATGCGGCGAGTGCGAGGAGCCGACCTACTCGTCGAACGTCCACAGCTTGTTGCCGATGAAGTTGAACGGCATCGCGATCGCGACCGAGATGGCCTGGGCCGGCAGTTCGCTCACTCCCCCGTTCACGAGCAGCCTCAGTGCGATCAGGTTGATCACCAGCGCGAGCACGCTCACGGTGAAGAAACGGGCGGCCTGGAAGCCGGCGTGCCCGTGCTTCGCGTCGAATGTCCAGTGTCGGTTCCACCAGAAGTTGTTGGTGACGGCAACGCAGAAGGCAAGGATGGCGGCCGAGATGTAGTGGATGTCGAGCGGCCCGTTGAGGACCGCGAAGACCGCCAGGTTGACGACGTAGCCGGATCCGCCCACCAGCCCGAACTGGAGGAGCTGGATCCAGTTCCCGGGCTTCAAGGTGCCGCGCCCCACCCGCTTGACGGTCTCGACGGGCGTCATCCCTGAGGCCTTCCGCCGTTCACGCCGAAGTGCTCGAGGATCACCGGTGCCAGGTCCCGCAACGCCCATTGCGGCCGCTTACCCGGAGCATCGGGGCCGCAACCAACGAAGACCACGGGGGCCAGCGAGTCGCCCCTGCCGAGTGAGCCGTGGCTGCCGCCGCCGGCGTGGCTGATTCCGCCCCAGTCGACGCATTCATAGCCCTCGGTCGCGGAGATCAGGACGTCGCCCGCGTGGGGCGAGGTGAGCGCCGACCAGAGCCGGGCGAGACCATCCGGATACTCGTGGGACTCGAAGCGGCCGCGGGTGATGTCGCCCGCGAGGGCCTCGGGCTCCCCACTGACCGACCAGTGATTCCCCCGCACGTCGCGGAGCTGGCCGCCGGGGCGGAAGCGGAGCTCGTAGCCGTTCCGCTCCACGACGGCGTCCAGGGAGGCCGGGTCGTCGAGACCCACGCCGGTCCGCTTGACGGGCGTGCCGTCCTCTCCGGCGAGCCAGGTGACCAGGTCGACTCCGGCCAGCTCGCGCAATCGGAGGCGCGCCCGCTCGTGGGTGACCGGGTGCCTATAGCCGGCGTCCAGGATGTAGACGGCGCCCGCGCGCGAGGTCGGGCTGACGGCGATCTCGGCGTCCTCGGGATGGTCGGTGTTCGGCTGCAGCACAGCCCAATCCTCGGCCAGCTCGTCGGCGAGCGGGAGGGCATGCTCCACCGCAGTCTGGGCGTGGTCGGCGGTCAGGAGCACCGAGTGCTCGGAGAGGAACTCCTCCAGCCCGCCGCCCGCCTCCACGATGCGGGAGAACATCGCGTCCGCCTTGGCGATCGACTCGAGGGTCGCCTCGGGGCCGTGCCGGTGCGAGTGGAAGTCGTTGTCCGGCAGGCTGAACAGCAGGAAGTCGTAAGCGCCCTCGCGGACCAGCTCCTCGGCCACGCAGGCCGAGTACTCGTCCCGCGTCCCGGGCCGCGTGAAGGTCGGTCCGCAGCCGGTCGGCCGGCTCGAGTAGAGGTCGCCGTAGAAGAACTCGTCCGGCGCCCACACCGCGTGGCGGAAGTTCGCGGCGGCCGCCGCCCGCTTCGCCAGTCCCTCCAGGCCGAGCTCGTGCCGCTGCCGCCCGCGGTAGATCAGGAACGGGGTCGTCGCGGTCCGCACCCCGGAGTCCCCCAGGCGCTCGAAGACCGTCTGCGCCTGCCAGCTCAGGTGGTCGAGGTTCATGTTGTAGACCAGGTCGTACATCGCCCGGAAGAGGCCGAAGGTGCGAGTCGCCTCGAACGAGGAGCCGTACTCGATGTAGCGGCGCTCGATCCGGTGGTACCAGTTCATCCCCATCACCCAGTGGCCGGCCGGGCCAGTGCCGGTCATCATCTCCGAGCTCGCCACCGGGGTGACCGAGGGGAAGCTCGAGACACAGTCCGGCACCATCTTGCCGCGCTCCAGCAGCTCGGCGAAGGTCGGGGCCTGGCCCTCCTCGATCGCCCGAACCAGCATCTCGGGATGCATCGCGTCGACCACGACGAGGACCAGCTTCCGCTGCGGCTTCATCTAGCGCAGGACCCGCAGGCCCTCATGTTTACGCTCGGCCTGCCGGCGGCGGGTGGCCCAGAGGAAGAGCAGAGCCGCCAGGGCGAGCAGCGAGAAGGGCTCGAGCACCAGGCAGATCCCGGCGACCACGATCGCCGCCAGCACCACGATCACCGTGACGCCGCTGGGGGCCTGCACGTCCGCGCCGGTGTGCTGGTCGCGCTGCCGGCGGATCGCGCCGGCGGCCACGTCCCGGGTGACCACGGCCGCGAAACCGGCCCCAAGGATCCCAACCGGAAGCGCCGGCCAGAGCGCCTCGTCCGCTCCGTTCAGAGCCGCGCCGGCGGCCAGTACGCCGATCGGCGAGGCCCCGACCACCGCGCCCCACGTCGGCATGATCGGAGGAAGGACGACTCCGAGGATGAGTCCGGCGGCGATGGCCAGTCCCAGCCCCTGACAGATGGCGAGGAACATGGTCGGGCCGGGAGGCTACAGGGCATCCGGCCGGCGCCGGTTCCGGTTTAACGCCGCGCAAACGTGAACCTGGGCGCGCACTCCGGCGCTGGATCTCCGCCACACTGTCCGCCAATGACCGAGCCGTCAGAGCACGAGGGATCGCGGCGGCGGTCCGAGGGGTCGCGGCCCCGCCGCCGGGCGCACACGACCTCGCGCGACCTGGAGCGCTACGCGGGCCTCTTCGCGAAGCGCACCCAGGTGATGCGCTCCTCGGCGATGCGCGACCTGATGGCGATCACCGCGCGGCCCGAGGTGATCTCGCTGGCCGGCGGGCTGCCGGACACCTCGACCTTCCCGGCCGAGAGCTTCGCGGCGCAGATGACCCGGATCGCGCACGAGTCCTCGGCCCAGGCACTCCAGTACGGGCCGACCGAGGGCTTCGAGGAGACCAAGTCCTGCATCGTCGAGGTGATGGAGGCCGAGGGCATGGCCCCCGACCCGGACGACCTAATCGTGACGACGGGCGGCCAGCAGGCGATCGACCTGATCACGAAGACGCTGGTCGACCCCGGCGACCCTGTGATCTGCGAGGCCCCCACCTATCCCGGCGCCGTGCCCACCTTCTGCAGCTACGAGGCCGACGTCCACCAGGTGAGCACCGACGACGACGGGCTGCGCATCGACGAGCTCGAGGAGCTCCTGGCCACACTCGCACGGGACGGCCGCCGGCCGAAGTTCATCTACTCGGTGCCGAGCTTCCAGAACCCGGCCGGGGTGACGCTGTCCGAGGAGCGGCGGCGGCACCTCGTCCAGCTGGCGCGGGAGCACGAGGTGCTGATCGTGGAGGACAACCCGTATGGCCTGCTCCGCTACGACGCCGATCCCCAGCCGACGCTCTACAGCCTGGACGGCGGGGACTACGTCCTCTATCTGGGCACGCTCTCCAAGATCCTCTCCCCCGGAATCCGGATCGGCTGGGTCGCCGCTCCACCGCCCGTGCTGGAGAAGATCGGGCTCGGGAAGCAGGCCGCGGACCTCTGCACCTCGACCCTGAGCCAGTACTTCGTCCGCGAGTACTTCGGCGAGGGACGGTGGCTGGACTACATCGCCGACCTGGTCGAGATCTACCGCGGCCGCCGCGACGCGATGCTCGAGGCCCTCGAGCGCCACTTCCCTCCCGAGGCGGAATGGACGCGGCCGGAGGGCGGCCTCTTTCTCTGGGCCACGTTGCCCGACTACATCGACACGACCGATCTGCTTGCGAAAGCCTTGCGCGACAACGTCGCTTTCGTTCCGGGACGGGCCGCCTACGTCGATGGCGTGCGGGGCGCGTCGTCGATGCGGCTCAACTTCTCCGCGTCCGATGAAGACGAGCTCCGCGAGGGAATCCGCCGCATCGGAAGCGTCGTCTCCGACCAGATCGCCCTCTACGAGACGATCACCGGCGAGCACCGCCTGCCGCCCCCCGAGGAGGGAGAGGAGCCGGGCGGCGAGGTCGTCCCGCTGCCGAGACGATGAGGGTCGTGGTCCTCAAGGGAGGGACCTCGCTCGAGCGAGAGGTCTCGCTGCGCTCGGCGGCGCGCGTCGAGGACGCCGTCGGCGCGCTGGGCCACGAAGCGGTGGGAATCGACGTCGGCCGCGAGCTGGTCAGCCGCCTCCGCGACGAACAGCCCGACGTCGTCTTCATCGCGCTGCACGGCCCCGGCGGCGAGGACGGGACGGTCCAGGAGCTGCTCGAGATCCTCGACCTCCCCTACACCGGCCCGGGTGTGGCGGCCTGCGCGTTGTGCATGGACAAGGTGGCCGCCAAGCACGAGATGCGGGCGGCCGGGATCCCGACGCCGGACTGGGCCGCGTTCAACGCCACCGCTTTCCAGCAGCTCGGGGCCGCCGACACCCTGGAGGAGATCGAGGCGCGGCTGGGGTTCCCCCTGGTCGTCAAGCCGGCGAGGCAGGGCTCCTCGCTCGGCGTCGAGTTCGCGGCCGCGCGGGATGAGGTGCCGGAGGCGCTGCTGGCCGCATTCAGCTACGACGATCGGGTGCTGCTCGAGCGCTACGTCGAGGGCCGCGAGCTGGCGGTCAGCGTGCTCGGCGGTGAGGCCCTGCCGATCGTCGAGGCGATCCCCCGGGAGGAGGACTTCTTCAACTTCGAGGCGCGCTATGAGATCGGCCGCACCGACTACGTCTGCCCCGCTGACCTCGGGAATGAGGAGACCGGTGTGATCCAAGAGCTCGCCACGCGGACCTACGAGACCCTCGGCTGTAGCGGCTTCGCGCGGGTGGACCTGATGCTCGGTGAGGACGGGCCGGAGGTGCTCGAGGTGAACGCGATCCCCGGCCTCACCGACACAAGCCTCTTCCCAATGGCGGCGGAGGCCGCCGGCATCGAATTCACGCAGCTGGTCGAGCGGATCCTCGCGTCGGCACGAGAGCGACCGGCGAGCGAGGCGACGCTGCCGGCCTAGGGCGGGGGCTCCTCGCCCTGCGCGAAGTCCTCGGGGGTGACGTTGTCGAGGAAGTCCTTGAACTTCTCGACGACCTGCTCCTGATCCTCGACCTCCTCCCCCTCGAACTCGATCGCGGACTCCTCGATCACGTCGTCGGCGGCGAAGATCGGCGCGGAGGTGCGGACCGCGAGGGCGAGCGCATCGGAGGGGCGTGAGTCGATCTCCATCTCCGATCCGTTCATCGAGATCGTGATCGACGCGAAGAAGGTGTTGTCGCGGAGCTCGGTGACCGAGACCTTCTCGCACTTGGCCTCCATCTGATCGAGCACGTCGGAGAGGAGGTCGTGGGTCATCGGCCGCGGCGTCGAGGCGCCCTGGAGCTTCATCAGGATGGCCGCCGCCTCCGGGTGCCCGATCCAGATCGGGAGGAACTTGTTGCCGTCGACGGTCTTCAGCAAGACGATCGGCTGCTTGCCGACCATGTCGAAACTGACTCCGTAGATGGTCATCCGCTGCACGAAAGGTCTCCTCGGGAGGGCCGCACGGATTATAGGAGCGGCCCAAAGCCCTCCAGAGTCCTCTACCCCGAGTCGCAGTCGCGGCAGCGCGCCCCTACCATCGCCATGTGTCGACAGAGTGCCGGCAGCAGGCCTTCATCGACGCGCCGCTCGGCGTCGTCTGGGAGCTGGCATCCGATCCCGACCGGCAGACCGAGTGGTGGCCCGACACGATCACCTTCGAGTGCATCGATGGCGACTTCGAGCAGGGCTGCCACGTCCGCAACGTCCAGAAGCGGCCCTGGCCGATGTCGAATCTCGAGACGACCCTCGAGGTGGACCAGATGGTCGAGGGCAAGGAGCTGCTGATCCGCTGCATGGACACCGGCACCTACAGCCGATCCGTCCTCACGGAGGGTCAGGGCGGCACCTTCATCGAGATGGAGGCCGGCAACGACCCGGCGAACCTCCGCACCCGGATCCAGATCGCAATAGCGGGTGAGCGCCTCTTCCGCCGGTGGGTCGAGCACGCGCTGGGAAAGCTGAGGACCGCGGCTGAGGGAGTGGGCGATCCTGGACTCGAACCAGGGACCTCTTCCTTATCAGAGAAGCGCTCTAACCGACTGAGCTAATCGCCCGGGGGTCGCGATTCTAGCTCGCGACTCAGGAGCGCTTCCGGAGCCGCCGGGCAAGGGTTTCGAGCTCGTCGAGATCGTCGAAGCGGAGCTCCGCCTTGACGCCATTGCCGTCGCGGCGGACCCGGACATCCTGACCGAGGGCGGAGCCGAGCAGGTCCTCGGCCTCCGTCATCGCGGCGCGTTCCTCGGCCGAGATGCGGCCGCCGCTCGCCTTCCTTCGCTTCGGGCTCGCGCCGGCGCGGCGCTCGGTGTCGCGAACCGACCAACCCTCCGCGGCCGCCTGCTTCGCGAGCCGGGCGCGGCGGTCCTGGTCCGAAACCTGGAGGATGGCGCGGCCATGACCCTCGCTGAGCTCGCCGCGCTCGAGTAGGGCGAGCGCCGAATCCGGCAGGCCGAGGAGCCGGATCTGGTTGGAGATCGCCGCGCGGCTGCGGCCGACGCGGCGCGCCAGTTCCTCCTTCGAGATCCCGAGGTCGTCGACCAGGGCGGCGCAGGCGCGCGCCTCCTCGACCGGGTTGAGGTCCTCCCGGACCATGTTCTCGATCAGGGCGGCCTGCAGGCGCTCGTCCTCGGGCGAGGTGCGGATCACGGCCGGCACGCGGTCGATGCCGGCCTTCTGGGCGGCACGCCAGCGGCGCTCCCCGGCGACCAGCTCGTAGCGACCGTCGTCGAGGGGGCGGACGATCAGGGGCTGGAGCAGGCCGACGGAGCCGATCGACCCGGCGAGGGCATCAAGCCCCGCGGCGTCGAACCTGGCACGCGGCTGGTCGGGGTTCGGCTCGATCTGGGTGACCTCGAGCTCACGCAGCTCCGGCCCGCCGGCGTCGCTCTCGGGCAGGATCGCGGCGAGCCCCCTCCCCATGCCCCTTCGCTGCTCGGCCATCAGGCGGCCTCCCTGTCGGCCCGGTCGTCGGTGGCTCCCAGGGCGACGACCTCGTCGGCGAGGGCGCGGTAGGCGCGCGAGCCGGTCGAGTTCGGATCGTGCTCGGAGACCGGGATGCCGTAGCTGGGCGCCTCGGCAACCCGGACGCTCCTCGGGACGACGGTCTTGAAGACCCTCGCGGGCAGGTGCTCGCGGAGCTCGCGCTCCACGTCCTTGGCCAGCCGAGTGCGGTCGTCGTGCATCGTGATCAGGACGCCCGCCATTTGCAGGTCCGGATTGAGCTCCCGCCGGACGAGCTTGAGGGTGTCGAGGAACTGGACCAGCCCCTCCAGGGCCAGGTACTCGGCCTGGACAGGGACGATCACCCGGTCGGCGGCGGCCAGGGCGTTGACTGCGACCGGCCCGAGGGAGGGCGGGCAATCGAGCAGCGTGTAGCTGAAGCGCTCCCGGACCGGTCCCAGCCCGTCGCGGAGCCGCGTCTCGTAGCCGCTCGCCCGCGGCAGCTCCACCGCCGCGCCGGCGAGATCCACATGCGCCGGAACTATCCACAGGTTGTCCGGGCCGGCGGGACGGGCCGCCTCCGCCACCAAGACCTCGCCGGTGAGGCAGTCATAGGACGAGGGCGTCGCGTTCTTCGGCAGCCCGAGCGCAACCGTGGCGTTGCACTGCGCGTCAAGGTCGACGACCAGGGTCTGCTGCCCGTCGCCGGCGACGCAGGCAGCCATGTTGACGGCCGTGGTCGTCTTGCCGACGCCGCCCTTCTGGTTCGCGATCGCGTAGACGATTCCCATCGGATTCGTTCGGGTCAGTTTCGTTCGGTTCCGAACGGCCGCTTCGTCGCCATGCCGGGACGCCGCGGCAGCCCGTTCGGGGTCGGCCCATTCTTGCGGAGCAGGTGGATGTGTCGGTCGCGGCTCGACGGATAAGGCTGCACCGAGCGGATCTCAATCGGCTCCATCGCGACTCGATCCGCGGCCCGGGCCACCTCGGCCTCCTCCTGGGCGGAGCGAGTTCCCTTCCACGCGACGAGCGCGCCGCCCTCGCGGAGCAGCGGCGAGGCGAGCTCCGCCAGCGCCGCGAGCCTGCCGACCGACCTGGCCGCGACGGCGTCGTAGGCCTCCCTGCCCTCTCCGAGCGCCCACTCCTCGGACCGCTGGCAGACGACCGCGGCGTTGGGGAGCCGCATCCGTGCGATCGCGTCACGCAGGAACGCGCACTTCCGCTCGTTTGACTCGATCAGGTCGACGCTGGCGTTCGGGAGCGCTGCCGCGAGCACCAGTCCCGGGAGCCCGGCGCCGGTGCCCAGGTCGGCGATCCGGGCGGCCGAGCGGATCTGTTCCAGCTCGAGCCCGGTGAGCGAATCGGCGATGTGGACATCTCGAGCCCGCGGGACCGTCGAGCTCGCGATCGGAGCGCGCGGCTCGGCCAGGATCCGTAGCAGCTCCTCGAGAGCCGGCTCCGCCTCGGGCGGAAGCGAGCTCAATCGGAGACGAGCGGCGCGACGACCACGTAGCGGTTGGGCTCGTCGCCTTCGCTGTAGGTCTCGACCTCGGGGCGGTCACGGAGGTGCTCATGGACGACCCGCCTCTCATTCGAGCCCATCGGGTCCATCTCGACGGCCTCCTTGTGGCGAACGGCGTCCTCGGCGGCCATGTCGGCCCGCCGGCGCAGCGACTCGCCCTGGCGGCGGCGGTAGCCGGCAGCGTCGACCTGGACCCGCTTGCGGTCCTGACGGCCCCGGAACGCGGCCTGGTAGCAGAGCAGCTGAATCGCGTCGATGGTCTGGCCGTGGCGGCCGATCAGCAGGCCGACGTCCTCACCCTCGACGTCCGCCTGGATCTCGTCCTCGCCCTCCTCGACCGCGACCGAGGCCTCGAGCCCCAGCTCCTGGACGATGCGCTCCAGGAAGACGCGCACCCGCTCAGCCGGCTCCTCGGGCATGACCGCCTGCTCGGACTGGGTCTCTCCTTCGGCCACGCGCGCAGTCTAAGCGGCTCGGCGCCGCGCGCCCTGGCCGCCGGGGCGGCGGACGGTCTACCGCCTGCGCTTTCTCTTTCTCGGCGGTGGAGGTGGCGGCTTGGCGGCGCGGACCTCGTCCGGCGTCGGAACAGCGGGTAACGGCCAGACGAAGTGGATCACCGTCTGCTGCATGATCTGCCAGAGCCCGCTGGCGATGAAGTAGACCGCGATCCCGGCGGGGGCGTTCGGGATCAGGAAGACTGTGACCAGGGAGAAGATCCCGGCGAACATATACCGCTGCATGTTCCCGCTGCCCGTGGTCTGCGGTGATGGTGTGAAGAGAATCAGCGCAAACGTCCCGGCCACCGCGAGCACCACCAGGGCGATCGCCTCGGCACCGGTCGGGTGCTCGGCGAGGTGGTTGATGAAGAGCCAGCCCGGGTCGCCCGAGTTGATCAGCTCCTCCTTGAACATGTCGCTGCGGAGCAGCTGGTAGAGGGCGATGAACACCGGAAACTGGAAGACGAGGGGCAGGCAGGCGGACAGGGGGTTGACGCCGTGCTCCTGGAAGAGCGCCATCTGCTCGCGCTGCATCCGCTGGCGGTCGTCCTTGTACTTCTCCTGGATCTCCTTCAGGTAGGGCTGCAGCGCCTGCATCTCGCGCATGCCATGCATCGAGCGGAGCGTGAACGGCAACACCACCAGCCTGGAGAGCCACGTGATGAAGACGATGCCGATAGCCCAGGTGACGCCGACGTCGTCGTGCAGCCACTTGATGACGTCGTTGAAGAGGTTCTCGATCGGGCTGAGGATGCTCGCGTCGAGGAAGATGTTGAGGTCGAGGGGCACGGTGGATTTCTACGTCAGATCGGGGTGAGTGGATCCGTTGGCGGGTGCGCCCGCGGGGTTGGTGGCGACCGTCGAGTGCGAAGCCTCGCGGTCGGAACGGGTGAGGGTGTTGCGAAACAGCCGACGGTCGGAGATCTCGTCGATGCCACCGTGGCTAAAGGGGTTGCAGCGTAGAAGCCGCCAGCCGGCCAGGATCAGGCCCCGGATCGGGCCCAGCTCACGGATCGCCTGGGCCGCGTAGTCCGAGCAGGTCGGGTAGTAGCGGCAGCGCGGCGCGATCGCCGGGGAGATCCAGCGCTGGTAGAGGCGGATCGGGGCGAGGAGCACGGCGGTGATCAGGTGTTTCACGACAAACGCTCCTGGCCCGATGCATCCTCCATGAGCTCCGCCAGCGAGGCGCGGATGCCCTCCTGACCCTCACGCTCGAGCAGAGCCTCAACCCCCGGCCGCCCAACGATCACGTAGTCGCGGCCCGCCTGGATCAACTCAGAGAGCTCCCAGAAGGATTCGCGCACCGCGCGCCTGACCTTGTTGCGAGTCACGGCCTTGCCGACCTTGCGGCCCACCGAGAGGCCGAGCCTCGCGCCGTCATCCGACTCGTCCTCGCGGCGGGCGAAGGAATAGACGACCAGGAACCGATTCGCGCTCGAGCTCCCCTCCCGGTAGACGCGATCGAAATCGCCGCTCCGCGAGAGACGGCGCCGGCGGGCGTCGGGGCGGCCCTCAGAGGCCAACGTCAGGGAGTGAGGCGCTTGCGGCCCTTCTGACGCCGGCGCCTCAGGATGGCGCGGCCGGATCGGGTCCGGCTGCGCGCTCGGAACCCGTGAGTCCGGGCTCGCTTGCGCTTCTTCGGCTGGTAGGTCCGCTTCATCGACAGGGCCCAATCGGGAGGGCGAAGGGCACGGCAGTATAGGCCGTGTCCATCCGGGGACCGGGCTCACCGGGCCCTCCGGCACCCCGTTTGCGGTTTTCGCCGCGTTTTGCACGGAGGTCGGTGGGCCGCCCCTTTCGAGCCCGAGGGGCCGAGCCTATGATCGGCCGCTCGGCTTTCAAGCCGCGAGTGGCTCCTCCGGAGCACCCTCGACACACGACGACGAAGGAGGACCAGGTTCAGGGGCAGGCCGGTGACGTCCGTCAGGACCTAGCGGGGCCCTGGCGCGAGACCCAGCGCGAGCTGGCCGCCTCGGTTCCGGAGGACACCTACCGGCTCTGGTTCTCCCCCCTCTCGCCCGTCTCCCGGCGCGGCGCGACCCTCTATCTCACGGGTCCGCGACACATCGTCCGCTGGGTCGGCCGCCGCTACCTCGAGCTCCTGCGCGCTGCGATCCCCAGGGCGTTCGAGGGCGTCCGCGAGGTCGAGCTCGTCGCTCCCGACGCGGCGCCGGCGGCCGCCGCAATCCCGGAGGAGGCGGCCTCGAGAGTCGCCCTCAACCCCGACTACACGTTCGAGCGCTTCGTGATCGGTCCCGGCAACCAGCTCGCGCACGCAGCCGCGCTGGCGGTCGCCGAGGCCCCCGGCGAGGCGTACAACCCTCTCTTCCTGCACGGGCCGCCCGGGCTCGGCAAGACCCACCTGCTCGGCTCGATCGCCAACTACCTGGCCCGCCACAGCCCCCAGCTCACCGTCCACTACACGACCGCCGAGTCGTTCACCAACGAGTTCGTCTCCTCTCTCCAGGGCGCAAGCATCGAGGGCTTCAAGGAGCGCTACCGCCGCGCCGACGTCCTGCTGATCGACGACGTCCAGTTCCTCCAGGGCAAGGCCCGGACGGCGGACGAGTTCTTCCACACCTTCAACGCCCTGTATGAGGGCGGCGCTCAGCTGGTCCTCACCGCCGACCGGGTCCCCGCCGAGCTCCGCGACCTCGCCGATCGCCTTCGCGATCGCTTCGAATGGGGGCTCACGGTCCCGCTCGAGCCGCCCGACCTGGCCACCCGCCTCGTCTTCCTCGGCAACCTCGCCCGCGAGCACACCGAGGCGCTCCCCCCTGACGCCCTGCGGGCGCTCGCCTCCAAGACCGCCCCCAACCTCCGCGTCCTCAAGGGGGCGCTAACCCGCATCGTGGCGATCTCCTCCCTGACCTCCTCGAGCGTCACCACGGCGTCCATCGAGAACGCCCTCCCCGCCGACACGATCCCGCCGGCGCGGGCCTCACTCGACGCTCGACAGGTCCAGGAGGCGGTCGCAGCCCGCCTCGATCTCACCGTCGACGATCTGCTCTCCCCCAGCCGGACCGCCCCCATCGCCCGCGCCCGCCAGCTCGCCATGTACCTGACGCGCGAGCTCACCGACCTCTCTCTCCCGGCGATCGCCGAGGCCTTCAACCGCCGCGATCACACCACCGTCCTGCACGCCATCAAGCGCGTCCAGCGCGGCGCCCTCGAGGACGCCAGCCTCTCCCGCACCCTCGAGCAGCTCACCACCGAACTGCGTTCGGACCCGACCGATTCGGACCCTGACGGATCGTGACCGAACCGACTGAAAGAATCGAAGAGGAGGCTGTCCACATATCCACGCCGTCCACAACCCTTACTACTCCTAAGGACGCCCAACAACCAGCGATGAAGATCAACACCACAAGGCAGGCACTTCTTGACGCCCTGCTCGTCGTCTCCCGAGCGGTGTCAGCCCGTGCCGCGCTGCAGGCTCTGTCCGGGATCCTGATCACCGCCGAGGGGGAGGCCCGGCTGCGCGCGACCGACATGGAGCTCGGCCTCGAGGTCGGGCTGGAGGGGGAGGTGGAAGGGACCGGGTCCGTCGTCCTGCCCGGTCGGCTGCTGGTCGAGGTCGTCCGCTCGCTCTCCGACGGCCCGGTCACCCTGGCGCTCCGGGAGGCCGAGCGCGATGTCGAGCTCAGCGCCGGGTCGTCGCGATTCCACCTGCGGACCCTGCCGGCAGACGACTTCCCGCGCTTCCCCGACGCGGAGGGAGAGCCGGCGGAGCTCCCCGCCGCACCGCTTCGCGAGACCATCAATCGCGTCGCCCGCGCCGCATCCCGAGACGAGGCCCGTCCGGTGCTGACCGGCGTCCTGGTGACGGTGGAGGGGGACGAGATGACGATGGTGGCCACCGACTCCTACCGCCTCGCCGTCAAGACGACGAAGCTCGAGGCGTCGGTGGCGGAGCGCCTCGAGGCGAACGTGCCCGCCCGCGCGCTGCGCGAGCTCGCCCGCCTGATCGAGGCCGGCGGCGAGGACTCCCTGCAGGTCTGGCTCACCCGCAACCAGGCGATCTTCCGGGTGGCCCAGACCTCGCTCAGCTCGAGACTGATCGACGGCCAGTTCCCCAATCATCAACAGCTGCTGCCGGAGTCCTACGAGCACGAGGTGAAGCTGCCGAGGGCCGAGTTCCTCGAGGTCACGCGCCGCGTCTCGCAGCTGGCGCAGCGAAACGCCGCGCTGCGGCTCTCCTTCTCCGACGGCGAGCTGGTGGTCTCCGCCGAAACTCCTGATCTCGGCGACGCCCGCGAGGCGCTTCCCGCCCCTTACTCGGGTGAGCTGCTCGAGATCGGCTTCAACCCGGAGTTCATCAGGGACGGGCTGGAGTCGATCGATGCCGACGAGGTCGTCCTCAAGCTGATCTCGCCGCTTCGCCCCGGGTTGCTGGAGCCGTCCGGAGCGGACGACTTCAGCTACCTGGTGATGCCGATTCGCCTCAACGTCTAGGAGGAGTGCGTGGTCGTCGGCACAGTCGAGTGCCGGGGGTTCCGCAACCTCGCCGACGACAGCACGCCGATCGCCGACGGCGTCGTCGTGGTGTGCGGGCCGAACGGCGCCGGCAAGACCAATCTGCTCGAGGCCCTCTACTTCGGCCTGACCGGCCGCTCGTTCCGGGCCGGCAACGATCGCGACATGATCCGCTTCGGGGCCGACGGGGCCCGCGTCGAGCTGGACCTCGCGGGCGGCTCCAGGCTGCTGGCGTCGCTCGACCGCTCCGGCGAGCGCCGCCACCTGCTCGCCGGCAGACCGCTCGCGGGGACTCCCGGCGAGCGACCCCTGGTGAGCGTCTTCCACCCGGACCGGCTGCAGCTCGTCAAGGGTTCTCCGGCCCACCGCCGGGCGCATCTCGATCGGCTCTGCGGCGCCGTCTGGCCCGCGCGGGCGGACCTCCGCAGCCGGTTCGGCCGCACGCTCGCCCAGCGCAACGCGCTCGTGCAGCGCATCCGCGCCGGCCTCGGCGGGGCCGACGCACTGCCCGCCTGGGATGAGCGGCTGGCTGCCGAGGCCGAGCCGCTGATCGCAGCCCGCGCCGAGACGGTCAATGCTCTCGCGGGGACGTTCGCCGAGCTCGCATCCGCACTCGGCCTCCCGGAGGCCGAGATCTCCTACCGGCCGAGGACTTCCGGCGGGCGCGAGGAGCTGGCCGCCGAGCTCGCGCGGCGCCGCGCCGAGGACCTCGGCCGCGCCTACACCTCCTACGGGCCGCAGCTCGATGAGGTCGAGCTGCGCCTGGGCGGGAAGGCACTGAGGCGGTTCGGCTCCCAGGGGCAGCAGCGCCTCGCCCTCCTCGCCCTGCTCTTCGCCGAGCGCGCCGCCCTGATGGAGGCCGGCCGATCCGCCCCGCTGATGCTGCTCGACGACGTGATGAGCGAGCTCGATCCCACTCGCCGCGACCTCCTCGTCGGCCGCCTCGGCGACGGCGGCCAGGTGCTGATCACCGCCGCCGACGAGGAGTCGGTGCCGGAGCCGGCGCGGCGCTCGGTGGTGCGGATGCCGCCACCGCAGACAGAAAGCGCCGCCGCGTGAGCCGCCGCCGCGCCCCCCGACCCGCCGCCAACGCCTTCCAGGCGGCGCTGAAGAAAGCGGCCCCCCGCACCCCCCTCGCCGCGGTCCAGACGGCCTGGTCGGCCGCGGTCGGGG
>JBKPND010000002.1:0-34798 GCA_046732465.1 Actinomycetota bacterium
ACAACCGCATCCTGGTCGACTCCGGCGACATCTCCCCCTATATGAAGGAGGCGGCCGTCGCCATCGAGGACCGCCGCTTCTATGAGCACGGCGGAATCGACATCCCCGGCATGGCGCGAGCGGCCGTCGCCGACCTGATCCCCGGCGGCTCCACCCAGGGCGCCTCGACGATCACCCAGCAGTTCGTCAAGAACGCGATCGAGGCGCAGGGCGATCGGACGATCTTCGAGAAGTTCCGCGAGGCCGCACTTGCCTCGGAGATCGAGCGCCACTGGGACAAGGACAAGATCCTCACCGAGTACCTGAACACCATCTACTTCGGTGAGGGCGCCTACGGCATCGAGGCGGCGGCTCGCACCTACTTCGGCTGGAACCACGCGGGGTGTGGTCAGGCGGGACATGAGAAGTGCGCCAAGGACCTCACTCCGCCGGAGGCGGCCATGCTCGCCGGGATCATCAGCTCCCCGTCGGCCTTCTCCCCGCGGATCAACCCTCAGGCGGCCATGGACAGGCGGAACCTGGTCCTCCAGAAGATGCTGGATGAGGGCGACATCGACCAGGCCGAGTACGACCAGGGCGTCAGGACCCAGATCCCGGCTCCCTCCGACATCGCCAAGCCGAGCATCGACTCGGAGGCGCCCTACTTCACCTCCTGGCTGCGCCAGCAGGTCGTGGACCTCTACGGCCCCGGCCGCGCGTTCGGCGGCGGCCTCACCGTTCACAGCACGCTCGACATGGAGATGCAGGACACTGCGCAGGAGATCGCGCAGAGCACGCTGGCGGGCGTCGCCCCCACCGCATCGGTGGTCGTACTCGACAACGAGACCGGAGGGGTGAAGGCGATGGTCGGCGGCAACGACTACGAGAACCACCCGTTCAACCTGGCGACCAACGGGCACCGGCAGCCCGGCTCGGCCTTCAAGCCGTTCACCCTGGCAACGGCGCTCAGCCAGGGGATCTCCCCAGACACCGTCTATCCCTCGAACGAGAAGATCTTCAAGGTCCCCCACTCGAAGAACGAGTACTTCGACGTCCACAACTACGACGACACCTACTACGGCAGCTCCAGCCTCGCCACCGGGACCATTCACTCCGACAACTCGATCTATGCGCAGGTTGCCTTGGGCAGGACGGATCGCTGTGTTCAGGGCTGTAGCGACAGCCCGGCCGTCCGCGGCGGCACCAAGCGGATCGCCCACACCGGGCATGAGATGGGCCTGGTGACCAAATTCTCGACTAACCCGTCGATGGTTCTCGGCGCGATCGACCCGGGCGTCAGCCCGCTCGAGATGGCGCACGCTTACCAGACGATCGCCAGCGGCGGCGAGCGCGTCGGAGGCAACCTCGACACCAGCCCCGGCCCGAACAACCGGCCCGACCAGCTCGGCCCAGTGGCAATCGACAAGGTCAGCGACCCGAACGGCGACACCATCGCAGAGGACAAGCCGAGGAAGATCCGCGTCCTCTCCTCCGGCGTCGCCTCGACCATGAAGAACATCCTCCGCGAGAACGTCCTCGCCGGGACCGGCGTCCTGGCTCAGTCCGCCGGCCACAACGCCTGGGGCAAGACCGGCACGACCGAGAACAACGGCGACGCCTGGTTCTGCGGCGGCACCGACCACTTCACCGCCTGCGTCTGGGTCGGCCACGCCGACAGCACCGAGTCGATGTCCACCGACTACAACGGCGGCCCGGTCGACGGCGGCACCTATCCCGCCCAGATCTGGGGCCGGATCATGGCCGCGGTCGAATCGATCTACAGCCAGCACAAGGCCGAGGAGGCAGACAAGGGCGATTCGGACTCGGGTGACTCGTCGAGTGGTGGGGACTCCGGCTCCGGCTACGTGCCCTCAACCGGCTACTCCGGCAGTGACTCCTCCTCCGGTGGAGGAGGAGGCGGCGGCGACACCAGCGGGGGTGGTGGCGGTGGCGGACCCACCGTGGCGCCCCCGCCCAGCTCGGGTGGCGGCGGTGGTGGTGGCGCGCCCAGCACGGGTGGCACCGGCGGAACTGGGCTCTAGCCGCGCTCGCGCTTCACGCTTTCAGCGGGCAGGTCCGCCGCGAGGTGTTGTGCGCTAGAAGATGGGCTCAAGGCTGTCGATCAGCGGCAGTGCCTCCTCCATCGAGTATGTGGCGTGGATGTTCACCTTGTTCCACTGCATGAGGTGGCTCTGCAAGGCAAAGTCCCTGACGGAATCAATGTGGTCCGCCTCGACGACCGCGAGGACGATGTGGTCGGGGCCGAAGATCCGCAGTGTGACGATGTTGATGCCGAGCTGCTCGGCGAGCTGCGGGATCTGACCCGCGCCCTCCTTCATTATCTGCCGCGTCCGAGCATTGGAAGTCGGGCAGAGGTCGGGCGGATGCTCGGCGATGACGGCGAACGTTGCCATGGGAACCTCCGTGGTTAGCTGATTGCAGCCGGCTCAGGACACGTTCGGCTGCTTTGACAGAAGCCCGCGAGCGTCTACGACGCCGGCCGCGACGTCGGCGAGCTTGGTGTTGGTCCGGCGCGAGTGGTCGCGCAGCATCTCGAAAGCCTCTGTGTCGGCTAGCGAATGACGCTCCATCAGGATCCCCTTCGCTCGCTCGATGACCGCCCGGCGGCCGAACGCACCCTCGAGGTCGTGGTACTCAGTGAATCTGCGCAGCCCGATGTCTATTGCGCTCTGCCAGTCCTCCACGTCGGAGTCCGTGATGCAGGCGAAGATGCCACGCTTCGATGCTTCCTTGACGAAGTCGGGGTCGGGCGCATGGATCAGGAGGATCACCGGCCAGGCGGCCTCCTGGACGATCTTGTCGATCAGGGCGAGGGCGTGCTCGGAGCTCTCGCCGAGCCCGACGAGCGCGACGTCGGGTTGCTCCTTCGCGGTCACGCCTCCGACGTCTTTGACGTCGACCTCCCGGGCGATCACCTCGTGGCCGAGGTCCGTGACTATCGGCGCTACAAGTGCGAGCCGATCCTCACGCTCATTGGCAATCAGCACCCGCAGGTGCTCGGTATCGCGATACCCCATCGGTCGAGATTCCCTATCGCTTCAGTTGCATCGAGTCTAGTGCGGGTGTAGGGTCGATGGGCGCTTCGCCTCACTGCCTCGGCAAGCGAGTTCCTCCGGCTCCAACGCTCGGCCGGCTCACTGGCAACGACCACGGACGGTCTGCGCCACACCTGCCAACCGTTAGGAGCCACATGTCTGTCGTAGCCGCAAAGTCAACGGACGCCACAGCGATCCGTCCGTTCACGATCGAGACGCCCGAGGAGGATCTCGATGACCTGCGTGCCCGTATCGAGGGCACACGCTGGCCAGAAGAGGAGACCGTCGACGATCAGTCGCAGGGCCCGCGCCTCGCGATGATGCACGCGGTCGCGCGCTACTGGGCCGAGGAGTACGACTGGCGCGAGTGTGAGGAGCGGCTGAAGGCCCTACCGCACTTCATCACCGAGATCGATGGGCTGGAAATTCATTTCATTCACGTTCGTTCGGAAGATGAGGATGCGATGCCACTCCTCGTTTGTCACGGGTGGCCCGGCTCGGTCATCGAGCAGCTGAAGATCATCGATCCACTGACCAATCCGACGGCACATGGCGCGAGCGCATCGGACGCTTTCCATCTGGTGATTCCGTCGATGCCCGGCTACGGGTTCTCGGGGAAGCCGACCACGACCGGCTGGGGGGTCGAGCAGATCGGACGTGCCTGGGCGAAGCTGATGAAGCGCCTGGGCTACGACCGCTACGTCGCTTCGGGCGGCGATTGGGGCGGGGAAATCGTTGATGAGATGGGTGCGCAGGCGCCTCCAGGGTTGGTGGGCATCCACACCAACTTCGCTGGTGCTGTTCGACCCGACGTCTCAGCGGGGGTCCAGTCGGGCGCGGCACCCGCCGGGCTCGATGACGAGGAAACCCAGAACTACGAGAACCTGAAGTTGTTTTTCGCGACGGACGCGGGCTATGCAATCGAGAGCGCGACCCACCCGCAAGCGTTGTACGGAATTGCAGATTCACCCGTCGGCCTGGCCGCCTGGATGCTCGACCACGACGCGACCAGTATGGCGCTGATCTCTCGCGTCTTCGTCGACGGGGCAGAGGAAGGCCTGACCCGAGACGACGTGCTCGACAACATCACCCACTACTGGTTGACGAACTCGGGGGTCTCTTCGGCGCGCCTCTATTGGGAAGACAGGGCCAACTTCTTCGACCCGAAGGGCTGGCCGACCGCGCCGACCTCCGCCTCGAAGGTCGTGGACATCCCGGCGGCCGTGAGCGTCTTCCCCGACGAGATCTACACGCCGCCGCGGAGTTGGGCGGAGGAGGCCTACCCCAAGCTCATCCATTACAACAAGCTCGACAAGGGCGGGCACTTCGCGGCCTGGGAGCAGCCGGAGCTGTTCGCCTCCGAGGTCCGAGCCGGCTTCAAGACACTGCGTTGACTGTGGCCAGGGGCGCGCACGATCTGTGCGCGCCCCTGGTGCGGTTCCGTGGTCCAGCCTTCCCTTAGGCGGCCTTCGTGAACGCGGCCGGCCACGGCTTCGACACGTAGCGGCTGCCCGCCACCGAGTAGCGCCAGGGGAGCTCGGCCGCCTTGGTGATCCCGATCCGCGGCCCGGTGACCACCTCCACTTCCGCCCATTCGGCCGCGGGCTCATCGAGCTCGAACGGAGGCTCGAGCAGGTCCGTCCCGTTGAGGGAGAGATCGACGCCGAGCGCCTCGGTGAGCTTGCCGGGGCCCGAGCAGAGCTGCTCCAGGCCCAAACGGCTCGCGCCGTCCCTCGCCCTCGCGTTACGGCCACGACGCTCACGCATCAACTCGATCCCGTCGGTCGGCTCCAGGGCGCGGATCAGCACTGCCGAGGCCGTCCCCTCCGGCTCGGTGACGAAGTTGAGCAGGCTGTGGATTCCATAGGAGAGATAGACGTAGGCGTGCCCGGGCGGTCCGAAGAGCACCTCGTTGCGCGCCGTACGCCCGATGTAGGCATGGCAGGCGGGGTCGCTCGCCTCGTAGGCCTCGGTCTCCACGATGATCCCCGCGGTCTCGCCGACGGCGAGCCGGCAGCCGATCAGGTCGCGCGCGACCTTGTGCACAGAGCGGTCGAAGAACTCCCGGTTCACCCGCGCAGCGCCGTGAGCGCCTCCCGCGCCCGCTCGAGTTGCTCCTCCACACGGGCCGATGCCGTGCCTCCGGCCGAGACCTTCGACTCGATAGTCCGCCCCGCCTCGAGCGCCTGCCGCACGGCCTGGCGCGCGTCCTCGGGCACGCCGTCCAGCTCGGTGTCGCTCAGCTCCGAGAGCGACCTCCCCGAATCGACTGCCGCCTTCACCAGGCCGCCGACCAGCCCATGCGCCTCTCTGAACGGAACGCCCTCCTGGACCAGCGCGTCGGCCAAGTCGGTCGCGGCGAGCATCTCGTCCTCGGCGGCGGCGGCGAGGCGCTCCCGGTTGAACTCGATCCCGCCCAGCATCCCGGTCGCCGCCGCCAGGCAGAGCTCGAGGTTGTCCACCGCGTCGAAGAGAGGCTCTTTGTCCTCCTGGAGGTCCTTGCTGTAGGCCAGCGGCAGGGCGTGCATCGTCCCGAGCAGGCTCTGGAAGGCGGCCGCAACGCGGGGTGCCTTCCCCCGCAGGAGCTCCGCGGCGTCCGGGTTCTTCTTCTGGGGCATGATGCTCGAGCCCGAGGCGAAGGAGTCGGGCAGCTCGACGAAGCCGAACTCCTGGCTCGACCAGATCACGATCTCGCCGCCCAGCCTCGAGAGGTGCATCGCGCAGATCGCTGCCGCCGACAGATAGTCGAGCGCGAAGTCGCGGTTCGAGACCGCGTCGAGCGAGTTCGGGTAGGGCCGCTCGAAACCCAGGTCAGCGGCGAGCGCATCCCGGTCGACGTCCCAGTTGAGCCCGGCGAGGGCTCCCGAGCCGGCCGGCATGTCCGTGGTCGCCTCGGCGGCGCGGAAGAAGCGGCGGGCGTCGCGCTGGAACATCCAGAAGTAGGCGAGCAGGTGATGGCCCAGATAAACGGGCTGGGCCCGCTGCAGATGGGTGTACGCGGGAGCCGCCCAGTCGCGGTGCGCCTCGGCCTGCGCCACCAGGGTCTCCATCAGCGACTCGAGCAGGGCGATCGCGCGGGCGGAGTGCGCTCGAACCAGAAGCGCCAGGTCGGTCGCCACCTGGTCGTTCCGCGACCGGGCGGTGTGGAGCTTGCCCCCCAGCGGCCCGATCAGCTCGGTGAGGCGCCGCTCGATCGCCATGTGAATGTCCTCGTCGTCCTCGTGGAACTCGAACGTCCCCTGGTCGAGCTCGCCGCCGACTCGCTCCAACCCATCGGTGATCTGCTCGAGTTCTCCCTCCTCGAGCACGCCCAGCTTGGCGAGTGCGCGCGCGTGTGCCTTGGACTGCTCGATGTCGAAGGACGCCAGGCGCCAGTCGAAGGTGATCGACGAGTTGATCCGCCGGAAGAGCGGGTCCTGTTCTTCCCCGAAGCGGGACATGGCCCTGAGTCTAGGGTCGCTTGCCGAGTGCCTCGCCGAGCGCCATGCAGACCCGATCCACCTGCGACTCGGTCATCGAGGTGAAGAACGGCAGCGCCAGCGACCGCTCCGAGACCCGCTCCGCCACGGGGAACTCGCCGCCCTTGAATCCGTACCGCTCGCGATACGGCGACAGCAGGTGGATGCAGGGCAGATAGGCCCTGGAGGCGATGCCGCTCTTCGCGAGCGAGCCGATCACCTCCTTGCGGTCGACGCCTTCCGGCAACTGCACGACGAAGACGAACCAGCTGCGCCGCTCGTCGCCGTTGTTCTCACAGGGCAGGACGATGTCGTCGTTTTCCTGCTCTCCGGCCGGCTCGGCGCCCAGCTGGGTGAGCCGCTCGCGATACAGGGCCGCGACGTTGTCGCGCGCGTTCAGCATCTCGTCGAGGCGCTCGAGCTGCGCGATTCCGATCGCGGCGTGCAGGTCGGTGAGCCTGTAGTTGAACCCGATCCGATCGTGGTCGACCTGCTCCAGGTCAGGCGTCCGGCCCTGGTTGCGCTCGCTGCGCACGGCATCCGCCACCTCGCGATCGGGAATGACGAGGATCCCGCCCTCGCCGGTGGTCATCTGCTTGTTGGCGTAGAAGGCGAACGTCGCCAGGTGTCCGTCCGTCCCGATCTTCTTGCCGGCGCGATCGAGCGCGCCGAGCGCCTGGCAGGCGTCCTCGAGCATCCCCAGGCCGCCGTCCGAGGCGATCTTGTCGAATGCCGGCAGATCGGCGGGGTAGCCGAAGATGTGGACCGGGAGCAGGCCCGCGGTCTTCTCTCCGACCGCCGCCGCGGCCTGCTCGGGATCGAGAGTCAGCGTGACCGGGTCGATGTCGGCGAACACGGGCGTGGCGCCCTCGTAGAGCAGGCAGTTGGTCGACGCGACGAAGCTCAGGGGGCTGGTGACGATCTCGTCCCCCTGGCCCCAGCCCAGGGCGCGAACGCCCAGATGGAGGGCCGCGGTGCCGCTCGACACGGCCACGGCGTAGCAAGTGCCGCCGATCCAGTCGGAGAAGTCGTGCTCGAACTGCTCCAGCTTCGGCCCCAGGGAGAGCGAGCCGGAGCGGACCACCTCCAGCAGCAGCTCCTCCTCGCGCGGGCCGAGCTCAGGTCGTGCGAGCGGTATCGGTTCGTTCACTCGGTGAGGTGCTCTCTTCGCGTGGCTGGAAGGCGTACTCGAGCGAGTCGACCAGAGCCTCCCAGGAGGCCTCGATGATGTTCTCCGAGACCCCGATTGATCCCCACTCCCTCTCCCCGTCGGACGAGTCGAGCAGGACGCGCGTGACCGCACCCGTGCCGTGGTGCTCGTCCTGGATCCGCACCTTGTAGTTCGTCAGCTCGATGTCGGCCAGGTGCGGGTGGCGGTCCGTGATCGCCCCGCGCAGCGCCTTGTCGAGCGCGTTCACCGGGCCGTTTCCCTCCGCGGTCCGCAGGTAGCGCTCGCCATCCACCCAGACCTTGATCGTCGCCTCGGTGACCACCTTGCCGTCCTCGCGCTTCTCGACCAGGACCCGGAAGCCCTCCAGGCGGAAGAGCGGCTCATAGCGGCCGCCCTCCTTGCGCAGCAGGAGCTCGAACGAGGCGTCGGCCGCCTCGTAGTGATAGCCGCGGTGCTCGCGCTCCTTCAGGGTGCGCACCGCCTTCGCGGCCTGCTCGTCGTCCAGCGGGATCCCGGCGCGCTCCGCGCGCCCGAGCACGGTCCCCTTGCCGGAGAGCTCGGAGACGACCAGCTCGCGCTCGTTGCCCACCAGCTCCGGGTCCATGTGCTCGAAGGTGCGCACGTCGGCGTTCACCCCGGCGACGTGCATGCCGCCCTTGTGGGCGAAGGCATTCCGCCCGACGAACGGCTGGTCGGGATCGGGCGTGATGTTGAGCAGCTCGGCGATGAAGTGGGCGATTCCGGTGAGCCGCGCAAGCTGCTGCTCGCTCACGCACTCGTAACCCATCTTCAGCTGCAGCGCCGGCAAGATCGAGGCGAGGTTCGCGTTTCCGGTGCGCTCGCCGATCCCGTTGATCGTGCCCTGCACGAGGGTCGCCCCCTGCTCCACCGCCGTCAGCGAGTTCGCCACCGCGCATTCGAGGTCGTTGTGGGTGTGAATGCCGACCGGAATGTCGAGCTGCGTGACCACGTCGCTCGTCGCCTCCGCGACCTGAGCCGGCAGGCTCGATCCGTTGGTGTCGCAGATGGTCACGTTCTCGGCGCCCGCCTCCGCCGCCGCTCGCAGGCACTCGAGCGCGTAACCGGCATCGTCGCGATAGGCGTCGAAGAAGTGCTCGGCGTCGTAGATCACGCGCTTGCCGGCGTCCGCCAGGTAGGCGATCGAGTCGCGGATCATCGCCAGGTTCTCCTCGCGACTCACCTTCGTCACCTTCTCCAGGTGAAGGCCCCAGGTCTTGCCGACGAGCGTCACCACCGGGGCGAATCCGCTCGCCAGCATCCGCAGCGCGTCGTCCTCGGCCGCCTCGATGTCGCGGCGACGCGTCATGCCGAAGGCGCAGACGGCGGCCTGCTGGAGCTGGATCTCGGCGAGCATCTCGAAGAGCTCGAGCTCCTTCGGGTTCGACCCCGGGAAGCCGGCCTCGATGAAGTGAATGCCGAGCTCGTCGAGCTTGCGAACGACTCGCACCTTCTCCTGTGCGGACAGGGACATGCCCTGGCCCTGCATGCCGTCGCGCAAAGTCGTGTCGTAGAGGAGTACCTGTCGCATCGCTGCCTTTCTTACTTCGAGGGTGAACGAAAGGCCCCTTGCGGGGCCACGCGGTGACCGCGCCGCTAGGCGGCTGCGGTGCCGGTAATTCGCCCTGTGAAGCGGTGCAGCATCAGGAGCCCAGAGTACCGGAGGCCGGTTCGCCGACCTCCTCGGCGTCGACCTCTGCAGGAGTCGGCTCAGGCGGGGCCTTGCCGGTCGGCTCCCCGACCGGATCGAGCCACTCTCGGTACTCCTCGAGGCGACCGTAGAGCGCGTCGTCGAACTTGCCCTGGATCACCCGGGTGATCTCGCCGGGCTCCCCGAGGTCGTGGTCGTCGATCTCGCGGACTGGGACCAGCTCGGCGGCAGTCCCGGTCAGGAAGACCTCCTCGGCCAGGTAGAGCTCGGCGCGCGCGATGTCGCGCTCCACGACGGTGTAGCCCAGGTCGCGCGCGATCTGGATCACGGACCTGCGGTTGATCCCGTCGAGGATCGCCGAGGTGTGCCCGGGCGTGACGATCTCGCCCTCGCGGACCAGGTAGATGTTCTCCCCCGAGCCCTCGCAGACGAAGCCCCGCTCGTCGAGCAGAATCGCCTCCTCGTAGCCGGCGTTGGCGCTCTCCGTCTTGGCGAGGATCGAGTTCAGGTACTGCCCGGAGGCCTTTGCGTGAGGGATCAGCCCGGCCGCCGAGATCCGCCGCCAGGACGACACCTTGGCGCGCACTCCGGTGCGCTTGCCCTCCTCGCCGAGGTAGGCCGCCCACGGCCAGACCGCCACGAAGACCTCCACCGGCGCGCTCTTCGCGTACAGCCCCATCTCGCCGTAGCCGCGGAAGGCGATCGGCCGGATGTAGCAGCTACGCAGCCCATTGCGGCGGATCAGCTCCTTGGTCGCCTCGCGGATCTCCTCCAGGGAGCGCGGCAGCTCGAGGTAGTAGAGCTCGGCGGACTTCGCCAGGCGATCGAGGTGGTCCTGGTGGCGGAAGATCGCCGGCCCGATCTCCGTGTCGTAGCAGCGGATCCCCTCGAAGACGCCCGAGCCGTAGTGCAGCCCGTGACTGAGGACGTGGACATTCGCCTCGTCCCATGGGACGAACTCACCGTTCTTCCAGATCAGTTCGGTCTTCTCCACGAGTCGGTCAGTATGAACGATGGGCCTCTGACGGGGCAAGGATTTCCTTGCCTAGAGCCTCTCGACCACCGCCCCGGTCATCTCCTCGGTGCCGACCTCGCGCGTCCCCTCCCCGCCTGCGAGATCCGGGGTGCGCAGGCCCTGAGCGAGCGCGCCGTCGACCGCCGTCTCCAGCCGATCCGCCTCCGCGTGCATGCCGAGGCCGTAGCGCAGCATCATCGCCACCGAGAGAAACGTCGCGAGCGGATTGGCCTTGCCGGTGCCGGCGATGTCGGGGGCCGAGCCGTGCACCGGCTCGTAGAGGCCGGGGCCGCTCTCCCCCAGGCTCGCCGACGGCAGCATTCCCAGCGAGCCCGTGAGCATCGCCGCCTCGTCACTGAGGATGTCCCCGAACAGGTTCTCGGTGACGATCACGTCGAACTCGGTGGGCCTGGAGACCAGCTGCATCGCGGCGTTGTCGACCAGCAGGTGGTCCAGCTCGATCCCCTCGTACTCCGGGGCGAGCTTCGTGACGGTTTCGCGCCAGAGCCGGGAGGTCTCGAGCACGTTGGCCTTGTCGACTGAGGTGAGCTTGCCGTGGCGCTCGCCCGCAGCCTCGAAGCCGACCCGTGCAATCCGGTCGATCTCCTCAACGGTGTAGGCGCAATCGTCGTGGGCGTGGTCGCCGTCCCGTCCCGAATCGCCGAAGTAGATGCCGCCGGTGAGCTCGCGGACGACGAGCAGGTCCGTGCCGTCGATCCGCTCTCGGCGCAGCGGGCTCGCCTCGAGCAGCGCCTCGCTGGGCCGGACCGGCCGGAGGTTGGCGAACAGGCCGAGTCCCTTGCGCAGGCCGAGCAGGCCCTGCTCGGGCCGTGGCTTGTCCGGATCGGTGGTGTCCCACTTGGGGCCGCCGACCGCGCAGAGCAGCACGGCATCCGACTGCCGGCAGGCCTCGAGCACCTCCTCGGTGAGAGCCGTTCCGTGCTCGTCGATCGATGCCCCCCCGATCAGATGCTGGGTGATCTCGAAGTCGCCGAGGGTCTCCAGGACCCGCAGTGCGGCGGCACCGATCTCCGGGCCGATCCCGTCGCCCGGCAGCAGGATGATCCGCTTGCCCGGCGTCGTCATCATCTAACGGGTTGCTCCTCGCTCCGCTGCGGAGCACGCACGCATCTGCGCGCGTCGATATTGAGGCGGACGTAGTTGAGGACGAGGGGGTCGCCCTCGAGCTCGAGCACCGCCTCGGCGAAGGAGCGGCGCAGATCCTCAGGAAGCCGGGCCAGATGTGGGCCCATGGTCACGGTGGTCGTGAAGGCGTAGGGGTCCTCGGGCTGGACCGGCTTCTCCTCCAGCCAGCAGCGCACGTTCTCGAAGCCCGCGTTACGCAGGTGCTCCTCGGTCTCCTCCGGCGTGGCGAAGTTCCAGATGATCGACATGTCCTGGAAGTGGTCGGCGAACTCCGGACGGGTCGCGACGTTGACGATGTGGCGGGCGTGCTCGGCGACGTTTCCCGCGCCCCCACATTGCGCGTGGAGCCGCCCGCCGGGCTTCAGCACGTCGTGGACTCGACGGAAGAGCAGGGCGTGATCGGCGATCCAGTGAAAGGTCGCCGTCGAGAAGACGACGTCCACGGCGGCCGGCGCGTCGTTCGCCTCCAGGCTCTGCGGCGTCAGCTCGAGCAGGTCCGAGACGAAGAGCCTGACTCGGTCGTCGCCCGAGAAGCGCTCGTTGGCGACCTTGATCATCTCGGCCGAGCCGTCGACGCAGACGACGCGCCCGTCAGGGAGGCGCCCGAGCAGGTGCTCGGTGACCCGGCCCGAGCCGCAGCCGGCGTCGATCACCGCCTCGTCACCGCTCAGCTCGAGGCGGTCGAGCACCTCCAGGCCCCAGTTGAACTGGGGATCCGAGACGCGCTCGTAGGTGCGAGCGTCCCACTCGCGAGCGCCCGTGTTCATCGGGCCGGTTGAGCTCACAGCGAGGTGGTCACCGGCCCGGCGTCGGCCCTGCCGGCCCCCTCGAAGGAATCGATCTTCTCCGCCCGCTGCAGCGTCATCGCCACGTCGTCCAACCCGTTGATCAGCCGGTGCTTGATGTCCTCGTCGATCTCGAACGGGAAGACGCCGTCCCTGGTGTTGACGGTCTGGTCGTCGAGGTCGATGCGGGCCTCGCCGGCGGCGGCGACCGCGCGGCAGCGCTCCTCGTCGAGGATCACCGGCAGCAGCCCGTTCTTCGTGCAGTTGGAATAGAAGATGTCGGAGAACGAGGGCGCGATCACTGCGTCGAAGCCGTAGTCCTTCAGGCCCCAAACCGCGTGCTCCCGGGAGGAGCCCGAGCCGAAGTTGCGGCCGGCGACCAGGATCGGGTGCGCTTCGAGCTCGATCTCGCCGGAGCGGAACCAGTCGTAGAAGAGGAACTCGCCGTAGCCGGTCTTCTCGACCCGCTTCAGGAACTGCTTGGGCATGATCTGGTCGGTGTCAACGTCGTTGCGGTCCAGCACCGCCACCGGGCCTTCGATGATCTCGATCGGGTCCATCGTCAGCTCCACTCCCTGATGTCCACGAAGTGCCCCTCGACTGCCGCGGCGGCGGCCATCTTCGGGCTGACCAGGTGGGTGCGGCCGCCCGCGCCCTGGCGGCCCTCGAAGTTCCGGTTCGAGGTCGAGGCGCAGCGCTCGCCGGGCTGCAGGATGTCGGGGTTCATCCCGAGGCAGGCCGAGCAGCCGGACTCGCGCCACTCGAAGCCGGCCGAGCGAAAGACCTCGTCGAGGCCCTCGGCCTCCGCCTCCGCCTTCACCTGCTGGGACCCCGGGACGACCATGCCGCGCAGGCTTTCGGAGATCTTCCGGCCGTCGACCAGAGTCGCCGCCTCTCGCAGGTCCGAGATCCGAGAGTTGGTGCAGGAGCCGATGAAGATTCGGTCGAGAGGGATCTCAGTCATCGGCGTTCCGGCCTTCAGGTCCATGTAGGCGAGGGCCCGCTCGGCAGCTTCGCGGTCGGCGGGCGAATCCATTCGGCTCGGGTCCGGCACGGCGTCGGTCACCTGGACGACCATTCCCGGCGTCGTCCCCCAGGTCACCATCGGCGAGAGCTCGGCGGCGTCGATCTCGACCTCGGTGTCGAAGCCGGCGCCCTCGTCGGTCGGCAGACTGCGCCAGCGCTCGACGGCGGCGTCGAAGTCGTCCGGCGCTCCGGGCTTGCCGCGGATGTATTCGAAGGTCGTCTCGTCCGGTGCGACCATCCCGGCCCGACCGCCGCCCTCGATCGTCATGTTGCAGATCGTCATCCGGTTCTCCATCGAGAGGGCGCAGATCGCCTGGCCCGCGTACTCGACCGCGTGCCCCTGCATGCCGCCGACGCCGAGCCGGCCGATCGTCGCCAGGATCAGGTCCTTGGCGGTGACGCCGAAGCCGAGATCGCCGGCGTAGTTGATCCGCATCGTCTTCGGCTTGCGCTGGAGGAGGCACTGGGTGGCGAGCACGTGCTCGACCTCGGATGTCCCGATGCCGAAGGCGAGCGCGCCGAACGCGCCGTGGGTGGAGGTGTGTGAGTCGCCGCAGACGATCGTCAGGCCTGGCTGGGTGACGCCGAGCTCGGGGCCGATCACATGGACGATCCCGCGCCGCTCCGAGCCCAACGAGTAGAGCGGGATGCCGAACTCCTCGCAGTTGCGCTCCAGCGCCTCGACCTGCTTCCGGGAGAGCTCGTCCGCGATCAGCTGGGCGGTGGGCGTGCCGTCCGTGGGGACGTTGTGGTCGGCGGTCGCCAGCGTCTTGTCGGGGCGGCGGACCCCTCGATCCGCGAGCCGCAACCCGTCGAACGCCTGGGGCGAGGTCACCTCGTGCACGAGATGCAGGTCGATGTAGATCAGGTCCCGGTCGACCTCGTGGGCCTCCCAGATCTTCTCGAAGAGGTTCTTCGCCATCGGTCCTCCTAGCTCCGCCTCAGCCCGGCCGCGATCACCGCGATCAGACGGGCGTCGGTCTCGCCATTGTTCTCAAAATGGTGCGGCAGGTCGGCGTCGAAGGTGACGCTGTCCCCCTCGCGCAGCTCGTGCCGCTGGCCGTCGATGAAGAGCTCCGCGGTCCCCTCCACCACCACCGTCGTCTCGCGACTGCCGGGCTCGTGAATCGGCGGGTCATCGGGCGCACCGGTGGCTGCGCCCGGGGAAAGGGTGTGGACCGAGACGTCGGCCCGCTGGCCCGGGAGGGGCGGCGTGAGCTCCTCAAGCCTGTGCCCGCGCCTGCGGCGCGTCCGGCCCTTCCCGGCGCGCACGACCACGACGTGCCGGCCCTCGTCCAGGCGCAGGAGTTGCGAGAGCGTGAGGTCGAGCCCGCCGGCGATCTTCTGGGCGACCGCCAGCGTCGGGCTGGTGTCGCCGCGCTCGACTTGGGACAGCATCGGGGCGCTCACGCCGCTCCGCTCGGCCAGGTCGCGTAGCGAGAGGTCCATCGCTTCGCGCAGGCTCTTCACCCGTGCGCCGACATTGATGCGAGGGTCCTCCGCAGGCGAAGCCGAGGAGGAACCCGTTTCATGTGCGGTGACAACGGTGCGGTTCCCGGGCTTGGGCTCTATGGTGGTCGCCATCGGCGGCGTACGTTATCACGTACGCACGTATGCGAATCGCTAGACCGGCTCGAGGACGACGACCGGGATCTGGCGCTCCGTTCGCCGTTGGTAGTTCTCGTACTCCGGATAGGCATCGGCCATCAGCCGCCAGAGCCGCTCGCGCTCCTCGCCCTCCGCCACGCGCGCCCAAACCTTGCGCTCCTTCCCCTTCCACCAAGCGGTCGTCTCGGGGTGCGCCCTGAGGTTGTAGTACCAGGCCGGATGGCGGTCGGTCCCGCCCTTCGAAGCGATCAGAACCAGGTTGTCGCCGTCTTCCTGGCAGAGAAGCGGGTGGGTTCGCCGCTTGCCCGACTTCCTGCCTACGGACTCGACCAAAGCCACCGGCACCCCGTAGGCCTTTCCGCCGATCCGGCCATGGCTCGCCTTGTAGGCGACGGTGTGGAGATCCGTAAACCGCTCCCAGAACCACCAGAGGGGAGAGCTCGACTTCGGGGCGGGCGGCAGCAGGTTCGGCATCTTCATCGCCGACGAGCCTAATTCAGCCCGTTCTGTGTCGCGTCACCGCCGCTCAGCGGGGACGGATCGGCGCAAAGCGATTCTTCGTCCCGTTGGGTCCGCCATGCGGACCTGAGTCGACCCAGAAGCAGAGAGAGCACCCTCTTCAGAGCCGGGTTTTCGGTTTACGGCCCCGGCGTGCGCTCCACGGCCGCGTTGGCGGTCACGTCCTCCGCTTCGCGGATCGCGACGCCCTCCAGGGCATTCGAGATCGCGCGGACGAAGGCTCGCGCCGAGGCCTCGAGGATGTCCGTCGCCACGCCCTGGCCGCTGGCGAGGCGCCCGTTGGCACGGACCGAGACGCCCACCTGGCCGAGGGCGTCGGTGCCGCCCGTGACGGCCTCGACCTCGTACCGCTGTAGCTCGGCGTCGGTTCCCGTCGCCTCGCGGATCGCTCCGAAGATCGCGTCGACCGGCCCGTCGCCGGATGACTGTGCGATCGACTCCTCGCCGCTCGGCAGCACGACGCAAACGCGTGCCTGGGGCGGACGCTGCGAGCCCGACTCGAGCTCGAACCAGCCCAGGTTGTAGGCCTCGGCCGACTCGCGCATCTCGTCGGAGACGATCGCCTCGAGGTCCAGCGCGGTGACCTGCTTCTTCTTGTCCGCAATCTCCTTGAAGCGCTTGAACGCCTGGTTGAGGGCGCCCCCCTCGACCTTGAAGCCCAGTTGCTGCAGGGCGTCCTGGAGTGCGTGGCGCCCGGAGTGCTTGCCCAGGACGATCGAGTTGGACTCGAGGCCGACCTCGGTCGCGTCCATGATCTCGTAGGTCGAGCGCTCCTTCAGCACGCCGTCCTGATGGATGCCGGACTCGTGGGCGAACGCGTTGCGACCCACCACCGCCTTGTTGGGCGGCACCGAGTAGCCGGTGAGTCGGGAGACCATGCGGCTCGTCCGGGCCAGCTCGCGAGCGTCGATGCCGGTGTCCAGGCCGTGGACGTCGCGCCGGGTCCGGAGCAGCATCACGATCTCCTCCAGCGAGCAGTTGCCCGCTCGCTCGCCGATCCCGTTGACGGCGCACTCCACCTGTCGCGCGCCGGCCAGCAGCCCGGCGTAGGAGTTGGAGACGGCCATGCCGAGGTCGTCGTGGCAGTGAACGGAGACCTCGACCCCGTCGAGCCCCGGGACCAGCTCGTAGAGGCGGCGGAAGTAGGCCGCGTACTCCTCCGGGGTTGTGTAGCCGACCGTGTCGGGGATGTTGACCACGCTGGCGCCCTCCGCGACCGCGATCGCGCAGACCTCGGCCGTGAACTGGATGTCCGCGCGGGTGGCGTCCATCGGCGAGAACTCGACGTCGTCGCAGTAGGACTTCGCCAGCGCCACGGCGGCCTTCGCCTGACCCTTGACGTCCTCGCGTGTCGTCTGCAGCTGGTGCTCGATGTGGATGTCGGAGGTCGAGATGAAGGTGTGGATCCGCGGTCGCTCGGAGTCCTTGATCGCGTTCCAGGCGGCGTCGATGTCCGCCTTGTGCGTCCTGGCCAGGCCGCAGATCACGGGGCCCTCCACCTGGTGGGCGATGGTCTCGACGGCCTCGAAGTCGCCGGGCGAGGTGATCGGGAAGCCGGCCTCGATCACGTCGACGCCCAGACGCGCGAGCTGCTGCGCGATCTCGACCTTCTCCTGCGTGTTCAGCGAGATGCCGGGCGACTGCTCGCCGTCGCGCAGCGTCGTGTCGAAGATGTGGACCCGGTTCTCACTCGAGACCGGACCGCCTACACCGCCTACGTCATTCATCACAACCTCCTTCTCCTAAAGCTTTCGATGACCTGTTCCTGAGTTCGCGGCTATCGCGCCGCCCAGCGCTATTCCCCCCGAAGGGGGAGGAGAAGGAGAAGCGCCAGGCTGTCGAGCCGGTGCGTCATCGAAGTTCAGGCAGAGTAGCGCACGCCCTGCCACCGGGGGATTAGCGGCGAATGCGTACTCGCTCGCATCCAGCCACGAGGTCGCGCCCCTCCCCGGCGATGCATTGATCATTCCGGCCCCGCCCGCCGACCATCAGATCCCGTGGGCCTGAACCCGCACCCAGACGGTCGTTGCCACGGCCACCGATCAGGACATCGGTCCCCCCGGCGCCCCCGAGGCCGTCGTTTCCCGGCCCACCCACCAGATAGTCGTCGCTGTCACCCCCGCCGATCCCGTCACGTATCGGTACCCCTCAGCTCGACGGGATTCCCGGACTTCGGCAAGGTCTCCTCGGCCAGCTGCAGCGCCGCGGCGGCTGTCGAACAAGAGATCAGGGTTCCCACCCAGACCGCGCTGACTGCGAACAGGCGCCTAACCGTCGCGATCATCTCCGAGCCGGCTCCTCGGTGCAAGCCCCAACCGTGCCATCCGAGGGTGGCGGGAAGCTTCACTCCGATGCGCGCGGAGGGGATCGAGGCTCGGGCGGTCGCGAAGATCGTGCTGGTGGCGCTCTTCTGGATCGCGGTCGGGCTGCTGCTGGCCATCGCGATCCTGCACACGCGGACCACGCTGCAGTGGGTCGCCGCAGCGATCTTCCTGGCGCTGGCCCTCGATCCGGCCGTCAGCCTGGTGCAGCGGGCCTGGCCGGGCGCCGGACAGATGCCGCGGGTGCTGGCGATCCTGATCGTCTACCTGGCGGCCCTGGCGGCCCTCGTCTTCCTGACCCTGCACGTCTTCCCCCCGATCGTGCATGACATCGAGGGGCTCGCCCACAAGCTCCCCGGATACATCCATGACTTCGAGGACTGGGCGAACAACAACAAGCAGTTCCAGGACCTCAACCAGAAGTACGACATCACCCAGAAGCTCACCCAGGAGGCGAGCACCCTCCCCTCGCATCTCTCCAGCGGGGCGAGCACGCTCGGGTCGCTGACCGTAAGCCTTCTGGAGCATCTGCTCGCCGCGATTACGGTGATCACGTTGACCTTCTTCCTGCTGCTCGACGGCCGCGGCATGGTCGAGCGCGGGACCGGGCGGCTACCGACGCTGCAGCGCGATCGGGCCCGGCGGATCGCCAACCGGGTCGCCGAGGTGGTCAAGGCCTACGTCAGCGTCAACCTGCTGCTCGCGATCGCCGCCGGCTTCCTGACCTGGGCGTTCCTCGAGGCGGAGGGCTTCCACCTCGCCGTGCCACTCGCGGTGCTGGTCGCCTTCCTCGACCTGATCCCGCTGATCGGCTTGACCGTCGGCGGCTTCTCGGTCTTCGGAGTCCTGCTGATCGACGGCGGTCCCGGCGACGCGATCATCTGGCTGATCCTCTTCCTCGTCTACCAGCAGCTCCAGGACCGCATCATCCAGCCGCTGCTCTACAAGGGCGGGGCCCTCAAGGTGAACCCCGCAGTGGCGATCGTCGCGGTGATCGTCGGTGCGAACCTCGCCGGGGTGCTGGGCGCGCTGCTCGCCATCCCCACCGCCGCCTCGCTGGGCGTGATCGTCGACGAGCTGGTGTTCACCGGCCGCTCAGGCGCGGCGGATCCGGGGATGCCTGAGCCAGCCGACTAACTCGCCGCCTCGCTTCCAGAAGGGCTCGCCGCGAGAGCCTGCGAATCGCTTCTCCGAGCGCTCCTTCTTGCCGTGCCTGTAGAAGAGCTTCGCCCAGACCGAGTGCGGCTTCGCGAGGCGGAACACGCTGGTGATGCCCACGACCGGGACGAGGATGCTCCAGATCGCCATCCCGAACTTCTCCTTTGCGGAGTTCACCAGCGCGAGGAGCACGCCGAGCAGGCCGACTCCGCCGACGGCAGCCTGGACCTCGTCCGCGACCTCGGTCGTCACGTCGATCCAGCTGCGCAAGCTGATCAGCAACACCCCCGAGATTCCCGCGGCGATCACCACCGCGTCGATCGACTTGCGTCCCTCCTTCTCCCAGTAGACGTCCTTGAGGTTGAGCCAGAGCGCGAACTCGTCGAGCGTCAGCCCGGTCCCGATGCCGAAGAGGACGGCCACGCCCTCACGCCAGGGGCTGTCCGGTGCGATCGCCACGGCGACGTAGCCGCAGATCAGCAGCAGCAGGATTCCCCAGACCAGGTGGTGGACATGGGTGCCGCCGACGGACACATTGCCCGGCCACCACTTCACCTGCGCCCGGATCATGTGGGTGCTGGTGCGAATGAACCCGAAGGTGAGGAGGAACGAGACGAAGAAGAGGAAGTGCGGCTCGCGCCCGGTGTCGACGATCCCGTGCTGGTAGGCGCTGCAGATGGAGGCCGTGGTGAACACGGCCGGAAAGCTAACGACGCCTGCTACGGAATCCCGCGAGCGACCTCGCAGCTCTTACTCACGTCCACGGCCCCGCCGCCCTTGCACAGGTCCTTGCCCCCTCCCCCGCTGAACTTGTCCGGTCCCCCGCCGCCGAACAGCCAGTCGTTGGCGGCCCCTCCGCTCAGGTTGTCCGCACTCGGCCCGCCGATCAGGCGATCCTGACCGCCGCCGCCGGCCATCGAATCGGCTCCGCCATTGCCCTTGAGCAGGTCACCCACGGCACCACCGACCAGCCGGTCCCGGCCCTGACCGCCTTCGAGCGGCCTGATCTGGCCATCGATCATGGCCCCGACCATCACCGAGAAGGTGGGATCCGTGTCGAGCGTGTCGCCGCCACGACCGAGATCGCCGACGATCGCGCCGATGTAGCCGGGCGCGCAGCTCACCTCCTGTGCGGTCGACTCGCCCGGCTTGGCGTTGTCGAGGGTGCAGGCCGAGCCGCTGCCGTCGGGATCGCCGAGCCCCTCGGGCGCGGTCAGAACCGTACGCCCGGCCGGGCCAGTGAAGAGGCTGATCCTGTTGTCGATGCCGCGGAAGTCGTTCACGGTCATCACGTTCATCGAGCTCGAGCTCGTTGCCCCGTGGCTGTGGATCGTCCAGACCGCGGTCGTCACTGCCGGGCTCGCCGAAGCCGCCGCGGGGCCGCTCGCGGCTACCGCCGACAGCGCCGCCAGGGCGCCCAGTGTCAGTTTGGCTCGAAGCTTCATCCGCCTGACATAACCCCGGTAAACGCCGTAAGGAGCGCCCTTTGAATCAGGAGGGGACCAGCACGACCTTGCCGATGTTGCGGCGCTCGCCGATGTACTGGTGGGCCTCGCCGGCCCGCTCGAATGGGAACGACTCGGCGACGACGGGCTCGAGCTCTCCCTCCTCGAGCTCCTCGATGAGCGGCCCGGTGATCCGGGTTACGTCCCCCTCCCGGTCCCACCAATGGAGCATGTTGAGCCCGAAGACGCCCTTGTTCTCGTTCATCAGCTGCAGGCTCTTCCACCAGGGGAGCGTCGCGAATGGCATGCGAGCCAGGCTGCCGATCAGCTTGCGGACGTCCCGCCCCGTTCCCGCCGACGCCTCGGACAGCCCGTACATCACCAATCTCCCACCCTGGCGCAGCACGCGGTAGTCCTTGCGGAAGTTGGTCGGTCCGGTCGCATCGATCACCACGTCGACGCCCTTGCCTTCGGTCAGACGCATGACCTCCCGCTCGAAGTCCTGGGTCCGGTAGTCGATCGCGTGTGCGACGCCGAGCTCGCGGATCGCGTCGTGCTTGGAGGACGAGGCCGTGCCGAAGACCTCGGCGCCGTGATGGCGCGCGATCTGCACCGCGGCGGTCCCGACCCCGCCGGCCGCCGCGTGGATCAAAGCCCGCTCGCCCGGCTTGAGCCCGGCCATCACGATGAGGGCGCAGTAAGCAGTGGCGTAGTTGACGGGCACGGCCGCGCCCTGCTCGAAGGTCAGCCGGTCGGGCAGCGGGAGCACCTGATCCTCCGCGACGCTGACCATCTCCGCGTGGCCGCCGAACCGGACCCCGGCGACCACTCGATCGCCGGGCTTCACCGACTCCACCCCCTCGCCCACGGACTCGACCTCCCCGGCGACCTCGTAGCCCAGCACGCAGGGCGGCTTCGGCGCATCCGGGTAGAGGCCGACGCGCGCCATCGTGTCGGCGAAGTTGATGCCGGCCGCCTTGACCGCGATCCGCACCTCGCCGGGACCCACCGACGGGTCCGGTCGGTCCTGGACCTGGAGCACCTCCAGCCCTCCGTGGCCGGTCAGCACAACAGCCTTCATGGACTGACCCTATCGCTCGGTGCGTCCAGGTTCCGCTCGCAAGAGACGGAAATGCAGGTGTATTGGGCCGGGCGGCGCGTGTACGCTGCGCCGGATGGCAGACGGTGACGGTCATCAGGGAGGCGCGCGATCCGCGCTGGGGATTCCCGGGGACCGGGTGGTCTCCGAGACGATCGACGGCGAGGTCGTCGCGATAGACCTCGAGAGCGGCCGCTACTACAGCCTCGAGGGCCCCGCGGCCAGGGCCTGGGAGGCGATCCAGGCGGGCCAGGACCTCGACGGGATCGTCGCCGCCGTCGCGGCCGAGGCCAGCATGGAGGCTGACGACGCGAGGGCCGACGTCGCCGCCTTCATCGCGGAGCTCGAAGCGGAGGGCCTGCTGCTCGACGGCGATGGCCCAGCCTCGTCGGCTGAGGGGCCCGGTCGCGTTCGCCTCGTCCTTCATCGCTACACGGACATGCAGGATCTGATCGTGCTTGACCCGATTCACGACGTCGACGAGACGGGCTGGCCGAACCGCCGTCCCGAGTGACCCGGGAGGAGTGGATCGCCGCCCTCGAAGCGGCGGCCGCCGAGGCCCGCTCGAGGGCGGGCCACGCGGACATCCACCTCCGGATCGGGGGCAACATCGTCCGAATCCGCGTCGCTCCGGAGTCCCTGTGCTCGCTGCTGGAGCCGCTCGCCGGGGTGACGGGCTCGGGCGCGAACGGCAGGACCATCGAGCTCTGGGACGTGCCGGCCTGCGGCGTCCGCCCACCGCCGCTGCCGGAGGCGGCGCGCGAGGCCGGCCCGATGGGTGCGATTCCCTGGCTCGGATCCGCCGAGACGGCGGGTGCCTGGCAGGAGCCGGGCCGCATGCTCGTCGCTTGGAATGGCAGGGCACAAACGGTGAGTGGCTACATCGGCGACCCGGCGCTGCTCCCCTCCTGGCAGCGGGCGGAGCCGCTGCGAGCTCCGCTCAACTGGGTCCTCAGGGGCCCGAGGCGGGCCCTCGCCCACGCCGCGGCTCTGGGCAGCCGCAAACGTGGCACCGGGCTGCTGATCGGCGGATCAGGCGGATCGGGAAAGTCCACGACGGCGTTGTCATGGATGCTCGCCGGAGGCGACTTTGCCGGCGACAACTACGTGCTCGTCGACCTGGACGCCCCCGACGGCCCCACCGCCGCGCCGATCTACGCCAGCGCCAAGGCGGATGCTCACGCGATGTCGATGCTGCCCGAGCTGGCGCCGGTCGCCCGCGCCGGCGATGAGACGCTCCACGGCAAGAGCGTTCTCGACGTCCGCGACCTGCGCTCGGATCAGCCGGCTGGGCCGATCCCGATCACGGCGATCGTGATCTCGAAGGTTTCCGGCCGGGACAAGGCGGACGTGAGGCGCATCTCCGGGGCGAGCGCGCTCAAGGGCCTCGCCCCGAGCTCGCTGCTTCAGCTGCCGGGCGAGACGGCGGGATTCGCCGTACTGGCCGCTCTGCTCCGGGATCTTCCGTGCTTTGAGATCGACCTCGCGCGCGACCCGGACGCCAACGTCGAAGCCCTAGACCGCATCCTCTCGCCGTGAGCGGGGCCCTGCTCATCTGCGACGAAGGAGTGCCGCAGCCCTCGCGCGACACCGCATCCCTGCGCATGTGGCGCATGCTGCAGATCCTGCGCTCCGAGGACTGGCAGATCGTCTTCCATCCGTTCCAGGGGCTGATCCCGCGGGTCAGCGGCGAGCGGCTTCGCGCGGCGGGAATCGAGATCCTCGAACCCGGCGTCGACGCGCTCGCTGCTCATCTGGACGGGCGGCCTGAGCTGGACGTCGCCCTGGTCAGCCGCCCCCAGGTCGCGGAAACGGTCGTGCCGCTCCTGCGGGAGCGGGCTCCCGGGGCCCCCCTCATCTACGACACCCTCGAGCTGACGCACGTCCGGGCCTTCCGGCAGGCGAAGGTGACCAAGAACGGCAGCGTGATGCGCGAAGCGCTCCGGCTCAAGGCGCTCGAGCTCGAGCTGGTCGCCAGCGCCGACATCACGCTCACGGTCACCGATACCGAGCGATCGACCCTGCGGGAGTCGATCCCGGAGGCGGATATCGTGGTCGCCCCCTCGATCCACCCGGTAGACGGGTGTCCTTCGCTGCCGCGATCCGACCGCCGGCCGGACGTCTTCCTCGCCGCCTACTGGCCGCAGCCGGCGAATCAGGCCGGCGCCCGGATCCTGCTCGACGAGGTCTGGCCGGCGCTCGCTGAAAGCGATCCCGATCTCCGGCTGGTCCTGACCGGCATCGATCCGCCCGATTGGCTCGTTCGAGCGGCCTCGGAGAGCGACGGCCGCATCGAGGCCACCGGGCACGTACCGGACATCACTCCCTATCTCGACTCGGCCTGGTGCTCGGTCGTGCCACAGCCGTACGGATCCGGCGTGAAGGGCAAGGTGCTCACCGCGCTCGCCCACGGCCTGCCGACCGCCGGCACGAGCAGCGCCTGGGAGGGCATCCCGGTCGTCGACGGCGTCCACGGGGTCGTCGCCGACGATCCCGCGTCGCTGATCGACGCCGTGCTTCGCCTTCGCACCGATCCCGAGCTCTGGAACACGCTCCACGCGGAGGGCCCTCAGCTGGTCGAGGAGCACTTCTCATTCGAGGTCGCGCGAACGGCGATCCTGGACGCGCTCGCGCGCGCATCAACTCACACGAGGGCTCGCTGATGACCGAGCTTCTTTCGGTGGTGATCCTGGCGCACGGGCACACCCGCCTGCTTCCGGCCGCAATTGGGAGCGTCCTCGCCCAGGGCGATCCGGATATCGAGCTGCTCGTGGTGGAGCACGAGCCCTCCGACCAGGTGGCGGAGATCCTCGACCGCTATGCGGACGCCCCTCGGCGCCACCTCACCAGCGGCGGCGACACGCCCGGAGCGGCGAGGAACGCCGGCGTCGCGGCCGCCGCGGGCTCGCTGCTCGCCTTCCTCGACGCGGATGACCTGTGGCCCCCCGGCCGCCTCGCCGCCGGTAGATCCGCGCTCGAGAGCGATCCGGACCTGGATGCCGTCTTCGGCCCCATGCGCCTCTTCGATGACTACAGCGGAACGCCGATCACCGACCCGGCCGACGCGGCCCGGGTGGCCGGCCCGCCGCAAGCGGTGCGCGCGGTCACGGCAGCCCTGTTCCGCCGGGGCAGCCTCGAGCGGGTCGGCCCCTTCGACGCCGGGACGGTTCTGGGCAGCGAGATCGACTGGGTCGCGCGTGCTGAGGACGCCGGCCTGCGATTCGCCCGGGTCGACGACGTGATGCAGCTGCGCCGCAGCCACGGGGACAACACGACGCGCACCCACCGCGACGAGTACGGGGACTACGCCCGAGCCCTGAAGCGAGTCATCGATCGACGGCGCGGCCGGGTGTGACCATCAGGGAACGCAGGTGGACCCCGAGCCTGCGCTCGTCGTCGATGCCGTGCTGGGACGGATCGGCGGGGTTGCGCAGGAACAGGTCGAGCTCGAGGAGCCTCCGGCCTGAGCGCGGCTCGATGCGCAGGCGGAGCGGCCGATTCCGCGGATCCCCCGCCCGCAGATCGACGCGTCGCCGCCGGCCCTCGAAGAGCACCTCGACGGCGCGGGACTCGTCGCCCGGCACGCTGAATGGATCGAGCTCGAGGTCGACGATCAGCGCCCCCTCCCCGTCCTCCGGCAACGGCAGGCGCAGGCTCGCCTCGGGTCCGTCGGTCCACACACCGCTGCGCTCGGGGAGCGACCAGCCCTCGGCCAGCACCGGCAGCCACGGGGAGCTCACCGCGAGCGGGACCGGCTCGCCGAGCGGCAGCGGGCCGCACGACGGCAAGCCCCCCGGCCGCCGCCAGCGGCGGCGAATCCGCTGAAGCCCCGCCGGCCGGCCGGCAGCTCGATACACGGCCTCGGCGGGCACGAGGGCCGGGCTTCGCACTCGCATCTGAGCCGCAACGGCGCGCGCCAGGGCTCCGGCCGAGACTTGCGATCCCGGCTCGAGCGACGAGCGAACGGCGTCCCCCAGCCAGAGGGCGGCCCGCTCGCTCCGGGCGAGGCGGGCGGGTGGCCGGGCCCGAGCGCGGGCCTCGATCACGGCCCAGCGCGGGGCGCGATTGAGCCGCCGCCGAATCCCGTCCGGGTAGGGGGTTCCATAGGCGCGGGCGAGATACGAAAGCGAGTCGTCGATCAGCGCCTGGAGCCAGTAGCGCTCGCTCATAGCGACCAGCCGGTCCCAGTCGAACGCCTCCGGATCTCGAAGCAGCACCACGGCGTCCGCGACCCAGCGCACGCCGGAGTCGGCCGGGTTCCAGCGCCAGGCGTGCTCGATCGTCATCAGCAGCAGGTCGGCGCGGTCCGGGACGAGGCACTTCGCATCACCGAGCGCGACCGAGTGGGCGGCATCCCAGAGCGGGCCCTCCGCGTCCTGCTGATTGATCGTGGGCAGGGCACGACGGTGCAGATCGACATCGAGCCCCCCAGGCCCGGAAAATCCGACGGCGTGACGGTCGCCGATTCGCTGATCCCCGTGCTCGACATCGAAGGCGCGGGAGAAGCCGTGATCCTCGAACAGTCGGGCAGCGGACGAGAACCGCTCCTCGGGCACCAGCAGGTCGAGGTCGAACCGGGCCCGCAGCCAGCCCTGCCCTCCGTACCCATCCGGCAGCGCCCAGCCCTTGAGCAGCATGGGCGTAGCGCCCGCATCGTTGAGCGCGGTGAGCACCGGCGCCATCACGCGCTGCGCCTGCTGGATGTGCGCCCACGTGTACTTGGCGATGCCCCGGGCTCGGCCGGCGACATCGTCATCGCCCAGCTGCGAGCCCAGGTTGTCGACGACGAGCGGAAGCAGCCGCATGCTGCCGCCGTCGATCCGCTCGAAGTCCACCGCCGCACGCCAGCGCGAGAACGCCTCCAGTGCCACGTCGTCGGCGTCGAGGGCGGCGTGCAGCAGCAGCTCCTGCTCCGGCCCGGGCCGCAGTGCCGGACCCCGGGATCCAGTCACTTCAAAGGCTGACCGCGCGGCCGACGGAGAACCCGTCGAGCTCGAGGATCCGATCCACCGTCGACTGGGCGACCGGCGCATCGGTCGTGAGGGCCATGACCGCGGTCTCTCCCTCCGATTCCGCTCCGACTGCCGCGGAGACGATGTTCACGCCCTCCTCGCCGAAGATCGTCCCCACCCTGCCGATCATCCCCGGCTGGTCGGTGTAGCGGAAGATCGCCAGGTGCTGGGCGAAGGGCAGGTAGAAGTCCTCGCCCCAGACTCGCGCCAGGTACGGGATGTTGCGCGGGCCGACCCCGGTGCCGGCGACCTCGACCGACTCCTCTCCGGTGCTGACTCGGACGACGACCAGCTCGGTGAAGTCCTCCGAGAGCGCGTCGCGCGTCTCGACGAGCTCGATGCCGCGCTCCTCGGCCATGTGGGGGCCGTTGACCAGGTTGACGGGCTCCTCAGTGTGCCCGGAGAGGATCCCCACGACCGCCGCGATGCCGAGGATGCGGGTGTCCTGGTCGGCGAGCCGGCCGCGGAACTCGACCTCGACGCGGTCGGGCGGACCCTCGGCGAGCGCCTGGACCAGGCGGCCGAGCTTCTCGCACAGCGGCACGAACGGGGCGAGCTGCTCCATCACTTCCGGGCGGACCGCGGCGATGTTGACCGCCGTCGTCACCACGCCGCCGGTGAGGGCCGCCGTGACCTGCTCGGCCGTCACTACCCCGGCCCGATCCTGGGCCTCGGCCGTGGAGGCTCCGAGGTGGGGCGTGACCACGACGTCGTCCCGCTCCAGGATCGGGTGCCCGCCGAAGGGCTCTTCCGGGAAGACGTCGAGAGCCGCACCCGAGACCTTGCCCGACGCCAGCCCCTCGGTCAGCGCATCGAGATCGATCAGCTCGCCGCGAGCGCAGTTGATGATCCGGACGCCATCACGCATCTTCGATATCGCCGCCCCGTTGATGAAATCGACGGTTTCGCTGGTCTTGGGCAGGTGCAGGGTGATGAAGTCGGAGCGGGCGTAGAGCTCGTCCGGCTCGTCGATGCCCTCGACCCCCAGCTCCCGGAAGCGCTCCGCGGTCACGAACTTGTCATAGGCGATCACCGGCATGTCGAAAGCCTGGGCTCGCGCCGCGACCAGCTGACCGATCCGGCCGAAGCCGAGGACACCGAGGGTCTTGCCGTAGAGCTCGGCGCCCTTGAACTTGCCCCGGGCCCAGGCGCCGCCCGCAAGCGAGGCGTGGGCCTGGGGGATGTTGCGGCAGAGCGCGAGCATCAGGGCCATGGTGTGCTCGGCGGCGGCGATCGAGTTGGCCTCGGGCGCGTTGGCGACCACGATGCCCCGCTTGGTCGCCGCGTCGACGTCGACGTTGTCCACCCCGGTGCCGGCGCGCCCGATCACCTTGAGCCGCCCGGCCCGCTCGATCAGGTCCGGCGTCAGCTTCGTCGCGGAGCGGATGAGGATGCCGTCGAACTCGCTGATCCGGTCCTCGAGCTCACCCCCGTCCCAGTCGAGCCCGAGCTCGACGTCGAAGCGCTCACGCAGGAGCTCGACGCCCGCGTCGGCGATCTTCTCCTTGACCAGGACCTTGGCCTTGTCGCTCATTGCCGGACGTCGTCGGAGTTCTCGAGCACCCAGTCGATGCACGCGGTGAGCGCTTCGACGTCGCCGGGATCGACGGCCGGGAACATGCCGATGCGCAGCTGGTTGCGGCCCAGCTTCCGGTAGGGCTCCGTGTCCACGATCCCGTTGGCCCGCAGCGTGGCGGCCAGCGCCGCGGCGTCCACCCCATCGTCGAAGTCGATCGTCCCGACCACGAGCGAGCGCTTCGCGGGATCGGCAACGAACGGAGTGGCCAGCTCGAACCCCTCGGCCCAGCCGTAGAGATGCTCCGAGGAGGCGCGGCTGCGCGAGACGCCGAACTCAAGCCCACCGCCATCGAGGAGCCACTCGATCTGGTCGGCGAGGAGGAAGAGGGTCGCCAGGGCCGGCGTGTTGTAGGTCTGCTCCTTACGGGAGTTCTCGAGGCCGACGGCGAGCGAGAGGAACGCGGGCTGCCAGCGCCCGTCCTCGGCGCCGTCGAGCTCCTCGATCCGCTCGATCGCCGCCGGGCTGAGCAGCGCGAGCCAGAGGCCGCCGTCCGCGGCGAATGCCTTCTGGGGCGCGAAGTAATACGCGTCGGCCTGGCCGACGTCCACCGGCAGGCCGCCGGCGCCCGAGGTCGCGTCGATCAGGACCAGGCTCTCCCCCGCGCCGTCCGGACGTTCCACCGGGACCATCACGCCGGTGGAGGTCTCGTTGTGCGCCCAAGCGAGGACGTCGGCATCCGGGTCGGCGACCGGGGCCGGGGCGTCGCCGGGATCGGCCTCGATCAGGATCGGGTCGGCCAGGAACGGGGCGCCCGCGGTCGCCTTCGCGAATTTGGACGAGAACTCTCCGTAGGCCAGGTGCAGCGCGCGCTCGCGAACGAGCCAGGCCGCGGCGGCGTCCCAGAAAGCCGTCGTGCCGCCGTTGCCGAGTGCGACCTCGTAGCCCTCGGGGAGGCTGAAGAGCTCGCCGAGCCCCTCCCGCACGCGGGCGACCAGGTCCCGCACCGGCTGCTGGCGGTGTGAGGTTCCCATCAGCTCGTTCTGGCTCGCCAACTTCGCCAGGGCCTCCGGCCTCACCTTGGAGGGGCCGCAGCCGAACCGTCCGTCGGCCGGCTTCAGGGCAGCGGGTATCTCAACGATCGTTCGAGTCATTTGGCTTCAGCGAGGAGTCGCAAGGCTAAAGGTCGCCCCACGCGGACGGAATTTGGCCAATCGCTGGAATGCCCTCCGTGTCGTCGGGTAGGGTCGGCCTGCGTCCGAGGGGTCGGTTATCGCCGAGGGCGTGAATCCCCGAGACCTCGACCTGGGAGACAGATATGTACCCAATCAGCTACGAGGTGGATCCCGCCCTCGAAGGCCGGAATCGCCTGACCAGTTTCTTCCGATACATCGTCGCGATCCCCTGGTTGATCGTGGCCTACATCTACGGGATCGTGGCCGAGATCTGCGCGATCATCGCGTGGTTCGCGATCGTCTTCACCGGCAGGTATCCGGAGGGGCTGTACAACTTCAACGCCGGCTATCTGCGGATGTCGGGCAGGACGAACAGCTTCCTGTACCTGCTGACCGACGAGTTCCCGCCCTTCGGCGGCGAGGAGGGCCCGAACTACCCGGTTCGGATCGGCGTCCCCGCTCCGCTCGGGCAGTACAGCCGCCTGAAGACCGGGCTCCGGCTGATCATCGGGATCCCGGTGATGCTCCTGGCGTTCGTCCAGGCGATCATCCTGTACGTCGTCGCGATCATCGCCTGGTTCGCGATCCTGTTCACCGGCAAGCTCGGGGAGGGTCTCTTCAACCCCATGCGGTCGGCGATGGCCTACCTGATCAGGGCGACGGGGTACTTCCTCCTGATCACGGAGGACTATCCGCCCTTCTCCTACGAGGAGAGCGGGGCCGCACCCGCCGGTCAGATCTCGAGCGAGACGCCGAGCAGCACGCCGGAGGTCTAGAAGCTGTACCCAGTCGGCTACGAGGCTGACTACGTGGAGAAGCGGAGCCGGTCGAAGACCGGCTTCCGCTTCATCCTCGTCATCCCCTGGTTTCTCCTCGGCAGCGTCTACATCTTCGGCGCGTTCATCGTCGCCTTCCTCGCCTGGTTCGCGATCGTCTTCACCGGCCGCTATCCGGAGGGCCTCTACAGCTTCAACGCCGGCGTACTCCGCTTCATCGCTCGTACGTACGGGTTCACCTACCTGCAGACCGACGAGTGGCCGCCCTTTGGCTTCGAGGAGGCGCCCGACTATCCGCTCCGCGCCGTGGTCGGACCCCGGCGGGAGCGCTACAGCCGCTGGAAGACGGGCTTCCGCTTCATCGTTGGAATCCCGGCGTTCTTCATGCTCTACCTGCTCGGCTACGTCTGGCCGCTCGGCGCCGTCGTCGCCTGGTTCCACATCGTCTTCCGGGGACACTCATCGGGAGGCACCCACAACGTGATCAGCTGGGGGCTCGCCTATCAGCTGCGGGCGACCGCATACTTTCTCCTGATGACCGACACGCTCCCGCCGATCTCTGAGCAGGAGCCGGTGACCGCGGCCTGATGGCGGACGAGCTGGCTCGCGGTGAGGGCTGGGCGGCCGCAACGGGCCCGGGCGCACTCGGCGAGGGCTACGGGTTCCGAAAGGTGCGACAGGAACTGGGCGTCACGGAGTTCGGCGTCAATTTGATCACCATGCCACCCGGGTACCACGAGGGCCGGCGCCACTACCACGAGCGCCAGCAGGAGCTCTACTTCGTCCACCGGGGCACGCTGGCGATCGAGTTCGGCGACGGTACCCGACAGGAGATCCGCGAGGGCGGCGCGGTTCGGATCGATGCCGCGACGGTGCGCGAGGTGTCCAACCCGAGCGAGACCGAGGACGTCCAGTACCTGGCAGTAGGGGCCGAGGGCGGTTACGTCGGGCGGGACGGGCGCCCGCCCGAGAACTAGCTCGTCTAGTCCTCGATCCAGGGCATCATCGCGCGGAGGTCCTTGCCGACCTTCTCCACCTGGGAGCCGGCTGCCTCCTCGCGCATGCGCTGGAAGTTCTCCTGGCCCGCCTCGTTCTCGGCGATCCACTCCTTCGCGAACTCCCCGGACTGGATGTCGGCCAGGATCTTCCTCATCGCCTGCCGGGTCTCGTCGGTGATCACATTAGGGCCGCGGGTCATGTCGCCGTATTCGGCCGTGTTGGAGATGGAGTGGCGCATCCCCTGGATGCCGTGCTCGTACATCAGGTCCACGATCAGCTTGAGCTCGTGGAGGCACTCGAAGTAGGCGAGGCGCGGGTCGTACCCCGCCTCGACCAGCGTGTCGAAGCCGGCCCGCACGAGCTCGGTGGCGCCCCCGCAGAGCACGGCCTGCTCACCGAAGAGGTCGGTCTCCGCCTCGTCCTTGAAGGTCGTCTCGATGATCCCGGCGCGGCCGCCCCCGATACCCGACGCGTAGGCGAGCACCTGGTCGTGGGCCGTCCCGGTGGCGTCCTGGTGGACGGCCATCAGGCAGGGCACGCCCTGCCCGTCGACGAACTCGCGCCGAACCAGATGGCCGGGCCCCTTCGGGGCGACCATCCCTACGTCGACTCCGGGTGGCGGCTCGATCTGGCCGAAGCGGATCGCGAAGCCGTGGGCGAACATCAGCAGATTGCCGTCCGCGATCCCGTCCGAGATCTCCTCGCGCCAGATCTGCGCCTGCTTTTCGTCCGGTAGAAGGATCATCACCACGTCGCCCCTGCTGGCGGCGTCGGTGACGTCGAGGACCTCGAGCCCCTCGGCCTCCGCGTCGGCGCGGCTCGAGGAGTCGGGGCGCAGTCCGACGACCACGTCCATTCCGGAGTCCTTCAGGTTGAGCGCGTGGGCGTGGCCCTGGGAGCCGTAGCCCAGGATCGCGATCGTCTTACCCTCGAGCGCGGAGAGGTCCGCGTCCTTGTCGTAGAGGACGTCCTCGGCAGCCATGAGGCGGAGGATGCTAGCGGGGCGCCACTTCCGGCAACTCGCCCCGCAGCAGCTTGCCTGACGCGGTCCGGGGCAGGGTGGAGACGAAGTCAACCTGCTTCGGAACCTTGTAGGAGGCGAGCGAGGAGGAGCAGTGCGACCGCAGGTCCTCCTCGGTGACATCGGCGTCCCCGTTGAGAACGACCAGGGCGCAGACCGCCTCCTGCCACTCGGGATCCGGGCGGCCGACCACCGCGGCGTCGGCGACCGCCGGGTGCGCGATCAGGGCCGCCTCGACCTCTGCGGGCATCACGTTCTCGCCGCCCGTGACGATCACCTCGCTGCTCCGGCCGGTGACGTAGAGGAAGCCCTCCTCGTCGATGCGGCCGAGATCGCCCGTGTGTAGCCAGCCGTCACTCTCGTAACAGCCCGGAGCGACCGTTGGACCCTGGACCAGGATCTCCCCATCCTCGATCCGCACATGGGTGGTGAGCAGCGGCCGGCCGGCCGAGCCCACCTTGCGCTCAGCGTCTTCGGTGGACAGCGTGGTGACCTGCGAGCAGGTCTCGGTCATCCCGTAGGTCTGCACGACTGTTGCACCTCGGCCGAGCGCGTCACGGAGGGCGCCGGGCGGCACCGGCCCGCCTCCGATCAGAATCGCGCGCGGCGCGGAGAGGTCGGCGTCCGCCTCGAGCAGCCGGATCAACTGCGTCGGGACGAGCGAGAGGACGGTGATGTCGCCCGAGACGAGGGTGCTCGCGACCTGCTCGGTGTCGAACCCGTCGAGCAGCACGGCCGTGGTCCCGTAGATGACCGAGCGAAGGATGATCGAGAGACCCGCTACATGGCTGAGCGGCAGGCAGCAGAGCCAGCGGTCGGATGGGTCGACGCCGATGTTGAAGGCTGACCCGACCGCGCTGAACAGAAAGTTCCCGTAGGTCAGCCCGACCGGCCTCGGCTCGCCCGAGGTGCCGCTGGTCAGGATGCGGCACTGGAGGTCGTCCATGTCGTGCTCTCCGAGCAGCGGCAGGTCGGCCTCGGTCTGGGTGAGCTCGGCCGCGTCGTTGAGGTCGACGGCGGGCCGCTCCACGGCCAGCACGGCGGCGCGCTCCGCCTCCGTCAGGCGCGGGCTGAGGGGCAGCGCGACCGCGCCGAGCTTCATCAGGGCGTGCAGGAGCACGACCTCCTCGCGGCGCGGATGCATGGTGAGCGCCGCGACCGCGTCCCTCCTCACCCCGTAGGCGGCGAGGCGGCGAGCGACCCAGGTCGCCTCCGCCTCCAGCTCGGCGTAGGTCACGCTGGATCCCTCGGTGACCAGCGCCGTCCGCTCGGGGCAACTTTGCGCTCGCTGAGCGAGCCAGTTGTCGAGCTTCACGGTCCCCTAGCCTAAGCGCCCGGATGCCGAGACGTCACAAGGATGCGCCACCCGAAGAGCAGCTCTACGCGCCCATCGAATGGCGCGCGGAGGGCGACTACGAGGACGTGATCTACGAGCGCTGCGAGGGCATCGCGAAGATCACGATCAACCGTCCGGAGGTCCACAACGCCTTCCGCCCCCCCACCCTGGCCGAGCTCCGCGATGCGTTCACGCGGGCCCGCGACGACGTGGACGTCGCGACCATCATCTTCACCGGCGCAGGCGACGAGGCCTTCTGCTCGGGCGGTGATCAGCGCATCCGCGGCGACGACGGCTACATCGGCGATGACGAGGTCGCCAAGCAGGGCGTCGGCCGGCTCGACGTCGGCGACCTCCATGTGCAGATCCGCCGTTTGCCCAAGCCGGTGGTCGCCATGGTCGCCGGCTACGCCGTCGGGGGCGGTCACATCCTCCACCTGGTCTGCGACCTGACGATCGCCGGCGACAACGCGGTCTTCGGCCAGACCGGGCCGCGGGTGGGCAGCTTCGACGGCGGCTTCGGCTCCTCCCTGCTGGCGCGGAACGTCGGCGTCAAGAAGGCGAAGGAGATCTGGTTCCTCTCCCGGCTCTATGACGCGCAGGAGGCGCTCGACATGGGACTCGTCAACACGGTCGTGCCGCTCGATCAGCTGGAGCGCGAGACGGTCGCCTGGTGCCGCGAGATGGCGGCGCTCTCCCCCCTCTCCCTACGGCTCCTGAAGGCGAGCTTCAACGCAACCGAGGACGGGCTGGCCGGGATCCAGCAGCTCTCCCACGACGCGACGCTCCTCTTCTACATGACGGAGGAGGGCCAGGAGGGCCGCAACGCCTACCAGCAGGGCCGCAGCCCGGACTTCTCCAAGTACCCGAAGAGGCCTTGACTTGAGGATCTGGCTGATGGCGGCGCGTCCCCGGACGCTGCCGGCGGCGATCGCGCCGGTCCTGGTCGGGACGGCGGCCGCGATCGAGCAGGACGGTGATCTGCCTCGCGTCGCGGCCTTCATCGCCGCTCTGATCGGCTCGATCTTCATCCAGATCGGGACGAACCTGGCGAACGACTACTCCGATGCCAAGCGCGGGGCCGACACCGTCGACCGGCTCGGGCCGGTACGGGTGACCGCCGCGGGGCTCGTCGCTCCTCGTAGCGTGCTGATCGCGACCTGGCTCGCCTTCGGGGTGGCAGTCGCCGCGGGCATCTACCTCGCGACGGTGGCGGGATGGATCATCATCGCGGTGGGCGCCGCCTCGATCGCCGCCGGCGTCCTCTACACCGGTGGCCCCCGCCCCTACGGCTACGCGGGGCTCGGCGAGCTCTTCGTCTTCCTCTTCTTCGGCTTGGTGGCGGTGAACGGCTCCTACTACGTGCAGCTCGAGCGCCTCGACTGGCTGCCCTTCGGCCTCTCCGTCGCCGTCGGCTGCCTGGCGACGGCGATCCTCGTCGTCAACAACGTGCGTGACGTCGATACGGACCGCCGCGCGGGCAAGCGCACGCTCGCCGTTCGGCTGGG
>JBKPND010000003.1:0-28940 GCA_046732465.1 Actinomycetota bacterium
GAGTTCCACCGGGCCGAGGTGATGGTCGCTCCGGCGCTGATGTCCGAGGGCAAGCAGTTGCAGCGCGAGCAGTCGGTCGGAATGGGCTCCAACGGGCGCGCCACCGTCGCAGCGGCGGTCGCCGTCAGCGATGACTGAAGCGGCCAGCGCCGCTTCCGACGACACCCAGGCTCGGGTCCACGTCCCCGAGCGCACCGTTCCCGGCTCGGAGCCGGATCTTCGCGAGGTCGATCGAGCCGCGCCGTCCCAGGCAACCGAGGAGGTCCTGGTTCTCGACTTCGGCGGCCAGTACTCGCAGCTGATCGCGCGCCGCATCCGCGAGTGCGGGGTCTTCAGCGAGTTGCTCCCGCACGACACGCCTATCGAACGGATCATGGAGCGCGGGCCGAAGGGCCTCGTCCTCTCCGGCGGGCCGGCGTCCGTCTACGCGGACGGCGCTCCCGCTCTGCGCAAAGCGCTGCTCGACCTCGGCATCCCGGTGCTCGGCATCTGTTACGGAATGCAGCTGATGGTTCACGAGCTCGGCGGCCGCGTCGAGGAGGCACCCGCCGGCGAGTTCGGCCGCAGCCAGCTCACCCTCCGCGACGGCGGCGGCACCCTGCTCGAGGGCCTGCCCGCCGAGCAGCAGTGCTGGATGAGCCACCGCGACACCGTCTTCGAGCCGCCGCCGGGCTTCACCGCCCTCGCCTCGAGCACCGAGTCCCCGGTCGCCGCGGTCGAGGACATCGAGCGCGGGTTGTACGGAATCCAGTTCCACCCCGAGGTCGTCCACACCCCATACGGCACCGAGATCCTCACCCGCTTCCTCCGCGACGTCGTCGGCGCGAAGGAGAAGTGGTCGCCGGCCTCGGTTATCGAGGAGCAGGTGTCATCGATCCAGGCTCAGGTGGGCGACGCGCGTGCGATCTGCGGCCTCTCGGGGGGCGTCGACTCAGCGACAGCCGCTCTGCTCGTCCACCGGGCGATCGGTGACCGACTCACCTGCGTCTTCGTCGACCACGGGATGATGCGCAAGAACGAGGCTGACCAGGTGGTCACCGCCTTCCGCGAGCAGCACGGCATCCACCTGATCCAAGTGGACGCCGCCGATCGTTTCCTCGACCGGCTCGCCGGGGTCGAGGATCCGGAGACCAAGCGCAAGATCATCGGCGAGGAGTTCATCCGGGTCTTCGAGGAGGAGGCGGGCAAGGTCGAGGACGCCCGCTTCCTGGTTCAGGGCACGCTCTACTCGGACGTGATCGAGTCCGGCGGCGATGGCCGGGCGGCCGCGACGATCAAGTCGCACCACAACGTGGGCGGGCTACCCGAGGAGATGGAGATGGAGCTCGTAGAGCCGCTGCGGATGCTCTTCAAGGACGAGGTCCGCGCCGTGGCGGCCGAGCTGGGTCTGCCCGAGCGCTTCGTCTGGCGCCAGCCCTTCCCGGGGCCGGGTCTGGCGATCCGCGTGGTCGGCGGGGAGGTCACCCGCGAGCGCCTCGACATCGTCCGCGAGGCCGATGCGATCCTCCAGGAGGAAATCCGCGCCGCCGGTCTCTACCGCGAGCTCTGGCAGTCCTTCTGCGTGCTGCCGGTGGTCCGCTCGGTAGGGGTGCAGGGCGACGAGCGTTCCTACGCCCACCCGATCGTGATCCGCGCCGTCACCTCCGACGACGCGATGACCGCCGACTGGGCCCGCCTGCCATACGACCTCCTGGAGCGAGTCTCCAACCGGATCATCAACGAGGTGCGGGGCGTCAACCGCGTCACGCTGGACCTCACCTCGAAGCCGCCCGGCACCATCGAGTGGGAGTGAGCTCGCGGGGCGGCCCGATGAGGGACCTGGCAAGTGTGCGCGCGCGGTTTCGGGCTTACGTTGCCGGCTGGCACCGCAGCCGCTATCTGAACAAGCCGGGGTTCAAGGAGCTCGAATCGCGCGTCGTCTGGATGTTCGGTTCGCCCCGCACCGGGAGCACCTGGCTCTTGCGGATGCTCGCCGAGGCGCGCGCACCAGGGGTGGCGACGATCAACGAGACCTGGGCCGGGGAGCTCTTCAACCGGACATTCGGCTGGCACCAGGACGGAACCGTGAAGATCGCCTCATCGGCGGATTCACACGCGAACCTTCCCGGCTGGGTCTTCGCCCCCGAGCGCGAGCCCCTCTGGCGCCCGCTGATGCGGGCGTTCCTCCTGGAGGGATTCGAGCATCAGCTCGTGCACGGTCAGGCCCGAACCGATTGGCCGCGCCCTCACTTGGTGGTCAAGGAGCCGAACACCTCGGAGGCGGCGGACACCCTCGTCAAGCTGTTGCCTCGATCGCGAGTCCTGTTTCTGATTCGAGACGGTCGCGATGTCGTGGACTCGATGCTGGACCTCTTCACCACCGCCGGCTGGGGGCCGCCGGAGGAGCTCGGATGGGACGCGCTGCCCCAGGAGGAGCGTCACAACTTCGTGCTGGGGACTGCCGCCAACTGGGTGTACCGGATGGATGTGGTGGAGCGGGCCTGCGAGTTGGTCGGACCGGAGGCGGTGCTGCGGGTCCGCTACGAGGACCTCTTCACCGCGACAGCCGCCGAGCTGGTCCGGATCGCGCGCTGGCTCGGGGTCGAGGCCTCCGACGAGTGGGCGGCCGAGGTGGCGAGCCGACACGCGTTCGAGCGCATACCGGAGGAGGAGCGGGGCAGCGGCAAGTTCCACCGTGCGGCAACGGCCGGACTCTGGCGTCAGAACATGACCGACGCCGAGCAGACGACGATGCACGAGGTGATGGGTAAGAAGCTGCAAGAGCTCGGGTACGACGCCAACTGAGAGGCGCTCGATCCGGCGGGGGCGCGCCGTTTGACAGGATGGAAGGCGAATGAGCCCCGATGAGAAACCGGTCCTGATCGCGTACGACGGCTCCGATCACGCCAAGTACGCGGTTGAGCAGGCCGGCGCCGAGCTGCGAACGCCGAGGAAGGCAGTGGTCCTGGCGGCGTTCGAGCCGCTCGGATCGATCCCCTTCTGGAGCGGCTCGAGAGCGATCGTGCCGGACGAGTTGCTCGAGTCGGTTCGCAGCGAGGCCGCGAAGACGGCCGAAGAGGGAGCCGAGCTGGCGCGTGCGGCCGGCTTCGAGGCGGCATCGAAGACCGAGGCAGGCGACCGCACGTGGCAGGCAATCCTCGACGCCGCGAAGGAGATCGACGCCGGCGTGATCGTCCTCGGATCGCACGGTCGTGGGACGGTCGGCTCAGCGGTGCTTGGCAGTGTCGCGACCGCCGTTGCCCAGCACGCCCATCTGCCGGTGATGATCTGCCGTCCGGCCGAGCAGGCCTAAGCGGGCCTACTCAGCGCCGTCGTAGAAGAGCCGCCTGCTTGCCCGGGCAGGGCTCACCGAGTCCTGCCCGACCGGCACGGGTTCGGTCTGCAGCGGGCCGCCCGAGAACTTGTCCCAGGCGCGCAGGTGGGGAAGGGGGTCGGTGCGGCTGCCGCCGGCGAACCAGCGGCCCTTCCAGAGCTCGAAGTGGAGGTGGCAGACCCCGCTGTCGGTGCCGGTCTTCCCGACCGACCCGAGGCGCTGCCCCGCATGCACCCGCTTGCGGGCGCGCTGCCAGGAGCGGCCCTTCATGTGCCCGTAGATGAAGTCGAAGCGCGTCCCCTTGCCGCCGACCACCACGTAGAAGCCATACCCCGAGGAGTAGCCGGCGGACTTCACCACCCCGTCGTGGGCGGCCAGGACCGGGGTGCCGCAGTCGGCGATGATGTCCTGCCCGGTGTGGACCGAACCGTCGGCGCGCTGCACGCCGAAGCCGGTGATGGCCAGGCTGCCGTAGTTGTGGGCGCCCCTGAGCGGATAGCGGTAGGCCTGGTCGGCGAACGCTGGGGCCGCGATCACCGTGGTCGCGGCCGCGACCGCGAGAGCTGGGATCAGTCGGCGGGCTCGCATGTTCAGGCAGGAACACACCAAGCGCGTCGTTGTAGCACCCGCCTCGGGGGACGCCGTTAAGGCCTAGTAGCCCGCGTAGGTCTGCAGGTAGGGCAGCGGGTTCACCGGGTGCCCGCCGCGGTACCACTTGCCGAGCCAGAGCTCGAAGTGCAGGTGGCAGGCGGTGGCGTCGCCGGTCTGGCCGACGATGCCGATCTGCTGGCCCGGCATGACGATCTGCCCCTTGCGAACCGAGGCGCGCGTCGCCAGGTGGGCGTACATGTAGTCCTGGTGGAGCTTCTTGTTGCGGATCACGACGTAGTTGCCGGCCAGGCTCTGGAACTTCACCCACTTGACCTTGGCCCGAGTCACAGCGACCAGCGGGGTCCCGCACGAGGCCATGATGTCCTGGCCCTCGTGGCTGTGGCCGGAGCGGGCCGCCCCGAAGCCCTGCCCGATGGTGTGCGGCCCGGCGACAGGGAAGACCTGGGAGCCCGCTGGGGCCGTGGGGGTGGGGCTGGTGGGCGTCGGGGTGGAGCCCGGAGGACCGGTCCCGCCGCTCTGTGCGAAGGCGACCCCGGTGCCGATCAGCGCCGTCGCCACCGCGATCACGGCGACCGCCGCCACGACCCATCCGGGCGTGCGTCGAATCCGCTTGTCGGATGCTGCCTCGACCATGCTCTCTGCGGCCTGCGGAGTTAGCTGTCGGGCTCGCGCCGAGAGCGGCGCTACGAACCAGTTGGTTGCGATTCGCCCCTGGGGGATGAACCCCTTCGGGTCCCCCGCTCCCTCATTAATCGGGTTGCGCCTCGGCTTCGCCTGCGGCGCACCCTCGCGTTAACGGAGGGATTTGGCCATCGATTGGCGCGGCAGTATAACGAGAGGACCGGGGGTAAGCCCCGGTCCTCTCGTACAACCTTCGCTCGCGAACGACCGCTACTGGATGTAGCCGTCCTCCTTCAGGTACTGCGTCGCCACGTCGGCTGGGTCCTGCTTGTCGATGTCGACGCGGGCGTTCAGCTCCTGCATGACGGGCAGGGTGAGTCCCTGCTGGACCTTCTGGATCGTGGCCTGGTAGTCCGGCCCGGCTTTCTGGACCGTCGACTGGTCGGTGACCCAGATGACGTTCCCGGAGGGGAAGATCCCCTTGTCGTCCTCCAAGAGGACGTACTTGTCCGGGTTCGCCCCCAGCTGCGCGTCGGAGGTGAACACGATCGACGCGTCCGCCTGGCCCTTGTCGAGCACCGTGTAGCGGAGCCCGATGTCGACCGGGTTGAACGACTTGAACTGGAGGCCGTAGGTGTCCTGCAGCCCGACCAGGCAGTCAGCGCGCTCACGGCACTCCGGCGAGCCGTACAGGGTCAGGTCCTGCGACTTGCCCTGGAGGTCGGAGATCGTGGTCGCCCCCAGCTCGTCGGCCTTCGTCTTCAGCATTCCCAGCGCGTTCGCGTCTGCGAACGGCGTCGGCTCGAAGGCCGTCTGGCCCTTCGGCTCGAGCTCCTGCTTCGCCTGGGCATACGCGGCCTGGGCATCGGCGGGAACCGTGTCCTTGCCGAAGATTGACTGGAGGAGCGTCGAGGTGTACTCCGGGTAGCCGCTGATCTCTCCGTCCTGGAGCGCCTTGTAGGCGATCACCTCAGACCCCAGGTTGAGGTTGGTACTCACGTCGTAGCCCGCCGCCTGCAGCGCCTGGGCGTAGATGTTCCCGAGGATGTACTCCTCGGTGAAGTTCTTGGAACCAACCGTCAGCTGGATCCCGTTGTTGGCGGGATTCGACTTGATCAGGTTGGCGGAGTTGCCCCCGCTGGTCCCGGTGTCGTTGTCGTCGTCGCCCCCACATGCGGCGACGCCGAGGGCGAGCACCAGCGCCGCGACCACCGCGAACGCCGCCCTCAGTCGCGAATTGCCGGTCACCACGTGACTCTCCTCTCGTCTGGGGCTGCTGCCCCCCTGAAATGGATTGGGTAAGCCTATGCGGCTGTACTCGCCCGCGCCACCTTTAGACCGCGTGGAGTGAGCAGCCACTGCAACCCGGCGAGGCCGAACTCGAGGGCTAGGGCGAGCAGGGCGATCAGGATCGCGCCCGCCACCACGCCCTGGTCGCCGTAGACGTTGCGGTTGATGATGTAGTCGCCGAGGGTGCTGAGGCCGGCGAGGGAGGCCAGCGCGACGGTGGCGACTATGTTGACGGCGGCCGTCCGCACTCCCGCCATGATCGTCGGCACCGCGAGCGGCAGCTCCACCCTGATGATCGACTGGAGGCTGGTCATCCCCATGCCGCGCGCGGCCTCCACCGCGTTCCGGTCGACCTGGCTCATCCCCACGTAGGTGTTGGTCAGGATCGGCGGAATCCCGAGGATGGCGAAGGCGAAGGTGACGTTCGCGAGTCCCACGCCGATGTACGCCGCGACGAACGCGATCAGGGCGAGCTCCGGCACCGCCCGGCCCGCGTTGCCGAGGGCGATGGCGAAAGTCTCGCCCCTTTGGAGATGGCCGAGGACGATCCCGATGGGGAGGGCGACCAGAGCGGCGACCCCGAGCGACAGGAAGGTCACCTTGAGGTGCTCCCCGACCAGCGACAGTGACTTGTCCGGGCCGCCGACGAGGTTGTCGCCGATCCGCGCCCTCTGCTGATGGAGGATGAAGTCGAAGGCGTCGCCGAAGGTGCCCAGGAAGCCGAGGTGGATAGCGTTGCTCAAGCCAACGCCTCCTTGGACGGCCGGCGCCATGGGGCGAGCAGGCGCTGTGCGAGCAGCAGGAGCAGGTCGAAGGCGATCGCCATCAGGATCATCAGACCACCGGCGATCACGATGTTGGTCTTGAAGCTGATCTGCTGGTACAGGGGTTGGCCGAGCGTGTTGACGTTCGCGAACACCATCAGGCTCGCTATGGCCACCGTGGAGACCGTCGCGATCCGCAGCCCCGCGATGATCTCGGGCAGGGCGAGCGGCAGCTCGACGCGCCAGAGAAGCTGGCGATCGGTCATCCCCATGCCGCGTCCGGCATCCCTGCTCTCGGGCGGGACATTCGCAAGGCCGGCGACGATGTTCCGGTAGATGATCTGGAGCGTGTAGACGCTCAGGACGATGATTGCCGTCGTCGTGCCCAGCCCCGTGATCGGTAGGAGCAGGAATATGAAGGCGAGGGAGGGGATCGTGTAGAGGATCCCGGTGGTGCCGGTGAAGGTCGGGACCAGCCAGCTGCGACCGTGGGAGATCAACGCCATCCCGAAGGCGGCGGCGAAGCCGATCGCGACGCAGGCCAGCACGAGGAGGAAATGGTTGAGCAGGGGGGTCGTGTAGCGGTCAAAGTTGTCGATCGCCCAGTTGAGGCAGAACGCTCCGTTCTTGGCCTGGCACGGGGCGTTCGGACCGGTCCGGTTGTGGATCTCCACCTGGCCCAGGAGCGGGGCGAATTGGGCTACCGCGGCCGTCATTCGCCCAGCGGCCGCTCGACCGGTCGCTCCACGGCGGCGTGCTCCTCCACTTTCGCCTCCGGGGAGACGAGGAACTCCGAGATGATCTCGACCGAGAGCACACCGGCGATTCGTCCCTGTGCGTCGGTCACCGGCGCGTACTGCGTCTCGGTCTGCAGCAGGTCGGCGAGCGCGTCCCGCATCACGTCGTCGAGGTCGAGGACCGGCTCGGGACCGGTGTCCGGGGTTGCCGGGACCGTGTCGGCGCGCAGGTCCGACTCGGAGAGCCAGCCGATCGGCTGCCGCTCGGAGTCGACCAGCAGGGCGTGGGGAACCTCCGCGCCCTCGAGCTTGGACTTGACCTCCGCCATGGACTGACCCACGAAGGCAAGCGGCGCCTCCCAGAGGTTGATGTCTCGCACCCTCATCAGCGCCAGTCGCTTCAGTGCCCGGTCCGCGCCGACGAAGTCCTCGACGAAGCCGTTCGCGGGCGCCATCAGCAGCTCGGCCGGCGTGGCGTACTGGGCGAGGCGCCCACCCTCCTCGAGGATCGCGATCCGGTCGCCCATCTTGATCGCCTCGTCGATGTCGTGGGTGACGAACATGACGGTCTTCTGGATGTCCGACTGCAGCCTGAGGAACTCGTTCTGGAGCCGTTCCCGGTTGATCGGGTCGATCGCCCCGAAGGGCTCGTCCATCAGCATCACCGGGGGGTCCGCGGCGAGCGCCCGCGCGACCCCGACCCGCTGTTGCTGACCGCCGGAGAGCTGGCTCGGGTAGCGGTCGCGCAGGCCCGAGCCGAGCCCGATCAGCTCGAGCAGCTCGTCGGCCCGCTCCCGCGCGCGTGTGCGGTCCCAGCCGAGCAGCCGGGGGACCGTCTCGATGTTCTCCCCGATCGTGCGGTGGGGGAAGAGCCCGATCTGCTGGATCACGTAGCCCATCTCGCGGCGCAGCTCGGCGGGGTCGCGATCGCGGACCGACGTGTCTCCGATCAGGATGTCGCCCTCGGTGATCTCGACCGTCCGGTTCACCATCCGGAGCGCCGTGGTCTTGCCGCTACCCGAGGGCCCGACCAAGACGCAGATCTCGCCGGCCTCGACCTCCAGAGAGAGGTCGTGTATCGCGGCGTCGTCCTGACCCGGATAGCGCTTCGTGACGCTCCTGTAGGAGACCGACGCCGCTTCGTGCCCACCCTCCACGCGGCGATCCTACTCTCGCGATCCGCTCGGGAGCAGCCGCTCGCCGAGCCCGAGGAAGGTGGCTATCATCCGGCGGCCGCGGAGGTGCGCGGCTCTTTTTATGGCTACTGCGACTGCGATGAGGACCTACCAGGCGACCCCACAGGACCGTGAGCGGGTCTGGTACGTCGTCGATGCCGAGAACAGGACGCTCGGGCGCCTCGCGACCCAGATCGCGGATGTGCTCCGGGGCAAGCGCAAGCCGACCTACACCCCGCACGTCGACGTCGGCGACTTCGTCATTGTGATTAACGCCGAGAGGGTTGCCGTGACCGGCGACAAGCGCGAGAAGAAGCTCTACTGGCGCCACAGCGGCTACCCGGGCGGAATCCGCTCCCGCACCCTCGGGGATCTGCTCGAGAAGCGGCCCGAGGACGTCATCCGCCGTGCCGTCAAGGGGATGCTCCCGCGCAACCGGCTGGCCCGCCAGCAGCTCCGCAAGCTCAAGGTCTACGCCGGACCCGACCATCCCCATCAGGCGCAGAAGCCCGAGCAGCTGGAGATCGAGACTTAGATGCAGGACGAAGAGCAGCGCAACGAAGAGCAGACCCCGGACGAGCAGCCCGAGGGCACGCCGGAGGAGCAGCAGGCCGACGAGCAGCAGGCTCCAGAGGAGGCCGCGCCGTCCGAAGGCGGCACACCAGAGAGCGGTGAGGGCGAGGGCGAGCCGGCTGAGGAGGCCCTCTCCGAGGACGCGGCGTCGGAGGACGACACGCCCGCCGAGGAGCAGACCGGTGGAGATGAGCCCGCCGCGCAGCAGGAGGGCGAGCGCCCCCAGCGCCAGGAGGGTGGGAAGAAGGAAGACGTCGTCCCGGGAGCCGAGCTCGATCCGATCGCGATCGAGCCCGAGCGCGAGCTCGACGCCGAGGAGCGCGCCCGCCGCGAGGCCGAGGAGGAGGAGCGCCTGCGCCGCGAGCGCGAGCTGATCGGCGACGTCGACGAGGACGCGCCCGTCGCGGCGGAGCCCGCCAAGCTCGAGGGAGATGCCACCTACTCCGCGACCGGCAAGCGCAAGTCCTCCGTCGCCCGCGTGATCCTGCGGCAAGGCAGCGGCAACATCCAGGTCAACAAGCGCGCGCTCGAGGAGTACTTCCCGCGTTCCTACCTGCAGTCGATCGCCAAGCAGCCGTTGACCCAGACGGGCTACGAGAGCAACGTCGACGTGCGAATCCGCGTGCACGGCGGCGGCATCTCCGGCCAGGCGGCGGCGGTCCGGCACGGGATCGCGCGCGCGCTCTGCGACGTCGATCCCGCGCTTCGGCCCGAGCTCAAGCGCCGGGGGATGCTCACCCGCGACGCCCGGGTCAAGGAGCGCCGCAAGGCCGGCCTCAAGAAGGCCCGCAAGCGCCCGCAGTTCTCCAAGCGTTAGCGTCCGCCACAGGTGGCGGAGAGAAAACTCTTCGGGACCGACGGCGTCCGTGGGCCCGTCGGGGAGCTGCTCACGCCGGATCTGGCCGTGCGGCTGGGCCGAGCGGCCGCGCTGCAGGCCGAGGCCGAGCGGCCCCAGGTCCTGATCGTCCGCGACACGCGCGAGTCCGGGCCGATGCTCGAGGAGGCTCTCGCCGCGGGCGTGGCGGCCGGAGGCGGGGACGCGATGCTGGGCGGCGTCCTGCCGACCCCGGCGGCGTCGGTGCTCGCCCGCCGCCTGCGCTTCGATCTCGCCGGAGTCGTCTCGGCCTCGCACAACCCCTACGCCGACAACGGCATCAAGTTCTTCGACTCACACGGGATCAAGCTCGACGACGACACTGAGGCCGCGATCGAGGCCCGCCTGGACGATGGGACCGAGGAGCGGGTCGGGGGGGTGCGCCAGCTGGAGGGCGCCTTCGACGACTACATCCGCGAGCTGCGCAGTGCGTTCCAGCTCGACCTGGCGGGCGTGCGGGTCGCCCTCGACTGCGCCAACGGGGCGACCTTCCGGGCCGCCCCGGCAATCTTCCGCACCCTCGGCGCCGACCTGGAGCTCACCGGGGTGGAGCCCGACGGCCGGAACATCAACGCCGATTGCGGCTCGACGCACCCCGAGGGCCTGACCGAGCTGGTCCGCTCCTCCGGCGCCGACATCGGCTTCGCCTACGACGGCGACGGGGACCGGATGCTGGCCGTCGACGGGACCGGGGAGTTGCACGACGGCGACGACCTGATCGCGCTGATCGCGAAGGACCTCCAGAAGCGCGGAGAGCTCGAGGGCGGCGTCGCCGTGACCGTGATGACGAACTACGGGTTCATGACGACCATGGAGGAGGCGGGGATCGAGGTCGAGCAGACCCAGGTCGGTGACCGCTACGTGATCGAGGCCCTCCGCAAGCGCGACTGGCGGCTGGGAGGCGAGCAGTCGGGCCACATCGTCTGGAGCGACTTCACGCCGACCGGGGACGGGATCGCGGCCTCCCTGCTCGTCCTGCGGGCCTTGGGCGGCCGCCGGCTCGAGGACACGGAGCCGTTCAAGCGCCTGCCGCAGCGGCTGGAGAACGTAAGCGTCTCGGATCGCGGCGCGATCGCGGATGCCGCCGGCCTGTGGAGTGCCGTGAAGGAGGAGAACGCCAAGCTCGAGGGCCGCGGTCGCGTGCTGGTTCGCGCGTCCGGGACCGAGCCGCTCCTCCGGGTGATGGTGGAGGCGCCGGACGCCGAGGAGTGCGAGGCGGTCACCAAGCGCCTCGTCGATCTGGCCAAGCAAGAGCTGGCCTGACTCCATAATTGGGGCATGGGCGCCACCGACCTCGACGAGCTGCGGCACCTCCGCCGCGCCCGCGACCGGATGGATCGCGAGTACGCCCAGCCCCTCGACGTCGCCTCCCTGGCGAGCACGGCGCTGATGTCGAACGCGCACTTCAGCCGCCGCTTCCGGGAGGCCTACGGTGAGACGCCGTACTCGTACCTGATGACCCGGCGCATCGAGCGTGCGATGGCGCTGCTCCGCCGCGCCGACCTGACGGTCACGGAGGTCTGCTTCGAAGTCGGCTGTACGAGCCTCGGCTCGTTCTCGTCTCGGTTCACCGAGCTCGTCGGCGAGACGCCGAGCGCGTACCGCGCCCGCAACCACGACGAGCTGCGCCTTCTAGCTCCGTGCCAGGTGATGGTGGTGACCCGGCCGCGCAAGCGCAGGGGCCGGGGGCGGGCGAAAGAAAGCAGTTTCGGAGAAGCATCTTTCGCCGCCCGTTCCTAGAGTCGCCCGCATGACCAACTCACTCAGCACCGTTCATATCCTCGTCGATGACCCCGACACCGCCCTCCCCTTCTACCGCGACGCGCTCGGCCTGACCGTTCGCAACGAGGTCGAAAACGGCGGCTTTCGCTGGATCACCCTCGTCGCCGACAGCCAGCCCGACATCGGGATCGTGCTCTCGCAGCCGCAGCCCGGCCGTTCGGAGGAGGACGGGGAAGCACTCGCCGCCCTGCTCGCGAAGGGCGAGCTCTACCCGGTTCACTTCCGCACCGACGACCTCGACGCGACCTTCGAGAAGGTCGCCGCGACGCCCGGCGCGGAGGTGCTGGAGGAGCCCGCCGACCGGCCCTGGGGCGTCCGCGACGCAGCCGTGCGCGACCCCGCCGGCAACCGGCTCCGCATCGAGCAGAAGTAGCCCACGAGGGCTCCGGCCGCCTGACAGGTTTGTGGCAGCCATTTGGGCGGCGGCCCGTGTGGCACTACCCTGTAGCTCCTTTTATGTGCGGCATCGTCGGATATGTGGGTGACCGACCGTGCCGGGACCTGCTGATTGCCGGGCTGGAGAAGCTGGAGTACCGAGGCTATGACTCCGCCGGCGTCTCGGTGATCTCGGACGGTGAGATCGACAGCGTGCGCGCGGTCGGCAACCTCGCGAACCTGCGCGAGGCGCTCGAGCGGCATTCCTCGAACGGCGACGGGTCGGTCGCGGTCGCCGCCCCGCCGGCGACCATCGGGCTCGGCCACACTCGCTGGGCCACCCACGGCCGGGTCACCGAGGAGAACGCCCACCCCCACGGCGACTGTCAGGACAACATCCAGATCGTCCTCAACGGGATCATCGAGAACCACGCGGAGCTGCGGCGGGACCTGAAGGCCGAGGGGCATGAGTTCACCTCGGAGACCGACGCCGAGATCGTCAGCCACCTGATCGAGCGCCACTACGAGGGTGACTTGACCGAGGCCGTGCGGGGCGCGTTCGGCGAGCTCCGGGGTCACTACGCGTTCGTGGCCATGCACCGGGAGCAGCCCGACACGCTGGTCGCCGCGCGCAAGGAGTGCCCGCTGATCATCGGCCTGGGCGAGGACGAGAACTTCATCGCCTCGGCGATCCCCGCCTTCCTGGCCCAGACGCGCACGGCGCTCGGGATCAAGAACGACGAGATCGTCACCGTCCGCAAGGGGGACGTGAGCATCACCGACGCCGACGGGAATCCCGTCGAGCGCGAGCCCGAGGAGGTCACCTGGGACGAGGACGCCGCCGAGAAGGGCGGCTACGAGACCTTCATGCTCAAGGAGATCCACGAGCAGCCGGACGCGGTCGCGGAGACGATCACCGACCGGCTCCCCTCCCTCGACGGCGTCGATCTCTCCGAGGTCGAGCTGGATGACGACTTCCTGCGCGACGTCGAGCGGATCGTGATCGTCGCCTGCGGGACCTCCTACCACTCGGGCCTGATCGGGCGGTACGCGATCGAGCAGTGGGCGCGGGTCCCGGTGGAGATGGATATCGCCTCGGAGTACCGCTACCGCGAGCCGGTGCACCGCCCCAACGATCTCGTCATCGGCATCACCCAGTCCGGCGAGACCGCGGACACCCTGGCCGCGATGCGGCTGGCCCGGGAGAGCGGCTCCAAGGTGCTCGCCATCTGCAACGTGATGGGCAGCCAGGCGACCCGGGACGCCGACGCCGTCCTCTTCACCCGCTCGGGAATCGAGGTGAGCGTGGCGGCTACCAAGACGTTCGTCAGCCAGGTCGCCGCGATCTACCTGCTGGGCCTCCGCCTCGCCGAGCTGCGCGGGACGCTGCCGAAGGAGCGCATCGCGGAGCTGGTGGCCGAGCTCAAAGCGCTCCCCTCCAGGATCCAGGAGACGATCGTCGCGATCGAGGAGCCGGTCAAGGTGATCGCCAAAGCTGAGCGGGATCAGCGCTTCTTCATGTACATCGGGCGGCACATCGGCCTCGCGGTCTGCCTAGAGGGCGCCCTCAAGTTGAAGGAGATCGCCTACATCCCGGCCGACGCCTACGCCGCGGGGGAGATGAAGCACGGGCCGATCGCGCTGCTCGACGAATCCACACCGGTGATCGCCGTCGCGACCGACAGCCCGGTCGTCGAGAAGATCCTCTCCAACATGGAGGAGGTCCGCGCCCGCGGCGCCGAGGTGATCGCGATCGCCACCGAGGGTTCGGATGAGATCGGCGAGTCGGCCGACCAGACCCTGTTCGTCCCGCGGACCGACTGGATACTGCAGCCGATCGCCGCCATCGTGCCGCTGCAGCTGCTCGCCTACTACGTCGCGCGTGAGAAGGGTCTCAACGTCGACCAGCCGCGCAACCTGGCGAAAACGGTGACCGTCGAGTGATCTAGGATGCCGCGCTCGTGAGGCGCCGCCGGCTCTCCACACTCCTGCTCGCATGCGTCGCCGCCCCGGCGGCGATCCTCGCCGGTTGCGGTGGGGACAGCGGCGGCAGCACCGCCGACGTCGGCCCCGCCGCCGCCGTGCCGGCGAACGCGCCCGTCTATCTGGACGCGACCGTGAAGCCCACGGGTCAGGCCCAGACCGATGCCAAGGCGGCCCTCACCAAGGTCCTAGACACCCAGGATCCCGGCGGCAAGATCGTCTCGCTGATCGAGAAGCAGTCGAAGGCCGATGGCCACCCGATCAACCTCGATCAGGACGTGAAGCCGTGGCTCGGCGAGAAGGCGGGCGTCTTCTTCACTCGCCTTTCGGGCGACAACTCGGATGGGACTGTGGTCTTCGAGACGACCAACCCGACGGCGGCGATCGCCGGCGTGCGCAAGGCGACGGGGACCACCGCCTCGAACCCGGCGGCGCAGACCTACCAGGGCTCCCCCTACCAGTCCGATCCCACGCGGCCGGGGAGCGTCTTCGGCACGGTCGGCAGCTTCCTCGTCGAAGGGCCGCTCGACGGGTTCAAGGCCGCCGTGGATGCCGAGAGTGGCGATTCGCTCGGTGACTCGAGCGACTTCAAGGATTCCCTGGATCAGCTCCCCGACAACCGGCTCGGGACCTTCTACACAGTCCCGCGGACCCTGATCGACTCCATCGGACCGGAGCAGCTCGACCAGCAGATCCAGGCGCAGCTCGAGAAGACCGCCGGGGAGTCGCTGGATCAGCCCGTGGCCGGTGCCCTCACCGCTTCCGCTGACAGCTTCGACCTCGAGTTCATCGGCGGGAACAACGGCGTCGAGACGCCGGAGAGCACCCTGCTCGGGAACGTCCCCGGCGATTCCTGGCTCGTCTTCGGGCTTGGCGACCTCGGGGACTCCGCGAAGCGGACGATCGAGCAGCTCAAGGAGGCCAACATCCCGGATCTGCAGCTGGTCCTGTCGCAGATCGAGCAGGCCACAGGCTCGTCGATCGACCAGCTCACCAGCGCGCTCGGCAATGCCGTCCTCTACGTGCGGGGCACGACGGAGCCGACGCTGAATGGGGCGCTGATCATCGAGACCAAGGATCCGGACCTCACCGGCCGGCTGCTCGGTCAGCTGCAAACCCTCATGCGGGCCGGGAGCGGCGGCACGACGGCCGTCAAGCCGCTTTCGCTCAGTGGCGGCGGCACCGGCTTCCAGCTCAGCGATCCGACCGAGGTGCCGCAGCCCATCGAGTTCGCCCAGCAGGGGGACAAGCTGGTGATCGGGTACGGGGCGAACTCTGTCCAGCAGAGCCTGGCCCCGTCGCAGAAGCTCTCCGACTCCCAGCCGTTCTCCTCCGCCCGTGGGCAGGTCTCAGACCTCGGCACCGACTTCTTCCTCGATCTGCCCAAGGTCTTCCAGCTTGCCGAGTCCGCCGGGGCCAAGTCCGACCCGGGCTACCGGCAGGCCAAGCCGTACCTGGACGCGCTCACCTACCTGGTCACGGGCTCCGGCAGCAAGGGCGACCAGGCCGAGCTGAAGGCCGTCGTCGGCCTCAAGTAGTGGCGCTCGGCGTCGGCATCGACCTGATCGAGATCGAGCGGGTGGAGCGCGCGCTCGAGCGGCGCCCGCGCCTCGCGGACAGGTTGTTCACTCCGGCGGAGCTCGCCTACGCGCGCGAGCGCGCCCGGCCGGGCCGCCACCTGGCCGCCCGCTTCGCGGCGAAGGAGGCGGTGATCAAGGCGCTGGGGCAGAGCGTTCCGATGCGACAGATCGAGGTGGTGAGCGGCGAACCGCCGCGGCTCCAGCTGCATGGCCGGGCGGCCGAGGTCGCGGGCGACGCCGAGATCGCCATCTCCCTGACGCACTCGAACGAGTCCGCCGCCGCAATCGCCATCGCGAACTAGAGGGGCGCCCACCCGGAGTCACGGCTGGGCGGGGGTAGGCTGGCGCGGTCATGGAGAAGTGGCTCGATCCCTGTCTGGACGCCGATCAGATGCGTGCAACCGACGGCTGGGCGATCAACGATCAGGGCGTTCCGTCCCTGCAGCTGATGGAGACGGCCGGGCGGGCGGTCGCCGAGGCCGCGGCTCAGGCCGCCGGCTCCGGCAGGGTGGCGGTCGTCTGCGGCAAGGGGAACAACGGCGGCGACGGCCTGGTGGCGGCCCGCGCCCTGCGCGAGATGGGGTTCGAGGTCGACGCCCTGCTGCTGTCTCCCGGCGAGCAGCTCTCCGAGGACGCGCGCGCCAATCTCGAGCGCTTTGAGGGTGCGCATCATGTCGGGGCCGGCGAGCTCGGCGCTGCGCTCGAAGGTGCGGGCACAATCGTCGATGCGATCTTCGGGACCGGCTTCGCGGGCGCTCCGCGCGACCCGGCCGGTTCCGCGATCGACGCGATCAACGACGCCGATTCCACGGTCGTGGCCACGGACATCGCGTCCGGCGTGAACGCCTCGACCGGCGAGGTGGAGGGCCGGGCCGTGCGCGCCGATCTCACGGTGACCTTTCATGCGCCCAAGCTCGGCCACTGGATCGCCCCGGGGAAGGAGCACGCGGGTGAGTTGCGGGTGGCGCCGATCGGAATCCCCGACGGCGCGCCCGTGGAGGCGACCGCCGGGCTGATCGGCACCGGCGTGCTGGAGCTGCCGCCGCATCGCATGGCGGGATCGACGAAGTTCAGCTCCGGCCAGGTGGTGGTCGTCGGGGGATCGCGTGGGCTGACCGGCGCCGTCTGCCTCTCGGCGCTGGGGGCGATCCGGAGCGGTGCCGGCTACGCCACCGTCGCCGTGCCGGCCGACCTGGAGTCGATCTTCGAGGTCAAGCTCACCGAGGTGATGTCGCTGGGGTGCGCGAGCCGCGACGGCAGGCTGCGACCGGCGGCGTCCGAGCAGATCCTCGGGGCCACCGAGCGGGCGGCGTGCGTCGTGCTCGGCTCGGGGATGGGACGCGAGCAGGGCACCCAGCGCCTGGCCCGTGAGCTCACCCAGCGGATCCGGGTGCCCCTGGTCCTCGACGCGGATGGCCTCAATGCACACGCCGGTCGGATCGAGGCGCTGGCCGACCACGAGGCGCCGCTGGTGCTCACCCCACACGAGGGCGAGATGGGGCGCCTGCTCGATCGGGACTCGGCGGCGATCAAGGCGAAACGGCTGGAGAGCGCCAGGGAGGCGGCCGAGCGCAGTGGCGCCATCGTGCTGCTCAAGGGAGACGACACGATCGTCGCCGACGGCGAGCGCGCCGCGGTCAACACCGTCTCCAGCCCGGAGCTGGCGACGGCCGGGACGGGCGACGTCCTGACCGGAGTGATCGCGGCGCTGATCGCGAGGGGGATCGAGCCCTTCGCCGCGACCTGCGCGGCGGTGCTGGCCCACTCCCGAGCCGGTCGCGTCGCCGGCGAGCGGGTGGGCCACGACTCGGTGATCGCCGGGGACGTCATCGACGCGATGCCGGCGGGGCTGGCGGCCTGAGCATGGCCGAGCCCACTGGCCGGGCTCTGGCGATCGTGGACGCCGGGGCCGTCGAGCGCAACTGCCGGAGTCTCGAGGAGCGGCTCGGGGAGGGGACCGAGCTCTGCGCCGTCGTCAAGGCGAACGGCTATGGCCACGGTGGAGCCGCCTGCGCCGCGGCGGCCCTGCGCGGTGGTGCGACCCGCCTGGCGGTGGCGGCCGCGGGCGAGGCCGAGGAACTCCGGCTGCATCTCCCGGATACGCCCATCCTCGTGATGGGGGCGCTCACCGTGGACGAGCTCCGCGTCGCCCTGACAGCGCACGCGGAGGTCGCGGTCTGGCGGGAGGGCTTCCGCGACCTCTGCTCCAGGGTCTCCGCCGACCTCGGCCGCATGACCCGGGTCCACGTCAAGCTCGACAGCGGAATGGGCAGGCTGGGTGAACGCGACCCGAACGCCCTGATCGAACTTGCCCGCGCCTGTCACGACGATCAGAGGCTCGAGCTCGCCGGCGTCTGGACCCACTTCGCCACGGCCGACGATCCCGACGACGGCTTCCTCGCGGAGCAGCTGGCCGCGTTCCGTCCGGTCGCGGAGGCGGTCCGGGAGATCGCGCCGGATTGCACCGTCCATGCCGCCAACAGCGCAGCCACGCTCCGCGACCCGGATGCGCACTTCGACATGGTGCGGTGCGGGATCGCGATCTACGGCCTCGACCCCTTCCATCGCGACCCCGCCGAGCACGGGCTCGAGCCGGCGCTCGAGCTGCACTCCTACGTCGCCGACGTGAAGCGCTTCCCCAAGGGCGCGAGCGCCGGCTACGGCCGGACGTGGCGCGCGCCGGAGGACATCTGGGTCGGCGTGCTGCCGATCGGCTACGGCGACGGTGTCCGTCGCGGGCTCTCCAACAATGCGGAGGTGCTGGTGGGTAGCCGGCGCTATCCGCTCGTCGGCACGGTCTCCATGGACAACATCACCATCGACCTCGGCCCCGAGACGAACGTGGAACCCGGAGCCCCCGCGGTGCTGATCGGGCCGCAGGGCTCCGAGCGGATCCTGGCCGAGGAGGTGGCGGCCCGGCTCGAGACCATCAACTACGAGGTCACCTGCGGGATCTCCCAGAGGGTGCCGCGGGAATACCGGGAGTGAGCGCCTCGGTCGAAGCCCTCGACCGGGCCCCGTCGATCGCAGCGGCCCGGACCGCCCTCGAGCAGGAGGGACCGGCGTGGATCGTCGGCGGAGCGATCCGCGACGCCCTGCTCGGCGAGCGGGTCTCCGACGCGGACCTCGCCGTCGAGCGCGGCCGAGAGGAGGGCGCCGCCCGCGCGATCGCGAAGGTGGCGGGAGGCACCGCCTTTCAGCTCTCCGAGGAACACGCGAGCTGGCGGGCGATCGCCCCCACCGACGGCTGGCACGTCGACGTGGTGGCGCTGCGGGCGGAGACGATCGAGGAGGACCTGCGGGCCCGCGACTTCACCGTCAACGCGATCGCCAGGCCGCTCGAGGGCGGCGAGCTGATCGATCCGACCGGTGGGCGCGCCGACTCCGAGAGCCGGCTGCTCCGGGCGGCATCCGAGGGCGCCTTCCGCGACGACCCGATGAGGCTGCTCAGGGCTCCCCGGCTTGCCGCCGGGCACGACCTCGCGATCGAGCCGGGGACGGCGGACCTGGCGCGATCGGCGGCGGCGCAGGCCGCCGACCCCGCCGGCGAGCGGCAGTTCGCGGAGTTGCGCGGAATCGTCGCCGGCCCGAGGCCCATGCGCGGGATCGAGCTGATGGACGAGCTCGACCTGACTGCCGTTGTCCTGCCCGAGCTCGAGGCTCTCCGGGGAGTCGTTCAGAACCCGAACCACCACCTCGACGTGCTCGGCCACACCCTCGCCGTGCTCGAGGAGTGGCTCGGCCTGGAGCGGGACCTCGAGGACTTCGCCGGGGAGCTCGCACCCGAGATCCAGGCGTTCCTGGATGAGCCGCTCGCCGACGAGCTCAGCCGTCGGGAGGCGCTGCGGTTCGGGGCGCTCTTCCACGACCTCGGCAAGCCGGAGACCCGGAACGAGGGCGCCGGGTACGTGACCTTCATCGGGCACGACGAGGTCGGCGCGCGGATCATCGCCGAGATCTGCAGGCGCCTGCGGGTCAGCCGCAGGCTCAGCATCAACCTCCAGGGCCTCGCCCTCCATCACCTGCGACTCGGCTTCCTCATCCACCAGCGACCGCTCTCGCGCCGCGCCGTCTACGACTACCTGGTGGCGACCGAGCCCGTGTCGGCCGACGTCACCCTGCTGAGCGTCGCCGATCGCCTCGCGGCTCGAGGCGAGGGCCCATTGGCGAGCGAGGAGATGGTCCAGGCTCACCTCGACCTCGCCCGCGAGATGCTCCGCGATGCCCTCGCCTGGCATCGGGACGGTCCGCCACGACCCCCGCTTTCGGGCGACGACCTCGCGCGGGAGCTCGGGCTCGAGCCGGGCCCCGAGCTCGGACGCCTCCTGGAGGAGCTGCGGGCCGAGACCTTCACCGGCGAGATCGGCAGCCGGGCCGAGGCGATCGAGCGGGCCAGACAGCTGATCTAGCCGCCAGATAGCCTGGCCAGCGATGGCGGATCCGGACTGCCTCTTCTGCGGAATCGTCGCCGGCTCGATCCCGAGCGAGAAGGTCGACGAGAACGAGCGCACCGTCGCCTTCATGGACATCAACCCGGCCACCCCGGGACACGCCCTGGTTGTGCCGCGTGTGCACTCCGCCGATCTGATGGAGGTCGGGGAGGAGGACCTCACGGCAACGATCCTCGCTGCGCAACGGCTGTCGACGCGGATGAAGGATGCCCTGGACGCGGATGGGATCGACCTGATCAACGCTTGCGGGGCGGCTGCCTGGCAGACCGTCTTCCACTTTCACATCCACGTCGTGCCCCGTTACGAGGATGATCCGTTGAAGCTGCCCTGGGTCCCGGAGCCCGGCGACTCCGACGAGATCGCCAAGATCGCCAACAAACTGCGAGGAGACAATGCCTGACACGGAGACGAAGACCACGACGCCGATACGGCTGGAGCGCGATGGCAACGTCGCCGTGATGGTGCTGGAGAACCCGCCGCTCAACCTCTTCGGCGACGAGGCCTGGGGGGCGCTCGTCTCATGCCTCGACGAGGTCGAGGGCTCCGATGCCCGCGCCCTGGTCTGGCGTGCCGAGGGCGACATCTTCACCGGTGGGGTCGACGTCCACAGCTTCCAGCGGGTGGTCGAGCAGGGCGAGGCCGCCGACAGCTTCGGCTCGCTGATCCCGGTGGTGCAGCGGCTCGAGAACCTGCCGATCCCGACGCTTGCCCTGGTCCACGGGCTCTGCCTCACCGCCGGGCTCGAGATCTCGCTGGGCTGCGACATGATCTGGGCGACGGAATCGGCGCGCTTCGGGCTGGTCGAGGCGGTCGTCGGCCTGACCCCCGGCGCCGGCGGAACCCAGCGGATGGCTGAGCGCGCCGGGCCGGCGCGCGCCGCGGAGTTCGTGATGAGCGGCGGTCTCTACGACGCCGCCACGCTCGAGCGCTGGAACATGGTCAGCCGCGTCGTCGCGGACGACGAGCTGCTGGAGAAGGGGATGAAGTTCGCACACAGGCTGGCGGACGGTCCGACGATCGCGCACGGCGCCACCAAGCGGATCATCCGCGCCTACCGGGCGGGTGGGGTGGAGGAGGCCGACGAGGTCACCCCGAGCGTTTTCGCCGACCTGTTCGCCTCGGAGGACCTGAAGAACGCCGTCGACACCTTCCTCAAGGAGGGGCCCGGCAAGGCCACGTTCGAGGGGAAATAGGCCAGGCGCTACCCTGCCCGGCGCAGATGGCGAAGGAAGAGAAAATCGAGATGGAGGGCGAGATCACCGAGGCGCTGCCCAACACGATGTTCCGCGTCAAGTTGGACAATGACCACGAGGTCCTCGGCCACATCTCGGGCAAGATGCGCCGCCACTACATCCGGATCCTGCCGGGTGATCGGGTGAAGATCGAGCTTTCGCCCTACGACCTCGACCGCGGGCGCATCACCTACCGCTACAAGTAGACCGGCTGTAGTCTCAGCCCAGGGTCACTTAAAGGAGGAGGTCGTCCGATGAGGGCAGCGAAAGTCGTGGCAGTGTTAGCGATCGCGGCACTGGCGATGGGGTCGTTCAGCGCGGTGGCATTGGCCGGGAAGAAGAAGAAGACCGGCGTGATCTTTTTCACCGGCAGCCCGAAGATCAACAAGAGCGGCAAGGTGAGTGCGAAGGGCTCTCTCAATACGGCGAGCGCCTGCGAGCCGGGCCGGTCGGTGAGGCTTCAGGTGCTGGACTCAACTGGCACGGTCCTGGCCACGCTCGATGGCAAGACAACCGATTCGACCGGAAACTGGGCGCTGTCCGGCCAGCTTCCCAACAACCTGCCCGCGGGTACGAACTCCGTGCGCGTGAAGGCGAAGAAGCGCACGGTCGGGAAGTTCGTCTGCAAGGCGGGCGTGTCAGTAGCGGTGCCGATCCCGGTCACCTAGCCGGGCGCCGGTCATGTGGTCGGCACTTCTGGTGCTCGGCGCGGAGCAGACGCAGAACGTTCCCGATCCGGAGACGACCGGGAACTACATATTCCTGTACGGCGGCCTCGGCATGGGGGCCGCCGTGATCCTGTTCTTGGCGATTCGGTCGTGGCGAGACCGAAGAGACAGGTAGCGCTTGTCATCCGAGCCGCGGTGAGGATCAGCCCCGCGGGATCTTGCTGACTTAGGGCCCTATACGGGCCCCAAAGCAGCACGGTCAAGCTCCATCGATATCCGTGGCTGTCCGGAGTTGAGGGTCATATAGGCCCACAAGTCCGGACAGTCCCGGCTAGCCGAGGTACGAGCTCGCCGCGCTCGGGTCGGGCTCGACGAGCTCCGCGATCAGCGACGACCAGCCGAAATCGCGGGCGCCCAGCCCCTCGCCGGTGTACGGCTCATAGAACTCGCGCAGACGTTCCCTGACGACCGCGCCGGAGAGCTTCCTGGCCATCTCGAGCGCCTCGGGTTCGTAGCCATGTCGAAGCAGGCCAATCCAGATCAGCCAGGCCGAGTTGATCCAGGTCGGCCCGCGCCAGTAGAGCCGGCGCATCAGGGCCTTCCACTTGCGCGGCTCGAAGCTGGGCTCCTGGGCGGACACAGAGGCGGGCGGATACGGCAGCCAGTACTTGCGCTGATCGAGCAGGTGCTCCTCGACCAGGCGCCTGGCGATCTCATCGGGCAGGTCCGGCAGCGCCAGCGGCGCCAGAGCGGACCAGGTCGAGACGCGGATTCGGTGATCCCCGCCGGCTGGGTCGGTGTCACCGACCTTGGCGACCTCACCGCGGGCCGTGTCGAGGAAGAGCCCGCGTCGCTCGTCCCAGAGCCTGTCGATCAGGGCCGGTGTGATGGAGCTCTGGCCCGCCGCGATCCGCGCCAGGCACCAAAGGACGTTGGTGACCACCTCGCAGAGCACGGGGCCGCCCGCCGCCAGGACACGCCGGGCGTCCCAGTCGAGGCGGCGGTTCCTCGCGATCAGGAACGGGAAGAGCAGCCGGGCGTGGGCGTGACGGCCCCACACCGCGTCGAACTTCGAGGAGGAGTCGAGGCCGGACTCATCGGGCTGCACCAGCCATAGCAGGCCGTCGCCGTCGAGGTCCCGGTTGTCCTCCAACCAGCGGTGATGGGCGGCGATCCTTCGCTCCTCGGCGGGGTCCCCGATCGCGATCCGCCAGGCCCAGGCCAGCAGGGGCGGTTGGATCGTCGAGGTGTTCCGCGCGCTCCTCGAGGTGACGTTGTAGGTCCAGCGGCGCTGCCAGTCGACCGGCCGGTCCCAGAAGATCGTGTGCCCGATGAAGCCGTCGGCGCGCCCGCCGTCGAGCAGGCTCCGCAGCTCCCTCTCGGCCCGCTCGCGGTCGAAGCGCCTCCAGACGATCGCGTGGAAGCAGGAGTCCCAGTACCACTGCCACGGATAGTGGCCCGGGCTGGGCCGGGAGTACGCGAAGGGGACGCCGTCCCGCTCGCCCTCGATCCAGCTCGCCGCGAGCGTCTGCTGGGCGAGCCGCAGGACGCTGTCGCGCACCGGCGCCTCGACGACCAGGGGGAGCTGCGGCATCAAAAAGTCATGCGGCGCATGCCGCGCAGGGCGAAGTAGCTCAGCACGACGGCGAGGCCGAAGAGCGTCAGGTATCCGGGCCAGGTGTCGCTCCAGGTGACCGAGCCGACGAAGCCCTGGCGGACCGCCTCGACCACCTGGGTAACGGGGTTGAGCCTCGCCACCTCCTGCAGCCAGCCGGTCAGCAGGTGCTGCGGCGCGTACGCCGTGGTCAGCAGGACGGCGAGAAACATCCCGACCTGCATGACCGGCGCCGCCGACTGGGTCTTGAACCGCAGGGCGAGGGAGGTCCCCCAGGTCGCGGCCACCACGGCCATGCCCATCACCAGGGTGATCGCGATCAGCAGGCCGGCCAGGCCCGGCCAGTGGACCCCGACCGCGAACCCGACCACCAGCAGGAAGCTCGCCGGCAGCAGGCAGCGCAGCCCCGCCGAGAGCACGAGACCCGCGAGGAGCACCGGTCGTGGCGCCGGGGACGCGAGCAGCCGGTCGAACCAGCCCTGTTCGATGTCTCGGGCGAGGTTGACCCCGGTGGCCGCGCCGGTAAAGCCGGCTCCCTGCAGCAGGCTGACCGGGATCAGAAAGCTCTGATAGCTCTCCGTGGTGAATCCCGGCAGCAGCGTGAGGCTGCCGAAGACACTCGTCAGGCCCAGGAAGAAGATGGTCGGCGCGAGCACCCCGGGGATCGCGGCCCCCGGCACCCTCGTGATCTCGTTCAGGGCCCGCCTGACGAGAACCGCAATGCTGGCCCACGCTCCGCGCCAGTTCATACGCCCCTCCGGAGCCGGCTGCGCATCGCCAGCTCGCACAGCACGAACCCGAGCGCGCCGATCCCGATCACCGACGCGATCGCCTTCAGCTCCGTCGTCGCGGACCACCCGCTGATGATCGGGTCGCGGATCCCGTTGACGATGAAGCTGAACGGGTTGTACTGGGCGACCCAGGACGCCGGCTCGAGCATCAGGTTCGCCGGGAAGAACGCGTCGGAGAGAAAGAGGATCACGAAGACGAGGGGAAAGATCCCCTGCACGACGCTGGCGCTGTTGGAGCGCAGTGCGATCGCGGCCCCGATGGTTCCGAACGCCAGGGCGGAGGCGGAGGTCAGGGCGATGATCCAGACGACCGCGGGGACGCCCTCGTGGATGCTCGCGCCGAAGATCAGGCCGAGAGCGATGAAGTAGACGGCGATGATCGCCCCCAGTGTCGCGGTGGCGGCCAGTCTTCCCAAGACGACCGAGGAGCGGGCGATCGGGGCCGCGTAGAGACGGTCGGTGAACTTCATCTCCATGTCGATCGCGAACGCGATCGCGCCGGAGTTCCCCGTGAACATCACCGACTGGACGATCGCGCCGGCGAGCATGAAGGAGAGGAAGTTGGGGACGTCCGGGAAGCCAGGCAGGTCGACCGCTCGTCCGGCGCCCGCCGTCTGGATCGCGAGCAGCGCGGTCGGGAAGATGAGCAGCGGGGCCAGCAACTGCGGCCGTCGCAAGGTCTGCCTGATGGAGCGCCTCCCCAGGGCGGCGACCACCCGGGCGTTGGCCGCCAACGTGGTAGTCACTCCGCGAGGGCCTCCGTCTCATCGGTTTCCTGGGCCCCTTCGAGGTGCTGGCCGGTCTTGTGCACGAAGACGTCGTCGAGCGTGGGCTGGACGAGGTCGAGCGACTCGACGTCCAGTCCCTCCCGATTGAGCGCGACGATGATCGGCCCGATCTCGGCGGAGCCCCGCTCGACCTCGACCATCAACGTCCCATCACGAGCCGGAAGCGGACGCCCGAATCGGGCCAGGACCGCCTCGGCCTGTGCCTCCTTCCCCTGCTGTTCGACCAGGCAGAGCTCGAGGTGCGGCCGGCCCACTTCGGCCTTCAGGGCCTGAGGCGTCCCTTCGGCGACGAGCTTGCCGCCGGAGATGATCCCGACCCGGTCGGCGAGCTGGTCGGCCTCCTCGAGGTACTGGGTGGTGAGGAACACGGTCGTGCCCTCTTCGTTGAGCTTGCGGACCTCCTCCCAGATCGCCTTGCGGCTGACCGGGTCGAGGCCGGTGGTCGGCTCGTCGAGGAAGAGGACCTCCGGCGTGTGGACCAGGGCGGCGGCCAGGTCGAGGCGCCTGCGCATGCCGCCCGAGTAGGTGCCGACGCGGCGGTCGGCGGCGAGGGTGAGGCCGACTCGGTCCAGGAGCCACTGGGACTTGTTGTGCGTGTCGCGCTTGGGAAGGCCGTGCAGCGTCGCCTGCAGCTCGAGCAGCTCGCGCCCGGTCATCAGCGGGTCGAGGGCCGCCTCCTGCAGCGCGACGCCGATCTTCCGGCGGACCGCGCCGGGATCCTCCGCGACGTCGTAGCCGGCCACGACGGCCCGCCCTCCGGTGGGCTGCAGCAGCGTGGTCAGCATCCGCACCGTGGTCGTCTTGCCGGCGCCGTTCGGCCCGAGGAAGCCGTAGATCTCGCCCATCGCAACCTCGAGATCGACGCCGTCGACGGCCTTGATGCCGCCCTCGAACTCGCGTTTGAGCTCGTACGTCTCTATCGCGGCCACGGTGAAGGCAAGATAACCGGCGGTCCCGGTCTAACCCGGAGGACCGTCACACAGCCCGGACCGGGAGCGAGGGCTCGGTCACGACCGGTTCTCGCCGCCTCCGCAGGCGCGTCACGATCGCGGTCGGGTTCGGTGGCAGCCGATCGTCGGTGGCGAGCCAGGACCCCGCCAGGATGAGCAGGAGGCCGGCGATCGCCCCCGCGCCGGGGCTCTCCCCGAGCACGACCACCCCCAGCGCCAACGCGATCACCGGGTTGATGTAGGTGATGACCGAGGCGCGGCCCGCGCCCACCTCCGAGACGAGCACCATCAGGATCACGAACGCCGTCGCCGTGCAGAGCACGCCGAGGACGATCAGCGACGCGAACGCGTCGGCGGGCGGGACGGACCCCGGGATCGTCAGCAGGCCGGCCGGGGTGAGGAGCACGGCGGCCACGGTCAGGCTCGCGGCCATGGTGGCGCGCGGGTCGTAGTCGAGGAGGTGCCGCTTGATGATCATCGGCCCAGCGGCGTAGCCGACCGCGGCGAGCATCACCGCGCCCGCCCCGAGGAGCTCGCTGGTCTCCCCGCTCAGATCGATTCCGACGAGGGCCATCACGCCGGCCAGGCCGATCAGCATGCCGAGCATGCGCGTTCGCGTCGGTCGCTCAGTGTGGTCGAAGCGAAGCGCGAACAGCGCGATGATCAGGGGGACCGTGGCGATCACGATCGCGGCGATCGAGGAGTCGACGTGTTGCTCTCCGGCCGCGATCAAGGGAAACGGCCCGACCATCTCGACGATCGCGTAGATGAGGATCCAGAGGCGCGGCCCCCTGCGCAGCATTTCGAGGCCCTGCCGCGGGACGAGGGCGAAGAGCAAGCCCGCGCCGAGCACGAGGCGCGCCCAGGACAGGAAGAAGGGCGAGACGCCGTCGTCGACCGCGACCTTGATGAAGAGATAGGGGACGCCCCAGATCACCGAGAGCGCCGCGAACGCGATCCATCCCCGCCGGCTCATCGCCTCAGGATTGCAATCAGGCGACGGCGGCCGGGCGTAGCTCCACGAACTCGCGGCCCGTGGCCCGCTCGATGGCCTCGGCCGCGTCGAGCAGGAGTGCGTCCTGTCCCCACGCGGCCAGCAGCTGCAGCCCGACCGGCAGGCGGCCGTCGAGGCCGACCGGGACGCTCACGCCCGGGACTCCGGTGAGGTTCGCGATCACTCCCTGGCGGGCGTTGCCGGCATCGGCCGAGGCTGGGCCCGAGGGAAGCTCGATCGTCGGCTCGGCGAGCGGCGGGGCGACCGCCGGCACGGTCGGCCAGGCGAGCAGGTCGACGCGCTCGAAGAGCTCGGCGAGGGCCTGGCGGAACTGGGCCCTCGCGATGAAGGCGCGGGCAGTGAGGCTGCCCGGGATCAGGCCGCGGAGCTTGAGTACACCGCGGTTGAGCACGCCCAGCTCCTCGGGGAGGGCGTTCAGGTTGGCCGGCGTCAGATGCGCGGCCTCCTCTGCCTGGGCTACGAGCACGGCGGTCGGGAGGATCAGATCCTGGTGGGGGATCTCGACCTCGATCACCTCGCCACCGGCGTCCGAGCGCAGGGCCTCGAGGGCCGACTCGCACGCCTCGCGGACGCCAGGGGCCGAGTCGCTCCAGTAGGGGTCGCGCATCACGCCGATTCGCAGACCCTCATCAAACGGGTTGCGCTGTCGCGCACCCTCGCCTATGCCCGCAGGAAGCTCCTCGCCGAACATGGCCGAGGCGAGCAGGCGGCAGTCCGCGGCGTCGCGGCAGAGCGGGCCCGAGACGATGGTCTCGGTGTTGGGGATGTGGTGGCCATCCATCGCCGAGCGGCCGAAGGTGGGCTTCAGCCCGACCAGCCCGCAGTAGGCGGCCGGGTAGCGGATCGATCCGAGCCCGTCAGCGCCGATCGCGCCGGAGACGAGCCCGCCCGCGACCGACGCGCCGGGGCCGCTCGAGGAACCGCCCGGACAGCGCTCGAGATCCCAGGGGTTGTGGGCCGCTCCGTAGACCGAGGCGTTGCCGGTGCTGCTCGAGCCGAGCTCGTGCATGTTGCCGACCGCCGCGATCACCGCGCCCGCTTCGCGCAGCGCGCGGTAGGGGCCGGACTCCCCGGGCTGAGTGGTGACGCCGGGGACCGCCGCCGCGCCCACCGTCTCGGCTCGCCAGGGCAGCGGCCACTCGTCCTTGATCACCACCGGCACGCCGCGCAGCGGGCCATCGGGCGCCTCGGCGAGCATCTTCCGCGACTGCTCCGGGAAGGTCTCGACAATCGCGTTCAGCTCCGGATTGCGCTCCTCGATCCTCGCCAGGCAGGCATCGAGCAGCTCACCCGCGTCGATCTCCCCGGCCGCGATTCCCGCGGCCTGCTCGCGGAGAGGGAGATCGAGCGCGCTCATTCGGCCGGCGGGGAGGAGAGGTCGGGGTGCGTCTCCTGCTCCACCCCGTCGAGATCGGCGTCGCGAAGCAGGTTCATACCCGGCTCCCAGATGGACCAGACGCCGGCCATTATCGCCCGCTCGGTCTCATCGGCCTCGATCCCGAAGCTCTCCAGAGCCGAGTCGAGGTAGCGCTGGAACGGCGATCCCGCTTCCATTAGCGGCGAACCCTACCTGCGGGCTTGCAAGGACCCCCGCAACCCTCCTGGAAATGACGTGTTCAATGAAGCCCATGGGCTACCGAGCTCAGCCTTTGGCGCGCCTGCGCAGGCTCGTCATCGCCATCGTCGTCGCCGCGACCGCGGCGCTGCTCGCCGCCGTCCTCGGGGCGGGCAGCGCGGGCGCCGCCCTGCGC
>JBKPND010000004.1:0-10950 GCA_046732465.1 Actinomycetota bacterium
CTGCGCGAGATCCTCAAGGGAGCCGGCGAGCTGGTCGTGCTCGAGCCCGAGAGCGCCCGCGAGGCGATCGCGCACGAGCTCGAGGTCGACGCCGGCGCCACGCTGAAGGCCGCCTAGAGCCGCACCTGCCTGGGTAGGGTCCGGGCGGCATGTGCTTCGACTACGACTCCCGCCCGCCCGACCTCCCCGCTGACCTGGTCCTGCGGCCGATCTCCGGCGGCGCCGCGGCTGAGCAGCTGACCCTGGAGTCCGCCGACGGAACTCCCTTCTCGGCCGCGCTCGCCGAAGCGGCCGAGGGCGGAGAGTCCGGCGTCGTGATCATCCCGGACGTCCGCGGGCTCTACCCCTTCTACGTCGAGCTCGCTGAGCGGTTCGCGGAGGCGGGGCATCACGCGATCGCCTTCGACTACTACGGGCGTACAGCGGGCCTCGGCCCGCGCGACGACGAGTTCGACTACGGACCACACCGACAGCAGGTGCAGTTGGACCGCGCCATGGAGGACGTGGCGGCCGCAATCGCTGCGCTACGGGAGCGGACCGGCGCCCGGACGATCGCCACGGTGGGCTTCTGCTTCGGAGGCTCGCTCTCCTTCGTCGCCGGGACGAGGAGCGACCTGGACCTGGCGGGCGTCGTCGGGCTCTACGGCGTCCTCGCCCGCGAGCGCTTCGACGGCCATGGTGTCCTGACCAGTGCCACGGAGACCCGCCGGCCGCTGCTCGGCCTGTTCGGCGGCGCCGACCAGGCGATCCCCCAGGAGCGATCGACGAGTTCGAGTCGCAGCTCGCTGAGTCGGGAGCCCAGCACGAGATCCACGTCTACCCCGGCGCCCCGCACTCCTTCTTCGACAAGAAGTACGAGGAGTTCGCGGATGAGTCCGAGGACGCCTGGCGGCGGATGCTGGAGTTCCTCGCCGGACTGCGCGAACGGATCGCCTGCTAGGCGGTCTCGCCGGACGCCGAGTGTGCGAGCCGCGAAGCGGGGGTGACGAGTTCCTCGCCGAGGCGCCACAGATCCATCAGGTGATGGTCGGCCCACAGCAGGCCGAGAGCGGGGCCCTGTCCGACATCGTCGTCGGGCAGCGCGTTCGTTACGCACTTGACCACCGGGCTCGCCTCCTCCGGTGGATCGGGCGGTGTGACTCCGCTTCGCCGCTCGAGGGCTTGCGCGAACCCGCCGTACCACGTGCGGAGGGCGTGCGCCTCAGAGATGAGCTCGCCCCCACATTGCGTGAACGTTCCGCCACGCTCGGGACTCAGGTTCGAAAGCGAGGAGGCAGCCAGGCGGACGTGGACAGCGCCTGAGGCGAGTTCCGCGAGGTTGTCGCGGTCGACCGGCTGCGCGGAAGGCTCCGCCAGGTACTGGCGAAACGCATCGTCGAGCCGCTCGGCGGCGCTGTTCGCCCGCTGGCGGAGTGCGGCGAGCGTCGCTTCCGCCGACGCCTCTCCGTTACCGGCGACCCGCTGGGCGGCCGCCACGACGTAGTCGGCCGCTCTCGCATAGGCCGCACCGAGACTCTCCCGCAGCAGCGAGTCGATGCCGCGTGGCCAGAAGAGCAGCCCGATGAGCAGGCTGATCCCACAGCCGATGGCGACGTCCTCAACGCGGAGGAGGCCGATCTGCCAGCCCGTCGGGGCGATGATGTTGAAGAGCACGAGTAGCGTCACCGTGAATCCAGCCTGTCCCGCGCCGAAGGTCATCGCCCGTGAGCTGTACGCGGCGAGGAACACCGCTAACGGGAGGACTGCCCAGAGAACCGTTTCGTCGGTGCCGATCGCGTAGATGAATGCTCCACCGATAACGATCCCGATCACGGTCCCGCCCAAGGCTTCGAAGATCGTGGACCCGGTACCGAGTGCCGTGGAGCGCAGGACCGAGAAGGTCGCGAGCGCAACCCAGAATCCGTGCTGGACGCTCGCGATCTCGATCACGAAGACCGCTGCGGCCAGCGAGATCGCGCCTCTCACGCTGTTCCGAAACGATGCCGAGCTGGGAGTCGCGTGCGCCTTGAGAACCCCTGCCGTCGTGCGGGTCGCCGATCGCCACGCCTCGGGCTCGGCCGCGCCGACGGCGCGGAATGCGTTGAGGCCGATCTCCGTCGTCAGGTAAGCGATCTCCCGCATGCGGAAGGAGGGTTCGGTCGCCTCCAGGAGCGCCGAGGTGCTGCGGGCAGCTGCCGACCCGCTCACTTCCTGCGGCAGCGCCTGCTCGAGCACATCGGTGGCGTGCTCGAGCCGCTCGAGCGGGATCGTGCCGCCGCGCCCCTCGAGGACGTCGGCACTCGAACGGAGGACGGCCGCAGCCGCCGATCTGCCGTCCCGGTTCTCCTCACGGCACGGAAGCGGATGCGGGTCGGGCGCCGAGGCGAGCGTGAGCAGCCGATCCACTCCGTCCACGAGAAACGCCAGCGCGTTCGAAGGACCAGTGGGCCGGGTCGGCCTGAGCGGAGTCCCGATGAAGCTCAGGCGGAGGTCGTTCACCGCGGTGGCCGCCGTCGACATCCTCTCGTCGAGCGCGGCGGGATCGGGAGGGAGCTCCGGATCGAGGAGGTCGCCCAGCGCCCGGCAGGATCGGGCGGCTCCGGCGCGCAGCTGATCGTTGTGGCGCTGCGGCCAGAGCAGCATCACCGCGGTGACGTTAATGGCTGTCGCGAGCCCCCACCCGATGAGCCGATCGGGAATCGAGTCGATCGGACCGGGCACCCCGAGGGGAATGATGAAGAGCAGCATTGCCGCGAATGCGCCGGAGGCGAAGTAGCTGCCCAGCAGCCGGCCGAAGAGGATCACGAAGCCGATCACCGCCATGCCCGCGACAGCCAGCCATTCCGTCTGAGAGCAGAGCGTGCCGAGGGTGATCAAGACCGCCCCGACTGCCACCAGAGATAGGTAGGCGTAGAGGCGCCTGCGCGCCGGACCCCCGAAGTCCGCAAGCACCAGGATCGCGAACGACCCAAAAGCCGAGAAGAGCGTCGTGTTCGGATTTCCGATCACGCCGTCGGCGAATCCGAAGACGGCAGGCATGAAAATCGCCGCCCGAGCGGCGGCCTTCACGGCCAATAGATCGATGTGCCGTCTCAGCGAGGTGATCCGGGATCGAGCCTATTCGGCCGCCATCTCCGGGCTGGGGCCGGACGTCATGGCCACCCCGGCGGTGATCCGGTCGATCTCCTCGAGATCGCCCTCGTTGAGCTCGAGGTCCGCCGCGGCGATGCTGTCCTCGATGTGACTCTGCCGCTGGGCCCCGATGATCGTGACGTCGACCGCCGGGTTGGCGAGCGTCCAGGCGATCGCCAGACGGGCCACCGAGACCCCGAGCTGCTTCTGGGCGAAGCGCTGAAGCTCCCGAACGACCTCGATGTTCTTGCGGAATTCCTCGCCCCTGAAGAAGGGGGCCATGCTGCGCCAGTCGTCCTGGGCGAAGGTGGTGTTCTCGCCCATCGCCCCCGTGAGCAGGCCGTGCGCCATCGCCCCGTAGATCAAGCTGCCGATGTCGTGCTCGCTGCAGTAGGGCAGGATCTCGGCCTCGATCGAGCGGCGGAACAGGTCGTATGGGGGCTGCAGCGTCTCGACCGGCCGCGTCTCCGCGAACTCCGACATCTGCGCGACGTCGAAGTTCGAGACGCCGACGTGGCGGATCTTGCCCTGGTCGACCAGCTCCTGGATCGCTCCGGCGGTCTCGGCGAAGGGAACCTCGAAGTCCGGCCAGTGCACCTGGAAGAGATCGATGTAGTCGACACCCAGCGCCTCGAGGCTCGCATCGACTCCGGTCCGAATCCACTCGGGGCTCGAGTCGCGGACCAGCGTGTCGCCGTCCATCCGCAGTCCGCCCTTGGTGGCGATCAGGACCTCGTCGCGCCGATGCTCGAGCTCGTCACGCAGCGCCTGGCCCAGGACTCGCTCGGAGACCCCGAAGCCGTAGCCATGAGCGGTGTCGAAGAGGTTGACCCCGAGGTCGAGCGCCAGGCGGATCGCCGCGATCGCGTCGTCCTCGTCGAACTTCCCCCACTCCCCGCCGAACTGCCAAGTACCGAAGGAGATCGGCGCTACCTCGAGATCGGTCATCCCGAGCCTGACTCTCCCGAGCGCGGATCTATTCGAGGCCATGTCGCTTTCTCTCTCGCGAGAGCGCGCGCCAAACTCCTGTGGCGGTGGGCTATCCGGCCGCGTAGCGGTGGTGGATCGCCAGGGAGTTCCCGTCCGGGTCCTGGAAGATCGCCTGCTTGCAGACGCCGCTGTCGATCACGTCCGTGACGAACTCGACGCCGCGCGACTCCAGTTCCTCCTTCGCAGCCTCGAAGTCATCGACGTGGAACTCGAGCGGGGTGCTGTTTGGGCTGAAGTCGATGTTGAAGGCATCGACCTGCATCAGCGCGATCGTCACCGTTCCGGTCTCGAACTCGCCGGCCGGCATCTCGCCCCACTGCTTCCCGAAGGGCAGCCCGAGGGTCTCGCCATAGAACTTCCTGGCCGCCTCCCAGTCCTTGGTCGGGAACGCGATGAAGTCGACGCCGTTGATCAGTTGTGTGTTGGTTGCCATGTCCTCACCTTCGCAGATTCCTATGGGTAGCCAGCGTGCGGAGCAGGCGCCTCAACCGCCGCGATCTGTCCCGTTCGAGGTCCCGTCCCGATCTTCTCCGGGCCTATCCACTCCTGAGCCGCGATGAAGAGCGTGTTGTCGTCAATGCCGCCGAGCATGCAGGCGAAGCAGCCGCGGTCCAGCTGGACGGTGTGCAACACCTCGCCGCCCTCAGCGACCCGCACGCAGCGCCGGTTGGGAACATCCGCGTACCAGACGGCGCTCTCCGCGTCGATGCAGATCCCGTCCGGGGTCCCGTCGCCGAGATCGGCCCAGACTCGACGGTTCGAGAGCGAGCCGTCACCGCCGACATCGAACGCGGTCAGTTCCCTGCCGTAGGAGTCGGCCACGATCAGAGTCGAGCCGTCCGCCGTGACGGCCATCCCGTTCGGGAAGGCGATGTCGTCGGCGACGCGCCGCGGCTCGTTCTCCGGCGTGACCACGGCGATCGTCCCCGGCCTCGGCTCCTCCCCAGCCATCATGTCGAAGCCGGGGCCGTTGACGTAGGCGTAGCCGCGACCGTCAACGACGATCTCGTTCAAGCCGTACTCGCTCAGCTCGCCGAGATCCAGGTGGGTGACCAGCGAGCCATCAGGCTCCAGCCGGAGTAGCTCCCGCCCAGCGGTGATCAGCATCAGCCCATCCGGCAGCCAATCGATCGAGAACGGGAACGCCTCGACCTCGGCGATCACCTCGCTCGCACCGCTCTCGTCGAGCGCGATGACCTGATGGGCCATCCAATCCGAGAACCAGAGCCGGCCCTCGTGCCAGCGCGGGGACTCCGGAAAGGAGATCCCCTCCAGCAGCACCCGCGGCGCGGTCCCGGCCGCCATCACGGTCCAGCTCGGTACGTGGCGATCACGACGCCGGTTGTGGTCGTCAGGCTGTCGGCGAGCTCGAGCTCGGCGGAGGTCCCGTCCGGGAAGAGCCGCCGTCCCGTCCCCAGCACCAGCGGGTGGATCAGGATGAGGAACTCGTCGATCAGGCCGCGGCGCATGAGGTGGCCGACGAGCTCGCCGCTGCCGATGACCGTGAGGTGCTCGGTCTCGCCCTTGAGCGTGGCGATCGCCTCGGCCGCGTCGCCCTCGAGCAGGGTCGAGTTCTCCCAGGGCAATGGCTCCTCCAGCGTCTTGGTGGCGACGTACTTCTGCGTCCTGTTGAGCGTCTCGGTGTACGGGTTGTCGGTTTGGTTGGGCCAGTAGCCGTACAGGTCCTCGTAGGTCCGGCGGCCGAGCACGATCGCCCCGGGCCCGCCCATCCGCTCTCCCATCGCGCGGCCCATCACCTCGTCGGCGTAGGGGGCGGCCCACCCGCCGTACTCGAAGCCGCCGCGCTCGTCTTCGTCGGGGCGACCGGGCGCCTGCATGACGCCGTCGAGGGTCACGCTCTCGACGATCGTCAGCTCCCCCATCTCAGCCCGCCTGTGCGTAGCGAATTGAACCCGGCGTGTCGAGATGCTCACCGGTCTCGAGCAAGGTCTTGAGACCGGAGAGGATCTGAGGCCAGCCGCCGTAGAGCTCGTTGCTCGCACCCGGCTTGAGCTGGTCGTGGATGACCGTGAGCCGGCAGGAGTCGCCGACCGGCTCGATCTCCCAGGTGACTCGCGAGGCGCCCTCGGCCTTCACCTCGTCGCTCCACAGGGCAGTGAAGGTCTGCACCAGCCGGCGCGGCGGGTCCACCTCGACGTTCTCTCCTTCGGCGATGTCGATCACGCCGGGGACGGACGCCTTGTAGCTCGAGCCCTCGGACCAGTCCGACTCGGTGCCGACTCCGAAGCTGTACTTCGCCCTCATCTCGCGGTCGGTGATCGCCTCCCAGAGCCGCTCCGGCGTCGTCTTGATGAAGATCTCGAATACGGCCGCGGTGTCATCCGGATGCAGCGCGAGCCCGTCCTCGGGAGACCTCTCCATGTTCTTCCTCCTCCAGTTCTCGTTTGATCCCGCTGAGCGTGGCCGCCAGCGGCTCGGCGTACTTGCTCACCCAGCGATCGTGGATGAGACGGATCGGGACGGGATTCAGGAAGTGGAGCTTCTCCCGGCCGCGCTTGCGCGTGACCACGAGATTGGCCTCCTCGAGCACACCGAGGTGCTTCATCACACCGAAGCGCGACATCGGCAGCTTTCGCCCGAGCTCGCTCAGCGTCTGGCCGTCGCGGCGGCGAAGCTCGTCAAGGAGCTTCCGCCTGGTCGGCGCGGCGAGCGCTCGGAATACAACGTCCTCGTCCACGCCTCTGAATATACGTGACCTTTTGGTCACGTGTCAACCAGGCAGAATGCCGGGCGTGAGCCTCGACGTCGAGCGGCTGACCGCCAACAACCCGAGCCCGATGACGCTCGAGGGGACGAACACCTACCTGGTGGGACGCGACCCGGCGGTGGTGATCGACCCGGGCCCGGACGATCCGGCTCACATCGACGCGATCCGCGGCGCGGCCGAGGCGCGGGGCGGGATCGGGACGGTGCTGCTCACTCACGACGACGCCGACCACCTGGCGGGCGTCGAGCCTCTCGGGATCGATCCGGCCCGGCCATCGGACGGCGAGGTCGTCGCCGGGCTGACGGCCATCGCGACCCCGGGGCACGCCGCCGAGCACCTCTCCTTCCTGCTGCCGGACGGCGACGGATTCGCCTGTTTCTGTGGGGACCTGATCCTCGGGCGGGGATCAACGATCGTCGGGCCACGCGAGCTGGGCGGCTCGCTGGCCGACTACATGGACTCGCTGCGGCGGCTGCAGGCCCTCGACCTGACGGTGCTCTACCCGGGGCACGGCCCGGAGGTCGACGACCCGCAGGCCAAGATCGCCGAGTACCTCGCGCACCGGCAGGATCGCGAGGACCGCCTGGTCGCGGCGCTCGAGCGTGGCCAGCGCTCCAAGACCACGCTGCTCGCCGACGTCTGGGACGACGTGCCCCCCGAGCTCCGCGGCCCGGCGGGGATCGCGATGGAAGCCCACCTCGAGAAACTCGCGGACGAGGGACGGCTCCCGTCGGACCTGGTGGATTGACCGCCGGCGTGCAGCCCCTGGTATGAAGGGGCGGATGCGCATCGACCTAGGCCGCCTACTCCGGACCGGCGCCAAGGGCATGGGGATCGGCACGGCGCTCTTCGGCGGTACGGCTGCCGGCCTCTGGTGGCAGCTCTTTCGCCGCCCGCTGCCCCAGACGGCCGGGACCCTGCAGGTCAGGGGAGTCGAAGGATCGATCGAGATCGTCCGCGACCGCTGGGGCATGCCGACAGTGCGGGCGCAGACGCCCGCCGACCTCTGGTACGGCCAGGGCTTCTGCCATGGCCAGGACCGGCTCTGGCAGTGCGAGGTGAACCGCCGCATCACCTCCGGCCGGATCGCCGAGGTCGCGGGTGACGTGGGTCTGCCCGTTGACCGGCTGATGCGGACGCTGGGGCTACGCCGGGTCGCGCTGCGCGAGGAGGCCGAGCTCGAGAACGACCTGCGCACGCTGCTCGACGCCTACTGCGCCGGGCTCAACGAGGCCGCCCGGGTCGCGTCCGCGCCTCCGGCGGAATTCCAGCTGCTGCGCCTCGAGTTCGAGCCCTGGCGCCCGACCGACATGCTGGCGGGGAGCAAGCTCCTCGCCTTCGGGCTCTCCACCAATTGGGAGCGCGAGCTGCTCCGCGCCGACCTGGTCCGGGAGCTCGGCGAGGAACGCGCCGCCAGGATCGACCCCACCTATCCGAAGGGCAACCCTGTGGTGCTCCATCCCGGCCAGGGATTCGACGGCGACGGCCTGCGGCTCGCCGAGCAGATCGCCCGGGTGCGGGAGCAGATCGGGCTGGCCGCCGCTGCCAGCGGATCGAACAACTGGGCGGTGACGCCGGGCCGCTCCGCGACGGGCGGTGCCCTGCTGGCGAGCGATCCCCACCTGCCCAGCGGGATGCCCGGCCTCTGGTACGAGGTGGGCCTGGAACTGGGCGACCGGTTCTGCAGGGGCGCCTCGATTGCCGGCCTGCCTGGGATCTCGGAGGGCCAGAACAACGACGTCGTCTTCGGCTTCACCAACGTGATGGCGGACGTCGAGGACCTCTTCGTCGAGCGGGTCGAGGACGAGAGCTACGAGTTCGAGGGGGAGCGCCGCCCGCTGGAGATCATCGAGGAGCTGATCACCGTCCGGGGCCGGGACCGGGCCGAGCGTCACGAGGTCCGGCTCACCCACCACGGACCCATCGTCAACCAGGCTCTAGGCGCCGACGACGAGCAGCCCCTTGCCCTGCGCTGGGCCGGGCTCGACGAGCCAGCGATCTCGCACGCCCACCTCGGCGTGCTGGAGCCGAGAAGCGGGCCGGAGCTGGTGGAGATGCTCCGCGACCTGACCATGCCGGTGTCGAACCTCGTCTGGGCGGATCGGCATGGATCGGTCGGCTACAAGATGGTCGGCCGGATCCCGATGCGGAAGGGAGACTGCCCCGACCTGCCGAAGCCGGGCTGGACCGGCGAGTTCGAGTGGGAGGGCTGGATCCCCTACGAGGAGCTGCCCGAGCTGGTAGATCCCGACGAGGGCTACCTCGTCACGGCGAACAACAAGGTCGTCGACTCCGCGTATCCGCACCACATCACGAGCGACTGGCTGGACGGCTATCGGGCCGCGCGCATCGAGCAGCTGCTCACCGAGCGCGAGCAGCACGACCTGGATGACTTCCGCCGTATGCAGACCGACCTCTACTCGATCCCGGGCGACGAGGTCGTCCATCGCCTGGCCCGCCTGCAGCCGAGCAGCCAGCGGGAGGTCAGGGCGATCGAGCGCCTCAAGAGCTGGGACCGGACCCTCGGCCCGCGGACCGTCGCCGGCACGATCTATCAGGCCTTCCTGCTTCGCCTGGCCCGCGAGTTCACCCGGGCGGCGATCGGGGATCGGGACCTCGCCGAGCGCTACCTGGATCGCGCCGACAACGGCTTCATCGCCCATGTCACCTCCCCGTGGCGCTGGCACTCCCACCTGCTGGCGCTGTGGGAGGAGGCAGACGAGGAGCTGATCGGCGGCTCCTGGGACGACCTCGCGCTGGAGGCGCTGCGCGGCGCCCTCGACGACCTCGAGGAGCGCCTCGGCCCCGATCCGGAGCAGTGGCGGTGGGGGCAGGTGCACTCGCTGGAGTTCCCCCACGCGCTCGGGGCGGGCCATCCGGTCGCGGAGTGGGTCTTCAACCGGACCCTCCATCCCGGCGGCGCCCAGGAGACCGTGGCGCAGATCGCCTACAACCCGACCGATCCCTACCACGCGATCTGGGCGCCGAGCTGGCGGATGGTGGCGGATCCCTCGGCGCCGGAGCGCTCCCAGTGGCAGGCGTTCACGGGACAGTCCGGGCACGCCTGGAGCAGCCACTACGACGATCTGCAGCCGCGTTGGGAGGCCGGGACGATGCAGGCGATGGCGGGCGAGGGGCCCTTCGAGACGCTCGTGCTCACCCCCGCCGTCAACCCCGGCTGATGCCGTCCCGGCGGGACCAGATCAAGCTCAGCGACTCCGAACAGCGTGAGCTGATCGAGAACGAGCGGATCGTGGTCGTCTCGTCGCTCGGCCCCCGCGGTTGGCCCCACGTGATGCCGCTCTGGTACGTCCCCCGCGACGGCGAGATCTGGATCTGGACCTACGCGAAGTCGCAGAAGGTGAAGAACCTCGAGCGCGACCCGCGCGCGACGCTGCTGATCGAGACCGGCCTCGAGTACACCGAGCTGCGCGGCGTTCAGATCGAGGCCGAGGCGGAGATCATCCGCGACCTCGACCGGATCGTCGACTACGCCAAGGAGATGACGGTTCGCTACAGCGAGGGGATCGAGTCGGTCGAGGGCGACGCCGCCGCCGGGCTCCGCGCCCAGGCGCCGAAGCGCGTCGCGATCCGCTTCCACCCCACGCGGGTGGCGAGCTGGGACCACAGCAAGCTCGGCGGGACCTACTGATTACTGGGCGGATTCCTGCACCCACCCCAATTTCGAGGAGTTTCTTGCCGGAAAGTGACAGAATTCTCCCGCTCTGGAATGGACTCCAACACAGGGGGCTCGATGCGAAGGATCGCGATAGCTCTGACGGCGATGGGGACGATGCTCTTCGGCGCGGCCGGTGCGCACGCCGCAACCCTCACCGAAGCAAACGGGATCATTTTTTACGTCGCAGGCCAGGGTGAGAGGAACGACGTCCAGGTCGGCGTCGACACGATCCTCGGCGGGACCGTCCGCGTCTACAGCTTCAAGGACGCCGATGCGAACCCGATCACCGTCGGGGGCGGGCCCTGCGAGCTGATCAACGGCGTCGGGATGTGCAGGCAGGCGTTCGTGGGGAGCTTCGTAATCGACGCCCGAGATCGTGACGACACGATCACCGTCTCGACGGCCGGAACCGCGTCGGTCCCGCCGCTGACGCGCGGTGCCC
>JBKPND010000005.1:0-5980 GCA_046732465.1 Actinomycetota bacterium
GCCCAGACATCCTCGTCAACTGCATGTACGACCCAGACGCGAATGAGGTCGCGCCGTTCGAGGAGTTCATGGGGTCACACGGAGGGCTTGGCGGCTGGCAGAGCCGGCCCTTTGCGCTCATCCCAAGCGCGTGGAGCGAACCCGGGCAACCCATCGTCGGCGTGAGGGCGATGCACGACGCGCTCAGAAAGTGGCTGGCCGAGACCGGCCTTGAGGTGAGGCCCCACGCCGAGCGGCCAGCCGACGAAGCCGGCTAGCCGACGATCTTGGCCTTGGCCCGCTCGAACTCCTCGTCCGAGAGCTTGTTCTGGTCGTGCAGCTGAGCGAGCTTGGTGAGCTCATCCGCAGCCGAACCCCCGCCGCCACCTGAGCCGGCTGTCTGGCGGATGTAGGTGTCGAGCTGCTTCTGCTGCTCCTGCTGCTGGGCCAGCGCCCGCTCGCGCATGCCGTCGCCCCTAGCGATCAGGTAGATCAGCGCCGCGAGAAACGGGACGAAGATCAAGAAGATGACCCAGGCGGCCTTCCCCCATCCGGATATCTGGTGATCGCGGAAGAGGTCGCCGATGATCACGAACAGGATCATCAGCCACGCCGCGAAGAGAAAGACCTCGAGCACGGTCAGGAGCGCCTGACCAAACGTGAAGTCTGCAAGGAGCATCTGGTTCCTCCTCCGCTAGGAAGTCTGTGCGTGGAACGTCCGTGCCCCACGCTGTCGAGGAACTCTAATCGGCTTACGTGGCGCTAGTCAGCCCACCAATCGCGCCGGCCCTCGACGTCTTCGCGCGGAGACTCGCCCAGATTGGGCGCGCCGATCACGAGGATCTCGAGGCCCTCCGGCCCGGCCTCGTAGCCTCGCCACGTCCCAGGCGGGACGCGCACGGCATCCCACTCTTTTAGATCGACGATCTCGTCGTCGAGCTTCATCCGCCCGCTACCGCGTACGACTACGTAGACCTCCTCCTGCGTCTCGTGCGTATGGCCGTACGGAAATCGATAGCCGGCCGGGACGCGCTGATAGCTCAGGCCGGATTGCTCGAGCTCGAGCGCCTTGGTCGCGGCGCGGAACTCCAGGTCCGGCGCGCCGTCGAAGTTGGAGCCGAGATCCTCGAGGTCCTCCTTCAGGTTCCTGAGCGTGAACGGCACGGCCGCAATCCTAAGGATCCGTCTCACTCCGAGTTATCGCGGACGCGCCCGTAGCGCTCGTAGATCACGGGCGAGTCGAACGTCCTGGTCTCGATCAGGTCGAGCGGAACGTCTTCGGTGACAGGCGGCAGGAACGGCGTGCCGCCACCGACGACGATCGGGTGGCGGAAGATGCGCAGCTCGTCGACGAGGCCGAGCTCGACAGCCGCCGCGGCCAGCCCGGCGCCGCCGATCGCGACATCCTTGTCGGTCGCGTTCAGCGCTGCGGCGGCCTCCTCAGCCAACGACGCCTCGGCGAGCCGGGCGTTGCCCTGGACGCTGTCCAGCGTGCGGCTGAAGACTACCTTCGGGATCCCGCACCAAATGTCGGCGAACTCGGCTCTGAGCTCGTCCTCGCGCATCGACGGATCCGTCTCCCACGGCAGCATCGTCTCGTAGAGCCTGCGCCCGCACAGATAGCCGCCGAGCTCGCGCACCTGCGCAGTGTGGAAACGAAACAGCTCGTCGCTTGGGACCGTCCACGCGAACCCGCCCTCGCGGTCGTTGATGAAGCCGTCCACCGAGACGCCCATCGAGAAGATCAGCATGGCTTCAGATCGCTTGCCATCGGGTTCCCCTTCCTTCTGCAGTTTGCCTGCCGCTACTGACCGATCATGAGACGAGAACTCATCGGTCGTGGGAGGTCGCGTGCGGGGGAGCTGTATCGCGGTTCTTCCGCTACTGGAGTCCGGGTGTCCACCGCCGACCGCCCGTGGCCCGACCGGGCGTCAGGCGCTACAGGTTGTACCCGCCGTCGACCTCGATGGTCTGCGCGGTGACCCAGCGTCCCTCCTCGGAGAGCAGCGCGGCGATCGCCATGCCGATGTCGTCGGGTTCGCCCAGCCGTCCCAGCGCCGTCTTTGCGGCAAGGGCGGGGATCACCTCAGGATGGCGCTCGAAGGCGTTGTCTGCGATCCGAGTCCGGGTGGAACCGGGTGCGACGGAGTTGACGCGGATCCGACGCTGGCTCAGCTCCTTCGCCAAGTAGCGGGTCAGCACGATCAGGCCGCCCTTCATCGAGGCGTAGGCGGAATAGCCGGGCTCGAGTCCCGATGCAAGCGCCGAGTTGCTCGTCGTATTGACGATCGCGCCACCATCGGCCAGCAGAGGCAGCAGTGTCTGGGTCAGGAAGTACGGGCCCTTGAGCAACACGCGCATGAACCTGTCGAATAGCTCTTCGGACGTGTCCTCGAACATCGACATCTGACCGAAGCCCGCGTTGTTGACGAGAAAGTCGAACGTTTCGCGATTCCAGTTGTCGCGAAGCGCGGCAACGACGGCCTCGCGGAATCTCGGGAACGTCTCGCTGCGGCCGACGTCCAGCGGCAGCGCTACAGCTGTTCCGTCATCGCGCTCGATCGCTCTGACGGTCTCGCGTGCTCCGGCTTCGTTTGTGTTGAAGGTCAGGATGATCCCCACCGACCCCTTCGCGATCTGCTTCGCAGCGCTTGCGCCGATGCCGGAACTCCCGCCGGTGACGATTGCGACCTGCATGATCTTCCTTTCGTTCGTGGAGCGATTCTGCACTCCGTGGGAATACGACCATGCAATGGCACCGCAAACCGACCGTTACCGCTATCGCGTCTCTCTTCAGTTCTTGCACGATCCTACCTAGAGGGGCGTGATCGTCGCAGCGCCCACCGCTGCGCGAATGGTTAAATCCGGCAATGCACCTCAGCGAGCTTCAGATGGATCTGGGCCGCCACGCGCGGTCGGATATGACGACAGCCATCGACGGCGTCTTCATCTCCAAGGTCGACGCGCCGACGTCGCCATCGCCGTCGATGTCCGGCACCGTCCTCGCCCTCATCGCCCAGGGTGCGAAACGCCTCGCATTGGGCGAGGCCGTCTACGAGTACCGGGCAGGCCAGTATCTCGTTGCATCGGTGGACCTGCCGGTCACCGGTCACTGGACCGAGGCAAGCGCGCGATCACCGGCATTGGGTTTCGGGCTGATCCTCGAGCCGGCTGTCACCGCCGAGCTGCTGCTCGCAGCCGAACCGGAAGCGATCCCACGGGGAACAGGTCACACGCCCCGCGGCATCGCCGTTAGCGACGCGTCCCCGGAGCTCCTCGATGCGGTCAGCCGGCTGGTGCGCCTGCTCGACCGGCCACAGGACATCAGAACCCTTGCACCTCTCATCAAGCGGGAGATCCTCTGGCGGCTGATGACTGGCGAGCAGGGCACCCTCGTTCGTCAATTCGGTCTCGCCGACAGCACACTCACCTACATCGGACGGGCGGTGCGATGGATCCGCGACCACTACACGCAAGCGTTCCGCGTCGACGACTTGGCGCAGATGTCCGGGATGAGCGCATCCGCCTTCTACCGCCATTTCCAGGCAGTCACGGCAATGAGCCCAATCCAGTTCCAGAAACAGATCCGGCTGCAGGAGGCGCGGCTCGCGTTGGCAATCCACCCGGCCGAAATCACCGGCGTCGCATATAGCGTTGGCTACGGGAGCCCATCGCAATTCAGCCGCGACTACCGGCGCCAGTTCGGCTCGTCGCCCAGCGAAGACGCCGCCCAACTCCACACCACCGCCGAAGGCACAGCACTCGCCCTGCCATGAAGGCGCGTGAGGCCCTTTTTCGCTAGTCGCCGACTCAGAGCAGGCGCCGCGGCCCTGCGTGGCGAATTCCACTAGCTTCACGACTTGCCAGGCTCTACTTGCGAACTGAAAGGGGCCGGCTGATTGGCGGAGGACACCAGTAGCGAGGAAGGGGAGGACCGCCGCCCGCGGCTTGATAGCGATGTTGGCGAGCCAGCCGCCGCCCCGCGCCCAGCGGCGGTGACATTCGCGACGACCGAACATTTCACGCTCCAGGGTGCTCGGGCGTCCACAATCGCGGAGTCGAACGGGCGAGCGACGATGTTCCTTATGGCCGTCTCGGGCAGTTTGATCGCCTTGGGACTGATCGCAACAGCTACTCGCGTGGGCACAGCCTTCTACGCTTTTGGTCTCATTCTGCTTCCGACGCTCACGTTCACCGGGCTAGTGACGTTCGAGCGAACGCTGCAGTCGGGGATCGAGGATCTCGGTTACGCGCGGCGGATCGCGCAGCTGCGGCGCTATTACTTCGACGAGGCGCCCGAGTTGACCCCATATCTCAGCGTCCCCGAACAGGACCGGCTCGAGCTGGTGGTGCCGAGGTTGTGGGGCGGACGCTGGCAGGCATACCGAACGGTCGCGGGCATGGTCGCGGTCATCACTGCCGTACTTGCGGGCTCGGCCGTCGGGCTGCTCGCCGCCATCATTTCTGATCACTCTCTAGCGGCTGCGCTCGTCGCGGGAGGCATAGCAGCCGTGGCCACGGTGGCGGCGTTGATGCGGCATCAGGGATCGGCATGGGAGCGCTCCGCCTCAATCCCGACGATGGGCGATCAGGGCAAAGCCCCAGCATCCGCCCGGCAAAGCTCCTAGGGTCAGTGGGGATGAAGTACGCCGTGCTGATCTACGAGATACCCGGATCGCTCGAGGCGCTCCCCGACGGGCAGTACGAGGCCATGTTCGCGGAGTACATGGCGCTTTCCAAAAAATCACGGTTCCTGAACGGCGCCCGGTTGCAGCCGGCGGAGACGGCCACGACCGTGCGAGTCCGCGATGGCCAGACGCTGACCACCGATGGTCCGTTCGCGGACGCCAAGGAGGTGTTCGGCGGCTTCTGCGAGTTCGAGGTGGACAACCTCGACGAGGCGATCGCGCTGGCGGCGCGGATCCCGGCGGGACGGGTCGGCGGGGCCATCGAGCTCCGGCCGTTGGTGGAGGGCTAGCGCAGCTGGAAGGGGTTTCTCTCTAGCCGGGTATGTAGGTGAGGACGACCGAGCCGTTCCGCAGCTTGCGGACGTCGGTGAGAGTCAGTTTGAGCGACGACGTCTCGACGTCCTCGAAAATGCGCTGGCCGCTGCCGACGACGACGGGCATGATCCAGACGCGGAGTTCATCGACCAGCCCGGCGCTCAAGAGGGTTGTGTCCAGGCGGCTGGTGCCGTACTTGATCAGGTCCTTCCCAGGTTGGGCCTTCAGCTCCTCGATGGCGGCGACGACGTCAGACCCGAGGAGGGTGGCGTTCCAGGTCACTTCGGTGAGCGATCGCGAGGCGACGTACTTGGGCATCGCGCTGATCCGGTCGATGTAGGGGTTGCCGCCGGCGCCCCAGTTCTCGCGGAACCGCTCATAGGTGACGCGACCCATGACGAAGGCGTCGTACTTGTCCAGCTCCTGCATGGACCTCTGGGTGGCCTCCTCGTCGAAGATCGCCCACTGTTCTGGTGATTCGATGACGCCGTCGAGGGAGACGAGGGTGGACTCGATCAGCTTGCGCATTGCGGTGCTCCTCCTGTGTCGTTCGTCTTGTTGGAGATGTCGCTCATGGCGTGTCTCCTTAGTTCGTGTCGGCTGGCGCGGCCTGCGGCTCCCGGATCGTGGTCTTGGTCACAGCGTCGGAGAGCTCCTCGCGCCGGACGAGCGCGAAGATCGCCGGAAGGGCGAGCAGCGCGATCGCACCGAGCACCCAGAATGCGGACTGGAAGCCGCCGGTGAGCGCCTCCGGTGCGGGGTGGCCAGCGTGCACCAGCGCCTGGGTGTGGCTCGCGGCCACGCTCGATGCGATCGCGATCCCGATCGCTCCGCCAAGCTGCTGCGAGGTGTTCAGTAGCCCGGACGCGAGCCCGGCTTGGTCCTCATCGACGCCGGCGAGCGCGGCGATCGAGATCGGGATGAACGCGAACGCGGTCCCGGCGCCGGCAACGACGAACGGGCCAGCGAGGTTACCCAGGAAGTGTCCATGGACCGGC
>JBKPND010000006.1:0-32616 GCA_046732465.1 Actinomycetota bacterium
GAAGATGGCCGCCTGGGTGATCCGCCCGGAGCGCGAGGGCGAGCCCAAGGACGCCTTCCAGGTCGAGGAGATCGAAGTCCCGGAGCCCGGCGCCTTCGAGGTGATCGTCCGCGTCATGGCGGCCGGCGTCAACTTCAACAACGTCTGGGCCGCACTGGGCAAGCCCGTCTCGGTCTTCGGCTACGGCGACCACGAGCAGTGGGGGCACCACATCGGCGGCTCGGACGCCTCCGGGATCGTCTGGAAGGTCGGGGAGGGGGTCACCAAGTGGAAGCCCGGCGACGAGGTCGTGATCCACTGCAACCAGGCCTCCTACGAGGATGTCGAGGTCCACGGTCTCGACCCGCTCGCCGCCCCCAGCCAGGAGATCTGGGGCTACGAAACGACCTGGGGATCGTTCGCCCAGTTCACCAAGGTGCAGGCGCAGCAGCTGCTGCCCCGCCCCCAGAACCTCTCCTGGGCCGAGTCGTCCGCCTACGGCCTCACCTACTTCACGGCCTACCGGATGCTGATCGACCAGTGCAAGCTGCAGGCCGGGCACAACGTGCTGATCTGGGGCGCCGCGGGCGGCCTCGGCGTGTTCGCGACGCAGCTCTGCGCCGCGTCTGGGGCCAACGCCGTGGGCGTGGTCTCGTCCGACGACAAGGGCGAACTGGTCAAGCGGCTCGGCGCGGTGGACTACATCAACCGCAACGAGTTCGCCGGGATGATGCGGACTGCCGAGAACCTGGCCGACAAGGAGGCCGAGAAGGGCCGCTTCAAGGAATCACGCGCCTTCGCCAAGAAGGTCAAGGAGATTCTCGGCGACTCCCCCGACATCGTCTTCGAGCACGTGGGCCAGGCGACCTTCCCGACCTCGGTCCTGGTCGTCAAGCCGTTCGGCAAGGTCGTGATCTGCGGGGCAACCTCGGGCTACAACCTCGATTTCGACGTCCGCTACCTGTGGATGCGCCAGAAGCAGATCATCGGCTCGCACTTCGCCAACGCGTACGAATGCTGGCGCGCAAACGAGCTGATGGCCGAGGGCAAGATCCAGCCGGTCCTCTGGCGGGTGATGGGCTTCGACGGCGTCGCCGAGGCCCACCAGCTCCTCCACGAGAACAAGCACCTGGGCAAGATCTCCATCCTGGTCGGGGCCACCGACGAGGAGGAGGGCAAGACCGAGGAGGGCCCGGGCGCGATCCGGGCGGAGGTCGGCGCGTGAGCGCCGACCGTAGTCGGGTGAGGGGGGCGTAGTGGCGGACAACGGCCGGCTCGAGATCGTCTACATCGAGTGGCACGTCACCCCCTTCCGCGCCGAGCGCTGGTACGAGATCTGGGAGCCCGCCGCCGCCCGTGTCATGGCCTTCGGCGCCAAGGGCTGGTCGCTGACCCGCAACGAGGAGGACCCGTTGCACTTCCGCCAGGCATCGATCTGGGACAGGCATGCCGACTGGGAGCGGTACTGGTACTCCGACGAGGTCGCGGCGCTACGCGAGGAGGCCGTCAACTACTACGCGAAGCCGATCCTGCCCGTCTGGCACACGCTGATCGCGGGCGAATAGGCGCCCAGCTACTTCCCACCGTCCGGGGTGTTCCTGCATTGCCCGTGCCCACCCGTCGCCCATCGCTGCGCCTGATCCTGCCCGTGGCCCTAGTCGCCGCGGCCGTTGCCGTCCCCGCGAGCGCGGCTCAGGCCAAGGTCCGGTCGACGGTCAGCGGCTCGCTCCTCGTAGTCAAGGGCGGCAAGAAGCAGGATCGGGCACGGGTGGTCTGCCGGGCGGGCCTGGTGAAGGTGAACGGCAAGAACCCCCGCACTGGGCCGGTCGCGTGCTCCCGCATCTCCGAGGTCGATGCGCTGACCGGTGACGGCAACGACCGCGTCGATCTCTCCGGGGTCGGCAGCGGGGAAGGCTTCGGCCAGCGCGACCTCCCGAGCGGCTTCGGTCATGGAACGGGCTGCGGCGCGGCGCTCGGCTCCGGCGACGACCGCTACATCGGCGGGACCACCTGCTTCAACCTCGTTCTCGGTGGCCGCGGCGACGACCACGCGCGCGGCGGGATCCTCCGAGACCAGGTCACCGGCGGCAGCGGGAACGACCAGGTGACGAGCTTCGGCGGCCGCGACATCCTGATCGGCAACGCCGGCAACGACAAGCTCAACGCGGGCAGCGACGACGATCTGCTCAGTGGCAACAGCGGCGACGACCTGCTCCGCGGCGCAGCGGGCGCCGATCTGATCGGTGGAGGCCCTGGAATCGACCGCCTGTTCGGCGGCCCGGGACCGGATCGGCTGATCGGAGGTCCTGCCAAGGATCGCCTGAAGGGCGGGTCGGGCAACAACACCCTCGTCCAGGACGCGCCCAAGAAATAGAACTAGGGGGTGAGCAACGACCCCTTCGGCGCGCTGGTCCCCGGCTGGGAGCCGGGGGAGGCGGGACCCGGTGAGGGACCGATCGCCGGCCTCAGGGTCAGCGTCAAGGACGTCATCGACGTCGAGGGCTCCGTCACGGGCGGGGGCAACCCGGACTGGGCCGCGGCACGCGCGCCCGCAAATGCGAATGCGACCGCGGTCAGCGCCCTCACCGGGGCTGGGGCCTCGCTCGCCGGCAAGGGGCAGTGCGCCGAGCTCGCCTTCAGCCTGAGCGGCGACAACGTGCACTTCGGGATGCCCACGAACCCGGCGGCACGCGATCGGGATCCGGGCGGGTCGACGAGCGGCCCGGCCTCGGCGGTCGCCGGGGGGCTCTGCGAGCTCGGCCTCGGCACCGACACCCTCGGCTCCATCCGGGTGCCCGCCTCCTACTGCGGCGTTTACGGCTTCCGCCCGACGCACGACCGGATCCCCACCCACGGGGTCATGCCCCTCGCGCAGAGCTTCGACACCGTCGGCCTCCTCGCCGCCGACCCCGGCCACCTGCTCCGCGCCGCGGAAGTGCTCCTCGGAGCGGACGCCGACACCGCCTCTCCCCCATCCCGCCTCCTGATTTCGCCGGCCCTCCTCTCCGCCGCCGAGGACGAGGTGGCCCAGGCCGCGCGGGCGGGCTCGAGCGACCTGGCGGGTCGGCTGGGCGCAGAGCTCTCGGAGACGACGCTCTTCGACGATGCACCCACGGCCGAGGAAGGAATGGCGGCCTTCAACGTCCTCCAGGGCGTCGAGGTCTGGCGCAACTACGGCGACTGGGTCGAGAGCGCCAGCCCCTCGCTCGGGCCGGACATCGCCGCCCGGCTCGAACGGGCCGCGGGCTTCGGGCCGAACGACGTCGCGACCGCGGAGCCCGTCGCGCGCGCCGTGGGCGCCGCCGTCGCAGGGCTCAGCCCGGACGAGGCCCTCGTCCTGCCCACGACCGGCACGCCGCCCCTGGCCGCGAGGCCGCCGCCGACGAGCGGGAGAGGGCGCGCCTCTCCGCCGGCCAGCTCACCTCGATCGCGACCCTCGCCGGCGCCCCGGCTATCTCGATCCCCCTCCTCCAGGTCGGGCACCCCGTTGGGCTCAGCCTGGTCGGCCCTCCGGGGAGCGAACTCTCGCTGCTGGCCGCGGCTGGCGGCTAGCCGAAGGTGAACACGTACGCCTGTACTCCGGAATCGTCGAACGCGATCTCGAAGGTCCGGTCCGAGTCGCTACCGGGCTGGCGGACCAGCTGATAGAGCCGCTCCTCGGCGACCGTGCCCTTGCCGTCCTCGTCGACATCGAGCCCGCCCGCCTCACCGGGGGGCTCGCCGTCGATCCGCACCTCGAACCGCACGGACCCCTCGCCGCCGCGGGCGCCCATCACCAGGTTCACGTCCCGGGCGTGGAAGCGATGCGTTATGCGGCCCCCGGCCTCGTTCAACTCGGTCGGCTGGTCACCCACCGTCCATTCCCCTGAGAGAGCCCATTGGTTGAGGTCGAGCTCTGAGGGCGCCTCGTAGGAGTGACCGCGGTCAGGTACGAGACCCCCAGTGGACGCAAAGCCGGACGCGCGCTCGTAGCCGACATATGTCTCGGGCGATCCCAGGGTGTCCCAGTCCGCGGCGAGCTCCACGCCATCCGGCGCGACCGAGACGAGGTCCTCACCGAACCCCTCGCCTCCGGCATCAGCGAGCAGCTGCTGGATGACCCTCTCCGACCGCTCGTAGTCCTCCTCGCCGAAACGGTGGTGCCGGATCCGCCCTTCGGCGTCCGCGAAGTAGAGGGCGGGCCAGTAGTTGTTGTCGAAGGCTCGCCAGACCGCGTAGTCGTTGTCGACCGCAATCGGAAAGTCGACACTCATCGCCTCGAGGGCGGGCCGGATCTTCTCGACGTCATGCTCGAACTGGAACTCGGGCGTATGAGCCCCGATCACGACCAGCCCGTGATCCCGGTACTTCTCGGCCCAGGCCCTCACATAGGGCAGCGTGCGCAGCCAGTTGACGCAGCTGAAGGTGCAGAACTCCGTCAGGACCACCTTGCCCCGGAGCCCGGCGGGCGTCAGCGGCTCCGTGTTGAGCCACGCGTTCGCGCCGTCGAGCTCCGGGAGCTGACCCTCGACGGGTAGGTCGGCCGATCCTCTGGGGTCAGTGGCCTCAGACACCCGGTTCAGCGCAGTGACTTGAACGCGGCCCGGACCTCCTCGGAGAAGAGCTCCGGTTCCTCCCACGCGGCGAAGTGGCCGCCCCGATCGACCTCATTGAAGTAGGTGACGTTCGGGTAGGAGTTCTCGACCCAGCTCCGCGGAGTCCTCCAGATCTCGCCCGGGAAGGCGGTGAAGCCGACCGGGAGCGAGACATCCGGAGGAGCCTGACCGGTCGCCATAGCTTCGGCTCGGAGCCGTCCGTCCTCCCAGTACGACCGGGCCGCTGAGGCGCCTGTGCCCGTGAGCCAGTAGAGCGTGATGTTGTCGGCAATGTGCTCCCGGGTGAGATTCCCCGCGGGCTCGCCGTCGACGAAGGCCCGAGAGATCTTGTAGTAGCTGTCCGTGTCGTGGTCGAGCAGCCAGGCTGCCAGGGCGACGGGTGAATCCAGCTGGGCATAACCGATCGTCTGCGGCCGGGTGGCCATCTCCAGGAAGTAGCCGAAGCCGCTCTCCCGGAACGTGGCGAGCTGCTCCGCCGCCGCCCGTTCCTCCTCGGATTCAGCCGGCGGGGGACCGGCCAGCACCGTGACGAGCAGGTTCATGTGGATGCCGAGCAGCCCCTCTGGCGCCTGGCGACCCAGCGTGTCGGTGACGGCGGCGCCGACATCGCCCCCCTGGGCGACGTAGCGGTCGTAACCCAGGCGTCGCATCAGCTCCGTCCAGGCCTGCGCGACGCGGCCGACGTTCCAGCCGAGCTCAGCGGGCTCGGCGGAGAACCCGTAGCCGGGCAGGGAGGGCAGCACCAGGTGGAATGCGTCCTCCGCTTGCCCGCCGTGCGCGGTCGGATCGGTGAGCGGGCCGATCGTCTCGAGCAGCTCGATGACCGAGCCAGGCCAGCCGTGCGTCATCACCAGCGGCAGCGCGTCCTCGTGCTTGGAACGCACGTGGATGAAGTGGATCTCGACCCCGTCGATCTCTGTTGTGAACTGCGGCAGCGCGTTGAGCTTCGCCTCGGCCTTGCGCCAGTCGTAGTCGACCGTCCAGTAGCGCGCGAGCTCCCGCAACGTCGCCAGCTGCACGCCCTGTTCGCGGTCGTCGACGAGCTCCTTGCTCGGCCACCGCGTCCCGGCGATGCGGCGGCGGAGGTTCTCCAGATCCCCTTCCGGAATCTCTACGTCAAAGGGACGGATTGCGCCCTTCTCGGCCTTCGCCTGATCGGCGGCGGCCGCTGAGGTCGAGGCTGAAGCTTCCATGCGGGCTCCTAACGTGGGAGTTGCGGGGCCGATCCAGGCCCGCGTTTGTGCGCAGCCGACCACCTACCCGGCGCCGACGCGCCGACCTCAACCTATTTATCCGGTGGGGATTAAGTCAAGTACCGCGATCGGGATACCCGCTCGTCCCAGGCGCGGAGGTATCCACAGCGCCTAGCCGACCGTGGCAAGAGCCTCCATGATCACGTCGGTAACGGCCTGGGGCTGCGAGACCATGATCACGTGCGAGCCGTCGACCTCTGTGATGGTCGCGCCGGCCCGCTCCGCCTCCGACCGGATCACGTCGGTCCCGGCCGCCCTGTCGCCCGTGGCGACCACCGCCCAGGAGGGCAGGTCCCTCCAGGCGGGTGCGCCCGACTGCTCTGAGAACGCAGTCTCGGCAACGGGGCGCTGTGTGGCGGCCATCAACGCCGTCTGCTCGGTCGATAGGTCGGCCGCGAAGGCGTCGCGGAACTTCGCCGGATCGATCGCGAACTCCACGGCCGGCTCACCGCCGTTCGATGAGGGGTAGTGCTGGGGTACGAGCGCACTGTTGAGGACGCTGTCCTTCGAGCCGTCCTCCACCTCACCCAGACGCTCTCCCTCGTCCGGGGCGAAGGCGGCGACGAAGACGAGGCCGACGACGTTCTTGGCCTGCTTCGCGGCGTTCGAGATCACCGCGCCGCCGTATGAGTGACCGACCGCGAGGATCGGCCCCGGCGTCTCGTCGAACACACCGGCGATGTAGGCGGAGTCACTCGCGATGCCGCGCAGCGGGTTCGGTGGTGCCTTGACCTGCACCCCCTCGGCTTGCAGCCGCTCGATCACGCCGTTCCAGCTCGAGGCGTCGGCGAATGCTCCGTGCACGAGGACGACGGTCGGAGAGCCGGTGGTGTTGGTCGCATCAGACATGAGTTGCTCCTTTCCGGGGCGTGTTCGCGCCGATCAACGCAGCGACCTGAATGTCGCCCGCAGCTCCTCCGCGAGCGTCTGCGGTTGCTCCCAGGCGGCGAAGTGCCCGCCCTCCTCAGCCACTCCGTAGTGGATGAGCTTGGGATACGCCTCCTCCGCCCAGCTCCGGGGAGCCGGGTAGAGCTCGTCCGGGAAGACGGTCACGCCGACCGGGATCTCGACGCCCTTGACGTCGAAGAAGCCCAGCTTGCTCTCCCAGTAGAGGCGCGCCGAGGAGATGCCCGAGTTCGTCAGCCAGTAGTGGGTGACGTTGTCCAGCACGTCGTCGCGCGAGAGCCCGCCGGGATTCCCGGTGAAGGCTCGCGCAATCAGCTGGTAGCTGGCTTCGTCGTGATCGAGCATCCAGGCCGCCAGCCCGATCGGCGAGTCCACGATGCCGTAGAGCGTCTGCGGTCGGTTGCCCATCTCCCCCGCGTAGCCGGTACCGGTCGCGAAGAAGTGGACCAGGATCTCGTAGGCCTTCTGCTCGTCGGCCGACAGACCCGTGGGCGCCGGTGCGCCCGACTGGACGCCCCGAGAGATCTCCGGTGAGAGCGTCGCCGGCATGTTGGTGTGAATGCCGAGCAGCCCGTCGGGCTTTAGCAGGGCCAGCTGCTCAGTGACGGCGTTGCCCCAGTCGCCGCCCTGGGCGACATAGCGGTCGTAGCCGAGGCGCTCCATGAGGACGGCCCAGGCCTTCGCGATGCGGATCGGGTCCCAGCCGGTCTCGGTCGGGTTTCCCGAGAAACCGTGGCCGGGCAGTGAGGGGATGACGAGATGAAAGGCGTCGACCGCGTCCGCACCATGCTCCGTCGGCTTGGTGAGCGGATCGATGATCTTGAGCTGCTCGACGGTCGAGCCCGGCCAGCCATGCGTGACGATGAGTGGCAGGGCGTCCTCACGCTCGGAGCGGACGTGGATGAAGTGGATGTCGACCCCGTCGATCTCGGTGATGAAGTGCGGAAGCGCTGCGAAGCGCTCCTCGAACTTGCGCCAGTCGTATTCGCTCGCCCAGTAATCGGCCAGTGCCCTGATCGTCCCGAGCTGCACGCCCTGGGAGGGATCGACCTCCTGGTCCGGCCACCTGGTCGCCTTGATCCGGCCGCGCAGGTCGTCGAGCTCTTCGTCGGAGACTTCGAAAGTGAAGGGGCGGATCTCGGTACTCGTCGAGGCTGTGGCTTCCATTCGTAGCTCCTATCTCTTGGTGGTCGGAGGCGTCGCACTCATCAGCGCAGTGACCTGAAGGCGTCGCGCATCTCGTTCGTGAAGATCTCCGGCTCCTCCCAGGCGGCGAAGTGGCCGCCCCGCTCGACCTCGTTGAAGTAGATGAGGTTGGGGTAGACCGTCTCGGCCCAGCTGCGCGGCGCCCGGAAGATCTCGCCGGGAAACACCGTGACGCCGACCGGGAGGGTCACCTCCGGTGGGGTCCGGCCGGCAGCTGCCGCTGCAGCGGCAGCCCGCTGGCTCTCCCAATAGATCCGCGCAGCCGAGGCTCCCGTGCGCGTCAGCCAGTAGAGGGTGACGTTGTCGAGGATGTGGTCTCGCGTGAGACCGCCCGACGCCTTGCCGTCGACGAAGGCGCCGGTGATCTTCTCGTAGGCGTCGGCGTCGTGGTCGAGGATCCAGGCCGCCAGCCCGGCGGGCGAATCCGTCAGGGAGTACCCGATCGTCTGCGGCGACTGGCCCTGCTCGGCGATGTAGCCCTTCATGAACTGGGCCTTGAGCGGCACGAACGCGGCGCGTTCCTCGTCGGTCAGTCCCTCCGGTTCGGGTGCTGCACCGAAGACAGCGGCGGCCACGGGACCAGGCGGCCTCCTGAGGAAGTTGAGGTGGATGCCGGCCAACCCCTCGACTCCCAGGATCGCCATCGTGTCGGTGACCGCCGAACCCACGTCGCCACCCTGGGCGACATAGCGGTCATAACCGAGGCGCTTCATCAGCTCCGCCCAGGCCTGCGCGACGTGGCCCGGGTCCCAGCCGACTTCGGTCGGCTCGGCCGAGAAGCCGTAGCCGGGGAGAGACGGGACCACCACGTCGAAGGCGTCGCCCGCGTCTCCGCCATGCGCCGTCGGGTCGGTCAGGGGCGCGATGACCTCGAGCATCTCGATCACCGATCCGGGCCAGCCGTGCGTGATGATCAGTGGGAGCGCGCCCTCGTGATCCGACTTTACGTAGATGAAGTGGATGTCGAGGCCGTCGATCTCGGTCACGAATTGCGGCAGCGCGTTGAGCCTCGCCTCGACCCGCGCAAGGTCGTAGTCGGCGGCCCAGTAGCGCACCAGCTCCTCGATGGTTGACAGCTGCACGCCCTGCGAGTGATCGTCGACGAGCTCCTTGCTGGGCAGTCGCGTCGCGTCGATGCGCCGGCGCAGCTCGGCCAGCTTCTCCTCGGCGATCTCGACGGTGAACTGGCGAATACCGGTGTCTGTGGTCGAGGCTGTGGCTTCCATCATTCGCTCCTGACTCGGTTCGGGTGCTTCCTCTCTCACTCGGCGAGTGTGATCAGCGGCTTCTCCTTCTCGACGACGTAGGTGGCGAGCTCGATGCCGACGCCGTCGCCCACGTTCTTCACCGAGTGGACGGCCTCTCTCGGAACCGTCAGAGCCTCGCCCCCGCTCACGGTCCTCTTCTCGCCCTCGATCTCGTACTCCAGCGTCCCCTCGATCACATAGATGATCTCCTCGCCGTAGTGGAAGTGCCTGAACGGCGGTGCCTCCGGGCTGAGCTCAACACGGTTCTGAACCATCTCCCGTCCCGGGACACTCAGATCTTGCTGCTGGAGGTCGACCCGGTTGATCCCCGGAACCTGCTGTTGCGCGGCATCCATCGATCAACCCTCGAAGAAGTCGGTGAGGAGTTGGTTGACCCTGTCCGCCTCGTCGTGGTGGACCCAGTGCGAGGCATCGGGCAGACGCTCGACACGGTCGAGATTCGGAACGTCGTCCTCGTCGGGCTCGGCGAGATCCGAGCCGAGATAGGCATCGCCCTCACCCCAGATGACGAGTGTCGGAGCCGAAAGCGGGCGAAGCTTGGCCACGGCTTCCTTCTGGGACTGTCTCACCGAGGCCCGGTAGTAGTTGATCATTCCGGCTGCGGCGCCTGGCTGCGACCAGGCCTCGACGTAGCGTTCGAATTCCTGCTCCGTGTAGGGCGGGTTCGCGTCCTGCAGGAAGTGTCGGAGAAAGTGCCAGTCCCTGAGGTGCACCACCTCCTCGGGCAGACCCGGCGTCGCAAAGAAGAAGAAGTACCAGGACTTCCGAAGCTGGCTCGGGTGGTGCAGTCCCTCTGAAAGCCGGCGCGGATGAGCCGCATTGAGGATGGCGAGTCGATCGACCACCTCGGGGTGGTTCATCGCCACGGTCCAGGCGATCGTCCCGCCCCAGTCGTGGCCCACGATGTGCGCGGAGTCGGCACCGAGCTCGCGGATCAGACCCCGGATGTCGTCGGCAAGCTTGTCGACGCCGTAGGCCTCGAAACCCTCTGGCTTCGACGACAGGTTGTAGCCACGGGTGTCGGGTGCAACGACCCGGTAGCCTGCGGCGGCCAGGGGCGCGATCTGCAGCCGCCAACCGAACCAAAACTCCGGGAAGCCGTGCAGCAGGATGACGAGCGGTCCTTCGCCTGCCTCGACGTAGTGGAGCTTCACATCGCCGACCTCGGCGTAGCCATCGCGAAGCTCGATCTCCCCGCCGGCCGAGATCCCGGGCACCTGCTGCAGCGCCGCATCCGAGTCTGTCTTCGCTTCCATCGGTTGCTCCTTTCCTCAGCTTGCTGCTGATGCGGCAAGCCCGGACTCCTTTGATGAGATTTCGACAAGCTCGTCCATGTCGCAAGGCTGATCGCGCGCGCCGCCGCTCGCGCCCGTGACACACCCTGGTCAGCCCCCTGGTCGGTGCCCGTTGCGCCTGATCGAATCGAGGACGATCGCGGCGTACTCGGTCGGGGCCTCCTCCCAGACGAAATGGTTCGCGTCGATGATCTCGACTCGGCTCCGGGGGAGCCGCTCATCGAGAAACTCGACGTTGGCCAGCGGGACGACGCGATCGTGCCGGCCGTTGATGATCGTGACCGGCGTAGTGATCTCGGGCAAGAGCTCGGCGAGTACAGGCAGCGCCTCGGGATAGCTGCGGACGTAGCGCATCGACTCGACGAAGCGGTCGCCGTCGTAGCACTCCAGATAGTCGTTTCGGATCTCGTCGGGCACACCACCCGCGATCCCGTCAACGGCCGCATTGACGATCGCGCGGGGGTCCATCCTTCGGTACTTGTCGAGATCCGGGTCCTGCACCCACGATGCGAGCGCCTCGCCGAGCTGAAGCGGAACCGCAGCTCCTCCCTCGCCGACGATCACGCTTGCGATCCGCTCCGGGCGCGCCGCCGCCGCGAAGAGAGCGGCCGCGGTCCCAACGTCAGGGCCGACGATATGCGGCCTTCCAAGCTCCGCCTCAACGATGAGCTGGGCGAGGAACCCGCCCATTGCGCGAGGAGACAGGAGGTCGTCCCGGCGGTCGGAGGCGCCGAAACCCGGCAGATCGATGGCGAAGAGACGAGCGTGCTCGGCAAGAGTGGCCCAGATCGGCGCGAAGGCGTAAACGCTCTCCGGCCACGGGCTTGTGAGCAGGATCACCGGCTCCCGCGAGCCGCCGCTGTCCGCGTATCGGATCCGGAGGCCGTCGATAGTCCGGAACTGGAGTACAGGCATCGTTGCTTCCGAAGGGTCCACCGCTACCTCAGGATGCGCTGGCGAGGCGCCGCGCGGGTGACACGACGGCTCCGGCGCCGACCGAGCGTTCGCGCTGGCGTTCGAGCTTTCGCGATACCGGCAGGAGGAGCGCAGCGACGATCACGGCCGTCCAGGCGAGCAGGACCAGCAGGTCGCCGGCGACCCCTTGTCCGCCGAAGTAGAGGATCGCGCGCTCGGCGTTGACCGCCGCCGCTCCGACCCAGAAATGGTTGATGAACTGCCAGAACGAAGGGAGCACCGGGTGGGTGTAGGTCGCCCCAAGGCTCGGGATGTTGAGGAAGACGAAGATCGAGAGCGAGGCGAAGATCCCCGGCGGACCCAGAAGAACCTGGAACAGGCGAGTGCCCAGACCGACGGTGAACGTGTAGAGGGCACCGACGGCGATGAAGGCGAGGATCGTCCCGAAGGAGCCGGTGAACGTGCCCCAGCCAAGGCCGCCGATCAGGTAGACGAACAGGGATACGAGGAATGAAGTCGCCGCGATAATCGGGTAGCGGCGGTTCGGCAGCAGGCCCGGAACGAGCGTCTCGAGGACAGTGGGCGTGATGTAGCCGCAGATCGTGCAGACGACGATGAACATGAAGACGCCGAGCCCGATCTCATCCCCCGATGCCAGAGGGCGAACCTCCTGCACCGTAAGCTGCCCGCCTTGGGCGGAGGTGACCGCGCGGGCGAGCGTCTCGGCGGCGGTCGCGACGATGCGGCCGTTGGCGCTGGCGACGATCAGCGTCGCCGGCTGCCGCGGGTTCGCAGAGGGAATGAAGGCCGCGTTCAGATCCCGCTGGCGGACGTCGTGCGCAGCCTCGCCGACCGTCGTCACCTGACTGATCTCGAAGGCTGAGCCGGCCTGCCTCTCGATGCCGGCCCGCAGGGGCGCGGTCAGCGGCGGCGGGCCGACGACGCCGACCTTGATTCCGTTCGGATGAGGCTTGTGGTACGTGCCGATGATGGTGAGCGCGAACATCGCCGCGAAGAAGAGGGGAATGAGCGTGGCTCCCAGCGCGAGCAGCGTCAGCTGTCGCTGGTCCTGCTGCGCTCCGGGCTGCGGCGCGCCGTTCATGCGCGGACCTGAATGTCGCCGTCGGCCTCTTGCACCTCGTAGGTGTTGAGTGCCCTGGTCGCCGGGCCGTCGACCACCGCGCCGGTGGTGATGTCGAAGCGGGACCCGTGGCACTGGCACATGAGGGTCGTCCCGGTGAGCAGGCCACCGGAGAGCGGACATGCCTGGTCGGCGCAGGTGCAGAGGCCGTCGAACGCGTAGAGGTCGTCGTCGACCCGCGCGACCGAGATTCTCAGCTTGCGGTCCTCGAGGTAGAACGGGACAACGGTGCCGTTCGGAATCGCGTCACCCGTCCCGACGGTTCGGAACGCGTCGGCGCTGATTTCAGCCATCGTCCTCTCCTCTCGTTCAGTAGGGGTAGTCGGGGATGACGTCGGACTTCTTCGCGTCGAGCCGCAGCTCGCCAGGTGCACCCGCGGGCACCAGAGGCCGATGCGGCATGACCGGGTCGACGCGCTCGTAGCCGGAGCCCAGGGGCGGTCTGATGTCCTCGTCGCCCTTGTTCGGCCAGAGCGACATGGCGCGCTCGACCAGCGCCGCAATCGAGAGCGACGGGTTCACTCCCGGGTTGGCCGGCATCACACTGCCGTCCATGACATGGAGCCCCGGCTGGCCGAACATGCGCAAGTAGGGGTCGACCGCGCCGCTCTCGCTGGTCTCGCCGATTGGGCTGCCGCCGACGAAGTGGGCAGAGGCGTTGCGGTTGATGACCTCTGTTGCGAGCGCCGCCTCATGGGCTCCCAGCTGCTTCGCCACGCGGTCGACGAAGTCCTCGATGGCCGGCACGTGCACCGACGGCGGCGTTCCGGATGGCTTGCTGTGGAGCAGGCCGTCGTGCCAGTAGAGCTCAATCGAGGTGTCTGTCGTCTGCGAGCAGAGCGCTACGAAGGACCGCTCGGACCAGTGGCGCGGGTCGGCGGGCAGGATCTCCTCGCTCGGGTGCTTGAGGATCTCCTTGAGCCAGGACTCGAACGAATGCTTCTGCTCGCCGTGCTGGTGGTAGGTCCCGAGGAACGCGAAGACGTTGCTGCCGAGCCCCCAATATGTCGGCTCGATGCTCGTCACGGGATCCGGCCAGGTGCCCGAGGTAATCGTGACCGACCCCGGCATGATGTGGATCCTCTCCGGGTCCTTCTTCCACTCCTCGTGGGTCCGCGTGATGTAGAGCAGCTGTTCTGAGTTGGTCCGCGCACGTTTCCCGAGCTCGCTCGATAGCCCGGTGAGTCGACCCTTGTGCTGCATGTGATGGAGGAGCTTGGCCGACCCGTACGCATGGGCGGCGACGATGACCTGCTCGGCGGTGTACGTATTGCGGTGAACGTGCCCTGCGCGTTGCGCCCAGCCGGGATGACGGGCGTGCACCTCGAATCCGCCTCCGTCGAGCGGCGCCAGGTCGAACACCTCATGTAGCTCATGGACCCGTGCGCCGAGTTTCTCTGCCAGGTACAGGTAGTTCGTCGTCACCTTGTTCTTGGCGTTGCGACCGCAACCGTTGTTGCAGTTGCCGCACGAGATGCAGCCGGTGCGCCGCGGCCCGACACCGCCGAAGTACGGGTCGTCCGCCTCGACGCCGGGGGTGCCGAAGTAGACCGCCAGCGGGGCCTTGTTGTGGGTCTCGCCCCTGCCGATGTCGTTCGCGACCTGCTGGATCGCCCGGTCGACGTCGGTGGGCATGTACGGGTAACGCTCGACGCCGAACATGCGCCTGGCCTGGTCGAAGTACGGCGCCAACTCGTCGGCCCAATCGGTGATGCCGGCCCATTCCTTCGCGTCGAAGAATTGCTTCGGCGGCACGTACATCGTGCTCGCATAGACGTGCGAGCCGCCGCCGACACCGGCGCCGGAGAGGACGAGCACATCGTCGAGGTACTCGATCCTCTGAACCCCGTAGAGCTCGGCGGCGGGGAACCAGATGAAGTGCGCCAGATCCCACTGGCTCTGCGGGATCTTCTCGTCCGGCCAGCGTGGGCCGGACTCCATGACGCCGACCCGGTAGCCCTTCTCCGCGGCACGGAGCGCCGCAACGCTCCCGCCGAACCCCGAGCCGATGATCGCCACGTCGTAGTCGAATTCCGACATGAGCTCCTCCTCTCCTTTCGCCCTAGGCCGGTGCTCCGGTTGCCGCGCGAGCTGCGGCCTCGACCAGCTCCACGACCGCATCCGGGTGAGAGACCATCGCGACGTGGCTGGATGGCACCTCGACCGTCTCGGCGCCGATTCGCTCCGCGAACATCCGCTCAGCGTCGGGCGCGATCGCCTCATCGTTGACCGAGACCAGGTACCAGCAGGGCATCGACTTCCAGGCGGGCGTGCCCATCGCGTCTCCGAAGACGCTCATCGAAACCGGCTGCTGCGCGGCGTACATGACCTTTGCCTTGGTGGGATCGACATCCGACGCGAAGTGCCCGACGAAGTCGTCCTCGGGCACGCGCCCGAAGCCCTGCTCGTCGACGATTAGGTTCGCCAGCGCCGGCGGTGGCGGATAGTTGCCGTTCACGCCGCTGATCGTCTCGCCCTCCTCGAGCGCGAAGGCTGCGATGTAGACCAGGCCGGCGACGTCGCCGGTGTCCGCGCCGAGCGAGGTGATGACCTGTCCGCCGTAGGAATGCCCCGCGACGATGGTTGGTCCGTCCAGCCAGGCCAGCGCTTGGCGCAGCCGGGCGACGTCGTCGGCGAGCGACGTCTCCGGCAGCTGGGGCGCGACGACCTCGTAGCCCTTGGCCTGCAGGTCCTCGGTGACGGCGCTCCAGCTCGATCCGTCCGCAAAAGCGCCGTGGATCAAGACGACATTCGGTTGCTCGGGCATGTTCTGCTCCTTGGCGATGAGTTCCTCAGCGAGTTCCGGGCGAAGAGCCTGACCCCCCGAGACGATGCTCGCGCCCGTGGGACACCCTGGTCGGTTCCCTGGTCAGGCGTCGAGAAAGCTCGCGACCGCCTCGGCGAACTCCACCGGCCACTGGAACAGGAATCCGTGGCCGGCGTCGGGGAAGATCCGCACCCTCGCGTTCGGCAGGTGCTCCCCGAGGATGTGGCTGTTGATCGTCGGGATCATGGTGTCGTTGTCGCCGTTGGCGACCAGGGTCGGCTGGCGGATCCCGGCCAGGCGGTTCAGCTGCGAGCGATCCGGGATGCCCCATTCGACGATCGCGTCGTACTGGGCCTCCGTGACCTGTTCTCCGTTCGGCTTGTCGCGGTCCTCCTTGCGCTCCCCGAAGGCGCGGGCGAGGTATTCGCTGCCGAGCTTCTTGCTTGTCTCCGTGTGCTCGAAGAACAGCCAGAGGAGCTCCTCCGGCCCGTTGTCATCTGCCTTGGCCACCCGTGCCACGTCGGGGGCCCAGCCGTGCATCAGCTGGCCGCCGCCGCGCGGACCGGTGCCGGCCAGGACCAGCCGCCGCACGAGCTGCGGGCGCAGCAGCGCCAGATCCTGCGCGACCATCCCGCCGAGCGAGTAGCCGAGCAGGTCTATCTCGCTGAGGTCGAGGGCGTCGCAGAAGGAGATCGCGTCCCGCGCCATCTCGGTGACGGCGCGGGGAACCACCCCCGAGGAGAGACCGACCCCCGTGTTGTCGAGCAGGATCACCTCCCGGTGCTCCGCCAGCGTGTCGACCAGGAGCGGGTCCCAGTTGTCGAGGTTGCCGCGGAAGTGCTGCAGGAAGAGCAGGGGTGGCACGTCGGTACCCGCCTCGCCGAACCGCCGGTACGCGAAGGTGATCCCGTTGGCAGCCTCGATGGTCAGGTTCTCGGCCATCGTCTGGCGCGCTCCCCCGACTGCGGTGGCCGCTTCCATCATCACCACCAGGGCCACGGGGAGACGATCAGGACGATGATCAGCGCCCAGATCAGCACCATCCACCAGGTTGAGTTGAACCCCATGAGGTCGGAGCGGCGGCGGGGATCCGGCCGGAGGTGGTACCAGCGACGTCCGGGATGGGTGGCTTCGTGTGCGTCAGGCACTGGCTGACACCTCCGCGCCATCCCGGTATGGCGCCAGGAACTCGGTTAGCGCCGCGAGCAGTGCCTCGGGTGCTTCCTCGGCCACCCAGTGACCGCTGTCGGGAAGAATCACCGTTTGGACGTCATCGGCTACGAGCTTCATCGCCTCCGCTGCCATATCGCCGCCGCTCAGGGCTCCGCCCATTCCAAGGACGGGCATCGCAAGGCGCCGGTTCTTGCGCTCCTCGTTCTGCTCGATGGTGGCGTCGATGGCCCGGTACCAGCCGAAGCTGCCGCGCAGAGCGTCTGGCCTCGAGGCGAGCGCCTCGACGTAGTAGTCGACGGCGTAGTCGGGCAGCGGGTGGCCCGCGGAGCCGGCGAACTCCGCCCCGAAGTAGACGTCCTCCTTGCCCCTGACGAGCTCCTCGTTCACCTCCGGCTCGAGTCGGTTGAAGGGGATATGCCAAAGCCGGGCGTTGTATGGCCCCGGGAGGACCAGGGGCGGTGACGGCGAGATTCCCGGGATGAAGGCCTCGGAGACGATCAGGCGCTCGACGCGCTCCGGGTGATCGGCGGCCAAGGCGTAAGCAATCGGGAAACCGGTATCGGTCCCGTAGATCGCGAACCGCTGGTGGCCGAGCTCCTCCATCAGCGCGCCCATGTCCTGGGCGAGAGTTCCGAGGTCATATCCGTCCTCGGGCGTGTCGGAGAGCCCGATGCCCCGCTGGTCCACCGCGATGACCTCGAAATCCCGGGCCAGCGCCGGCATCACCATCCGCCACGCGTACCAGGTCTGGGGCCACCCGTGGATCAGCAGGAGCGGCGGTCCGTCGCCCCCGATGACCGCGTGCAATCGCAGATCATCGGTATCCACGTAGTGACTGGTGAATGTCTCTGTGAACCCCTCAGGGAGCTCGGGTGCCTCGGAGGCGGAGCCGGGGCCTTCGGCGACGGGCAGGTCGGTCGAGGTCGTCATGACGTTTCCCTTTCGCTGCGTGCGGACGTGGCTGATTCGGGTCCACCCTGATCGCCGCGTCCGGTGATCGCGCCCGTCAGACACCCTGGTCCGCTCCCTGGCCCCCGATCCCCGCTGGCTTTATGGTGTGCAGCGAGATGACATCCCAGCCGGCTAGGGGGTTACGCGACCGGCTCAGAGAGCGTGAGACGCTCGAGCAACTCCTGAATGACGCACGCAGCGGCCGCAGCGCCGTGTTGGTTGTCCGAGGCGAAGCGGGCGTTGGGAAGTCGGCGCTGCTCCGAGCCGTCGTCGACGGCGCATCGGGGTTTCGGGTCGCGCAGATCGCCGGGGTGGAATCCGAGATGGAGCTGCCCTACGCCGGCCTCCACCAGCTCTGCGCCCCGATGCTCGCTGGGCTTGACGGTCTACCGCCACCCCAGGAGCGGGCGCTGCGGGTGGCACTCGGACTCGCCTCCGGTGTTCCGCCCGATCGCTTCCTGGTAGCTCTCGGGACGCTCACCCTGCTCGCGGAGATCGCCGAGGAACGGCCGTTCCTCTGCTTCGTCGATGACGCGCAATGGCTGGACGAGGCCTCCCGTCAGGTCCTCGGGTTCATCGCCCGACGGCTTCTGGCGGAGCGGGTGGCGATGGTGTTCGCCGTCCGCTCTCCGAGTCAGGACGCCGAGCTCGTCGGCCTGCCCGAGCTAGTACTCGGCGGCTTGGCCGAGGAGGATGCCCGCGCTCTGCTCGAAACGGTCATTCCTGGACGACTCGATGAGCGCGTCCGCGATCGAATCGTGGCGGAGACGCGGGGCAATCCGCTGGCGCTCTTGGAGCTTCCCCGAGGACTTCCGGCGAAGCAGCTGGCGGGTGGATTCGGCGTCCCGGAGCTGGTGCCGCTGTCGGGCCGGATCGAGGAGAGCTTTCTCCGGCGACTGCAGGAGCTTCCCGATGAAACACAACTGCTGCTTCTGGTCGCCGCTGCGGAACCTGTCGGCGAGCCCGCCCTGATGTGGCGGGCCGCGACGCGGCTTGGGATCCCCGGCACCGCGGTCGAGCCGGCGGCGCAGGCCGAGTTGCTCGATGTCGGCGCTCAGGTCCGCTTCCGGCACCCCCTGGTCCGGTCGACGGTCTATCGCTCGGCATCGGATCTCGACCGTCGGACTGCCCATGAGGCGTTGGCGGACGTGACCGACGCTGACCTCGAGCCTGATCGCCGCGCCTGGCACCGCGCGCACGCGACACGAGATCCGGACGAGGAGGTGGCGGAGGAGCTGGAGCGGTCCGCGGGTCGCGCACAGTCCCGCGGCGGCATGGCGGCCGCGGCAGCGTTCCTGGGGCGGGCGGCGGAGCTGACCGCCGACCCCGCTCGCCGGGCCGAGCGCATGCTGACCGCTGCCCAGGCCGATCTCCAGGCCGGCGCGTTCGATGAAGCGCTGGGGCGGCTCGCAGCTGCCGAGGCGGGACCGCTCGGCGAAGTCGGGCGGGCCAGATTGAACCTGCTGCAGGCCGAGGTCGCGTTCGCTCAGAACCGCGGCAGCGACGCACCACAACTCCTGCTCGAGGCGGCAAAGAAGTTCGAGACGCTCGATCCCCGCCTGGCGCGCGACACCTATCTGGACGCTTGGAGCGCCGCGCTGTTCGCCGGCCAATTGGCGGGCGGCGTGGATCTGCACGAGGTCTCACGCGCGGTGGAAACGGCACCTGACCCGGAGCACCCGCCGCATGCGTCGGACCTGCTGCTGGACGGATTCGCGCTGGTGTTCACCAAAGGGCGCCGCGCCGCGACATCGGTGTTGGAGCGAGCGACCGCGGCCTTCGCGGGTCCGAAGGCCTCCACCGAGGAGGTGCTCCGCTGGGGCTGGCTGGCGACGGCTGCCGCCGTCTTTCTCTGGGACTACGACACCTGCCTCGCGATCGCGACGCGCGAGGTTCAGATCGCTCGCGAATCGGGCGCCCTCGAGGTGCTCGCGGTCGGCGTGAACGTTCTCGGCCAGGCCACCGCACTGGGCGGTGACGTCGGGAGGACCACGATGCTGGTAAGCGAAGCCGAGGCGGTCACGCAGGCGACCAGAACGCGGGTCGCCCCGTACGGCGCGCTCGTAGGGGGCGCCCTCCGCGGTCAGGAGGCTGAGTCCTCGGAGTTGATCGACGCCACCATCAAGGAGGCGACCGGCGGCGGACAGGGGACCGCCGTCCAGTACGCGCACTGGTCCAACGCCGTACTGATGAACTCCCTCGGCCGCTATGACGAGGCGAAGGCCGCCGCGACCGAAGCGAGCGACGACACGCCGGAGCTCTTTGTCGCCATGTGGTCGCTGAGCGAGCTGATCGAGGCAGCCGTAAGGACCGGGGACACCGATGCGGCCGCCGGGGCTCTCGCCCGACTGCATGAGCACACCAAGGACACCGACAGCGACTGGGCGCTCGGGGTCGAGGCTCGGGCCCGTGCCCTGCTGGCCCAGGGGGAGGAGGCCGATGCCCTTTACGCGGAGGCCATCGAGCGCCTGGGCCGGACCCGGCTCCTTCCGGACCTCGCCAGGGCCCGGCTGCTCTACGGGGAGTGGCTGCGCCGTGAGAATCGCCGAAGCGATGCTCGCGAGCAGCTGCGCATGGCGCACGAGGCCTTCCTCTCCATGCGGTCGGAGGCGTTCGCGGAACGCGCCCGGCATGAGCTCCTCGCCACAGGAGAGAAGGTGCGCAGCCGTCGCGACGGGACGCGGGACGAGCTCACCCCGCAGGAGGAGCAGATCGCCCGCCTCGCCCGGGATGGATTGACGAATCCCGAGATCGGCGCTCAGCTGTTCCTGAGCCCTCGCACCGTCGAATGGCACCTGCGCAAGGTGTTCAGCAAGCTCGAGATCACTTCCCGCAAGCAGCTCCGCTCGGCGCTGCCTGACGCGGGACAGGCGGCGGTTCTCGCCTGATTGACGCTAGTGCTGCTCGAGCGGGGCCATCGTCAGCCCCGCCTCCTTGAGCTGCTCCCAGTAGAGCTCCGCCGGCTCGCGGGGCCCGGTCCAGACCGCGGCCTGCCCGTTGTTGTGGATCCGGTCGGCGAAGCTGTAACCGCGATCGAGGCTCACGCCGGGGATCACGCTGGAGAGCGTGTGGGCGACGTGATCGAAGGTGTTGTGATCGTCGTTGAGGACGATCACGAGCCAATTCCCGCCCAGGCCCTCCTCGGGGCCCGCCGATTTGGGCCGCTCAACCGTGGTCGTGGCCACCCGGCCGAATTTAGAGGATTGGCCGCCGACCGCGGGATTTTTCGTTCGCGGCTGGGGCTAACCGAACGGATTGGGCACCTGGACGGTGACGTTGTCGAACACGCCCATGATCCCGGTGCCGGCGCCGGAGCCCTTGGCGCCCGTGGCCACGACCGTCTGGCGTCCGTCGGGCTGGTCCGCGCCCGAGTCGGTCGCGTTCACCACGCCCCGGCCGTTGACCGCGGCGATCACGCTGGTGGTCGTTCCGCCGCGCGAGAAGGCGCGGATCGCGATCGTGTTCGCCTTGGAGCCGACCTTGATGAACTTGCCGCTGCCCGAAGCCTCCAGCTTGGACCCGGCGGACCCCTTCGGGTCCCGGAAGTACTGCCACTTGTGCTTGTTCGGCAGGACCCTGAGCAGGTAGCCGGCGGTGTCGCTGCGTCGCACCCCCACCCCGACGAAGGACTTGCTCTGCAGCTTCTTGGTCCCGCCTCCGACGGTCGTGGTGGCGACCATCCCCTGGTCCGCGTACTGATCTGACGAGTCGGCGACCACGGAGGAGCGATACCAGCACGAGTTGCCCTCCCTGACCGTGATCGACATGGCCTGGTTGCCGGCCCACTTCCGCTTGCACTTGTCTCCGAAGACCTTCTGGAAAGCGCTCACGTCGTCCTGGGTCTGGAACTGGTAGACCGCGACCGGGATCGGCGCCGCGTGCGCGGCCGCGCCGACCGCGAGGGCCGCGCAGGCGACGATCAGGGCTGTGAGCTTCGTTCTGGTGCGCATCCGAGCGTGAGCGTAACCACGAGGGTCCGGGAGTCTGCAAGAACACCTTGCAACCACGGACGGAGCGGTGCGACTGCGGTCCGTCGCGGGACTGGCCCGTACCATGTGCCCATGAGCGAGCACCGCCTGCCGGAGCGGGACCGGCCGTGGGTAATGCGTACCTACGCAGGGCATTCCGACGCCCGCCGCTCCAACGAGCTGTATCGCAAGAACCTCGCCAAGGGGCAGACCGGCCTCTCCGTCGCCTTCGACCTGCCCACGCAGACCGGCTACGACCCGGACGCCGAGCTGGCTCGGGGCGAGGTCGGCAAGGTCGGCGTCTCGATCGCCCACAAGGGCGACATGCACACCCTCTTCGACGGCATCCCGCTCGACGAGATGAACACCTCGATGACGATCAACGCGACCGCCGCCTGGCTGCTCGCGCTCTACGCCACGGTCGCCGAGGAGAACGGCACCGACCGCGCCGCCCTCACGGGCACGACCCAGAACGACATCATCAAGGAGTACCTCTCGCGCGGCACCTACGCCTTCCCGCCCGGGCCCTCGATGCGGCTGATCGCCGACACGGTCGCGTTCACGGTCAACGAGATCCCCAAGTGGAACCCGATCAACGTCTGCTCCTACCACCTGCAGGAGGCCGGGGCGACGCCTGTCCAGGAGATCGCCTACGCCCTCTCCACCGCCATCGCCGTCCTCGACGAGGTGAAGGCTCGCGGGCAGGTGGCCAACGATGACTTCCCCAAGGTCTTCGGCCGGATCTCCTTCTTCGTCAACGCCGGCGTCCGCTTCATCGAGGAGCACGCCAAGCTCCGCGCCATGGGCGAGATGTGGGAGTGGATCGGCCGCAACCGCTACGACGTCACCGAGCCGAAGTTCCTTCGCCTCCGCTACGGCGTCCAGGTGAACTCGCTCGGCCTGACCGAGTCCCAGCCCGAGAACAACGTCCCGCGCATCGTCCTCGAAGCCCTGGCCGTGACGATGGGCCGCGACGCCCGCGCCCGTGCGATCCAGCTTCCCGCCTGGAACGAGGCGCTCGGGCTGCCCCGGCCGTGGGACCAGCAGTGGAGCCTGCGCATCCAGCAGATCCTCGCCAACGAGACCGACCTGCTCGAGTACCCCGACATCTTCGAGGGCTCGAAGGTCATGGACGGACTCGTCGACGAGCTGGTGGAGGGCGCCAAGGCGGAGATGAAGGAGGTCGAGCAGAGAGGAGGCGCGGTCGAGGCGGTCCCCTACATGAAGGCGCGGCTCGTCGAGTCGAACCGCGAGCGGATCGCGAAGATCGAGAGCGGCGAAATCGTCGTGGTCGGGCAGAACAAATTCACCGAGGCGGAGGACTCCCCGCTCACGACCGGCGAGGACGGCGGCATCCTCACCCCCGACCCGGAGGTCGAGCGCGAGCGCATCGCCGCGCTCGAGGAGTGGAAGGCCGAGCGCGACCAATCGGCCGTTGATGGAGCGCTTTCGAAGCTGGCCGAGGCCGCGCGCGACGAGGGCAGCAACGTCCTCCCGGCCACCATGGAGGCAGCCAAAGCGGGCGCGACCACAGGCGAGTGGGCAGGCGTCCTGCGGGAGGTCTTCGGCGACTACCGGGCCCCGACGGGCGTCGGCGAGGCAGCGGCCGGCGGCTCGGTCAATGGCGACCTGCTCGGCCAGGTCCGCGAGCGCGTCTCCAAGGTCTCCGAGGAGATCGGCCATCCGATCCGCATCCTGGTCGGCAAGCCCGGGCTCGACGGCCACTCCAACGGCGCCGAGCAGATCGCCGTCCGGGCCCGCGACGTCGGCATGGAGGTGATCTACCAGGGCATCCGTCTGACGCCCGAGCAGATCGCCAAGTCCGCCGTCGAGGAGGACGTCGACGTCGTCGGCCTCTCGATTCTGTCCGGCTCCCATCGCGAGCTGGTGCCCCGCGTGGTCGAGCTCCTTGGCGCCGACGGTGCGGACATCCCGGTGGTCGTCGGTGGGATCATCCCCGCGGCCGACGCCGCCGCCATGCGGGAGGCGGGCGTCGACGGGGTCTACACGCCCAAGGACTTCGAGATCAACCGGATCATGGGAGAGATCGCGGAGCTGGTGGCCGAGCGCCACCGCGCCGCACAGCCAGCCTGAACGGGAGGGATCAATTAGATGGGACATTTCGTATCAGTCGCCTTGCTCGCGGCCGTGCTCTGCGCCATTGCGCTGCTCGCCGCCACCGCCACCGCGGCGGTCAACTGCGGCGGAGGCGTGACGGTCAAGGGCGGCACCGCGTGCTGGAAGGCCAAGTCGATCGTCAAGGAGTTCAAGAACCGGCGCAAGGGGCATGTCCAGGGATTCGACTGCAGCGGCAGGAGGTCCGGCGGGCGCTGGATCGAGGTCAACTGCAAGCTGCAGAACAAGCGGATCCACTGGGGGTCCTGAGGTCGCTGCCCGCGCGCGCAAAGCTGGCGCCAAGGGCGCCGGGGCGCTTCAATAGGGAGAGATGACCGAGCTCAACGGAGATCGCTCGGCGTGGCTGCGCTGCTACCGCTGCTGGGCCCGCGATCTCGAGGTGCAGATGCACTACGACGCGATCCTCCGCATCGATCCGGAGAGCGGAGAGCCGTCGGAGCGGCTCGACGAGGTCCAGGAGGCGGTCGTCCAGTGCCTGCGTTGCCTGCACGACCAGCCGCACCTGACGATCCAGGACGACAAGGTCGTGCCCGTCGAGGACCGCTGGGAGCGGATGGTCGCCGGCACGCCCTGGGTCGCCTCATGCACGGTCACGGTCGACCAGGACCAGGTCGAGAGCTGCTCGGGGCCCGAGGCGGCCGAGTCCCTCACCTACGGCTCCTTCGGCGAGGCCGGTACGCGCGAGTTCTTCACCCACGTCCGCTTCCACAAGCACGACGAGGAGCGGATCATCGTCCACCTGCTGGTCGAGCTCTACGCCCGCTCGGCCGAGGAGGCCACCGAGGTCCTCGAGGAGGCCTCGCGCGGCGTCCTCGAGATCACCTCGCTGGCCGAGGAGTCACGTCCGCCGGCGCACGCCCCGGACGAGGCGCACTGAGCTAGGGACCCAGCTCCTTTGCGCAGTAGGAGTCGCGGCTCGCCCGGATGCCCGGGACCTTGGTCGCCGCGATCCCGTTGGCCCAACCCGCGGCGTTCGCTTCGATCTGACTCGCGACCCGCTCCCGCGCGGCCTCGGTCTTGGCCAGCAGCAGCCGCTCGGCGTTGCGCCAGACCAGCTCGCGCCACCCCCTGACCATCTCCAGGCCGGCGACGTTGTCCGCGGGGATCAGACTCGAATTGGTCACCGAGATCAACGGGTCGTACCGCTCACGGATCGCCTCGACCACCGGCTCGTAGCCGCGGTTGAGCACCTCGTTGACGAGCTCATGGTCCGGCTTCCGGGAGGTGCCGTCCGGTTGCCGCACACCGAGCGCGGCGATCACGAACGGCATGTCGTTCTGGACGTGGGCGTTGATCCCGAGAAGCATCTCCTGCGCCCCGGTGATCTGACCATGGGCGGCCTGCTCGAAGGCGATCCGCCAGGCCGGTGCGACCTCGCCCCCGTTCTGCCACGCCTGGAAGGTGTCGAAGTAGAAGTCCGCGAACAGCGCGTCCTCCGCGTACAGGTAGTCCAGGTCCTGGAACCTCGCCGCGTCGGTGTCGATGAAGCGGCGGATCTCCTTCGTCAGCTCGAGATAGGTCGTCGCGAAGACCGCGCGGTGATCGCAGCCGAGCTGGTCGCGGAGCTCGGTCATGCGCTGGATCTCCGTGTCGATGCAGCCGACGCTCGGAACCTCGCAGTTCTGGACCGGCCCGGGCTGGGGCTCCGTCGGCGTGCCCGGCAGAGGCGGCAGCAGCGCCGTCCAGTTGGTGTTCGGGACGAGCAGCAGCGAGTCCGCAGCCGCCGGCGAGGTCGCGGACCCGAAGGCCCCGACGAGCAGAACGACCAGCGCCGCACGACGTACATACCCCATCCCGGCGGCGATCCTACTCCGATGATTGGCCGGGCGGCGCACCCGGCCGGAGGAGCTACTCGGCCGGCTTCTGCTCCGGCTCTGCCGGCTTCTCCTGCGGCTCGGCCGGCTTGCCCGGCTCCTTGATCGCCTCGCCGGCGGCCTTCGCCTTGTCCTTCAGGCTGCCCTTGCCGCTCGCGATGTCCTTGAGCTCCTCGGCGTCCTCCTTGACGGAGCCTGTGCCGCCCCGCTTGTCGACGAGCTTCTTCGCCTGGTCCGTGAGTCGTCTGAGGTTGACCATTCCGTCCTCCTAGCCCTGTTCCTTCCGCGGTACGAGAACCGCGCGCTTGAACTCGGCCACCAGTGTCCCATCCTGGTTGTAGGCGCGGGTGTGCACCCGGACCACACCGCGGTCGGGCTTCGACTCGGACGGCCTGACCTCGAGGACCTCCGACTCGACGAACAGCGTGTCGCCGTGGAAGACGGGGTTCGGATGGCTGAGGTCGTCGGTCGCCAGGTTGGCGATTGCCTTGCCGGAGACGTCGTTCACGGTCATGCCGAAGACCAGTGAGTAGACGTAGGGGCCGGCGACGACGTTCCTGCCCTGCTGCGACTGGGCGGCGTACACGTCGTTCACGTGCAGCGGGTGGTGATTCATGGTCAGGAGGCAGAAGAGGTGGTCCTCGGACTCCGTGATGGTCTTCGCGGGCCAGTGCTTGTATACGGCACCGACCTTGAACTCCTCCAGGTACCGCCCGTACTCATGGGCTCCCGAGGCCTCGCGCTCGGCCTGGTCCGTGGTCAGCTGATGGTTCTCGTCGCTCATCGATCTCCTTTTCGGTCCTCCCGTGCGGCGCGGGATGGTACGTCAGTCAGAGGATCCGAGCTTCGATCCTCTCGAAGCGCTCGATGTCGGCGATCTCAGCGCTGAGCTTGTCCCCCAGCCGCTCCCGCTCCCCCTTCGGCAGGTTGAGCGAGATCTCCAGCCGCCCGCCCTTGCGGCCGGAGCGCCAGCCTCCGACGACGATCCCGTCCTCGAGGATCACCGGCCGGATCCAGCCGCCGCCCCCCTCCTTGACGTGCACCGCATGCTCCCCGGTGACGGAGAAGGTGCGGTCCTTCCAGCCGAGCAGATAGGTGTCGAAGTTGCCGAGCATCCGCACCTGCCCGCGCGGAGGAAGGCGCGGCCGCGCCCGGCGCAGACTCAGCATCGGCTCGTCGCCCACGGAGACCTCCTCGATCTCCGACGAGATCGACTCGAGGCCCGCGCGAACGTCCCGCAGTGGCAGCCCGGCCCAGTAGGCGAAGTCCCTGTCGGTCGCGGGAGAGAAGGCCCCCAGATAGCGGCGGGCGAGCTCGGCGAGCGCCTTCTCGCGATCGAAGGGAGGCGGCTTCCCGATCCAGTCCTCGCGCCGGACCAGGCAGCTCGTCTTGCCCCGGTCGGGCCCGAGGCAGGCGATCCCGGAGACGACGGCCGTGAGCGCGATATGCATTCCGGTCTGGGTGGTCAGCCTCACCCCGGCGGCCTCGATGCGCTCGCGCACCTCGGTTCGCGTCAGAGGCCCCTCCTCCGCCAGGACCTCGCCAGCGACCCGAAGTGCCTTCTCCTGCCGGGCGGCGGGCATGCCGAGCTGAGTGAGCCGGCGTCGGGACCACGCCTCAATCCCCGGCTCGAAGAGCGGCAGCCACCAGCCCGCGTCGTCGGTCGGGATCATGTGGATCGTCATCCGCATCACCCAGGTGCGGAGCAGCGACCGCTCCTCCGTCCTCGCCTGCTCGATGTCAGCCGCCGTAAGGCGACGGCTGCGTGAGCGGAAGGTGAGCGGCCCGGCGTAAACGTCCTGTGCCTGCGCGCCGGCGATCGCTCTCGCGATCTCCGCGGGATTGGTGGCTGAGGCCGGCCGGTGGATCAGCTGGGTGGCGGCGCGCAGCTTCGCCAGCCGGGCCGGATCGATCCCCCTTCCCACTCCCTCAGTGGACCTTCTTGGTCCGGACGCGCTCCTCGTGGCGTTGGACGACCTGGCCGATCAGCTTCTGGATGTTGGTGTCGCCGCTCGCACGGATGTGGCCATTCTCGTAGGCCTCGATGTAATCGCGGACATGCCCCTGCGTGGCCAGCTCGTTGAAGTCGGCGCGCGCGAAGGTCACCGTCACGCGCGCGTCCTCAGTGGACGCCGCCTTGCTGATCTCGGGGCCCGGCACCTCCACCCGGAACATCTGGACGTCCCCACGTCCGCGCAGCTCGAGCTCGAAGACGAGCTTGAGCTGGGCGAGCGCCGGTACCTCGGCCTGGAAGCGCTCGATCGCGGTGGCAATCAGATCGGGAGTGGAGGGCATGTGGTCACCACGGTATTGGCTTGCGGTTGCGGAAGAAGCCCCCGGTGGGTCCGTCGTCGGGCAGCGTCGCCAGCCACACGGCCGTATCCGCGCCCTCCTCGACTGACCTCGGGGCCGAGGGCCCGCCCATGTCGGTCCTCACCCAGCCCGGGCACATCGCGTTCACCTTGACCCAGCGCTCATCCGAGGCAAGCGTGCGGGTCAGCGCGTTGAGCGCCGCCTTCGAGAGCCGGTAGGCGGCCCGGCCTCCGTTCATGTCGGAGAGCTGTCCGGCGCCACTCGAGACGTTGACGATCCGCGGCTGGGAGCTGTCCCGCATCAGCGGGAGGAGAGCCTCGATCAGGCGCCACGGCCCGTAGGTGTTGACCTCGAGCACCTCGTGGGCGCCGTCGATGTCGTAGTCGGCTGCGCCGACGGGGTCGCCATAGACGCCGGCGTTGTTGACGAGAGCGTCGACCCGCCCGACGTCCTGCGCGATCCGGTCCCGCGCGGCATCCACGGTCGCCTGGTCGGTCACGTCGAGTCTGATGGGCTCGATTCCCTCGGTGCGCTCGACGCCATCCGGATCGCGGGCGCCCGCGAAGACGAGAAAGCCATGGTCGGCGGCTAGCTCGCGTGCGATCTCCGCGCCGATTCCGCGGTTTGTCCCGGTCACCAGCGCGACCCTTCGATCCTCGGCCATGCGGCCGAGTCTAGGGAGCGGGTCCCTCCGGCTAGATCTTGTTCCTCTCGAGCAGCTTCCTCCCGATCACCATCCGCTGGATCTCGGAGGTGCCCTCTCCGATCAGCAACAGTGGGGCGTCGCGGTAGAGCCGCTCGATCTCGTACTCCTTCGAATAGCCGTAGCCACCGTGGATCCGGAAGGCGTCCTCGACGACCTCCTTGCCGGTCTCTGAGGCGATCAGCTTCGCCATCCCGGCCTCGAGGTCGGAGCGCTCGCCAGCGTCCTTCATCCGCGCAGCCTTGCGCGTCAGCAGGCGAGCGGCCTCGATCTTCGTCGCCATATCGGCGAGCTTGAACTGGATCGCCTGGTGCTGGGCGATCGGCTTGCCGAAGGTCTTGCGCTCCTGGCTGTAGCGGAGCGCAAGCTCCAGGGCCCGCTGGGCGATGCCGACACCGCGGGCGGCGACGTTCACCCGGCCGACCTCGAGCGCGTCCATCATCTGCGAGAAGCCCTTGCCGAGCCCGGCCTCCTCACCGCCGAGGATCCGCTCGGGCGGGCACTTGTACCCGGAGTAGACGAGCTCGGTGGACTCGACGCCCTTGTACCCCATCTTCTTGATCTTCGGGGGGATTTCGAGGCCGGCGAACTCGCCCTCGTTCTTCTCGGCCCACGGCTCCTTCTCGGTGATGAAGCAGGTCATCCCCTTGTAGGGCGGATCGGCCTTGGTGTCGTTCTTCATCAGCACGAAGACGACGCTCGACCCGAGCCCATTGGTGACCCACATCTTCTGGCCGTTCAGCTCCCACTTGCCGTCGTCGCCCTTGGTGGCCGTGGCCTTGATGCCCTGCACGTCCGACCCGACCTCGGGCTCCGACAGCGAGAACGCGGCGCGGATCTCGCCGGTCGCCATCTTCGGCAGGAAGTACTGCTTCTGCTCGTCGGTGCCGAACTTCATCAGCAGGTAGGACCCGATGAAGTGGGTGTTGACGACGCCCGAGATCGAGATCCAGCCCCGCGAGAGCTCCTCGACAATCATCGCGTAGGTCGTCAGGTCGAGGCCCATCCCGCCGTACTCCTCGGGGATGGTCACGCCGAAGAGGCCGAGCTCCTTCATCTGCTCGACGATCGGCTCGGGGAACTTGTCCTCGTGGTCGTACTCCTCCGCGTTGGGGAGGATCTCGTTGTCGACGAAGTTCCGGACCATCTCGACGATGGCCTGCTGCTCGTCGGTCATCTCCTGGTAGGTGCTGCCTTGCTGCTCGGTCGCTACGGCCATGGCTCCTCTGAAGTCGTTGGTTGAGACCCCTCCCCGGAGCGAAGGATAGTGAGGGGGCGCTAGGCTCGGCGCGCATGGCCGGAGCGCTCTCCACAACCGAGTTGATCGAGCTGATCAGCACCGGCGGTCCCTTCTCGCCCGGCTCCGTCATGCAGGCCGGGGAGATGATCGAAGCAGTCACCGAGCTGCTCCGCCACAACGGGCATCCCGACTACGTGACCCTGATGGTCAGCGAATCGCAGACCTTTGACTACGCCGGCCCGGAGGGATTCAGCGAGGCCTGGGAGGACTGGATCAGCCCTTACGAGAGCTTCCGGGTCGAGTTGGATGAGGTCATCCGGCTCGAGGACAAGCTGGTCTTCACGGTGAGGCAGGTCGTCACCACTCGCCACAGCTCCGTGGAAGTCGAGACCCCAAGTGCCGCGGTCTGGTGGATCGAGGAGGGCCTCATAAGGCAGGCGGCCTTCTATCTCGATCGCCAGGCCGGGTTGAAGGCGGCCGGGCTTGCTGCCCCCGACCGCCCCCCTGACGACGGCTGACTACTCCTCGGCGAGCAGGCCGTAGAGCTTGCGGCGCGCGTCCTTGAGGATCTCCGCGGCCTTGGCGAGCTGCTCGTCGTCGTCGGCGCGGGCCAGCTGCTTGGCGGCGCCCATCAGCTTGAACATCTCCTTGCGCGCCTCGAAGCGGGGCGACTCCTCGTCGCCCTGCTCCCAGGGCCTGCCGCCCTCGGTCCGGTCCGGCGCGGCCTCCTTGCCGGCCTCGGTGAGCGAGTAGACCTTGCGGCCCTCGACGTCCTCGGGCTTGACCAGTCCCTCGTCCTCGAGCAGCTGGAGCGTCGGGTAGATCGAGCCGGCGCTCGGCGTCCAACGCCCGCCGGTGCGCTCCTCGAGCTCCTGGATCATCTCGTAGCCGTGCATGGGCCGGTCGTCGAGCAGCGCCAGGACGGCGCTGCGAACGTCGCCGCGGCGGACGCGATGGCGCCCGCGACCGCGGCCGCGTCCCCTGCTCATCTCGTGCCGCCCATATCCATGGCGGCTTCTCTCTCTGTGCATTCGTGCTGTTCCTTTCGATCAATCACGAGTTAACGCGATATATCGTAACAACTCGGAACAGCGGCCCCGCGGGGTCAGAGCAGCCACGTGTAGCTGTTGCCGGTCGCCACCGGGTCGCGACGCTCGTAGAAACGCTGCGCGTCGGGCCGGAACTTCGCCGTCACCAGCTCGAAATGCGTGGCACCGCGCTCCCGGGCCCAGGACTTCCCGGCCTCGAGCAGCTCGCCCCCCACCCCCTGCGAGCGATCCTCCGGACTGACCGCCAGGTCCTCGACCCAGCAGCGCTGGCCGTAGCGGACGGAATTGACGTCCAGGTAGGCGGCGAGGAAGCCGAGCAGGCGACCACGGTGCTCGGCGACGAGCACCGTGGAGGACGGGTCCGCGATCGCGTCGGCGATCGCGGACCGGGCGTGCTCCGGGTCCCATTGCGGCGGCACGGATCCGGGAGGCGCGAAGAGCCACTCGTACATGCCGAGCACGCGCTCGACCTCCTCCGGCATCGCCTCGCGAATCTTCGCCATCGCACGAGGCTATCCACGGCGCGTCCGGAGCAGCCGCCCAGGTAGCGTTCCGGGCATGAGAAATCCACGCGACTTCTTCAAGCCCCTGGCGATCGACGCCCCCGAGCCGCCCCGCGAGATCCCCTTCAAGCCCTCGCGGATGATCCACTTCTTCGACGCATCGAACGAGAAGATGCGCGCCAAGGTCCCGGACATGGCCAAGCAGGCGGACATCCTGCTCGGCAATCTCGAGGACGCGATCCCGATCGACAAGAAGATCCCCGCCCGGGACGGGCTGATCGAGGTCGCCAAGGAGGTCGACTTCGGTGACACCCAGCTCTGGACCCGGATCAACGAGCTCGAGAGCCCCTGGTGCCTTGATGATCTCACCCAGCTGGTCACGGAGATCGGCGACAAGCTCGAGGTGATCATGGTTCCCAAGGTCCAGGGGCCGTGGGACATCCATTACGTCGACCGCCTGCTCGCGCAGCTCGAGGCGAAGGCGAAGCTCGAGAAGCCGCTGCTGATCCACGCGATCCTCGAGACCTCGCTCGGCGTGGTCAACCTCGAGGAAATCGCAAACGCCAGCCCCCGCATGCAGGGAATGAGCTTTGGCCCGGCCGACCTCGCGGCCTCGCGCCGGATGAAGACGACGCGGGTCGGCGGCGGCCACCCCGGCTACCGGGTGATCGAAGACCCGGATCCCGACGACGAGGATGCCCCGCGGGCCACCGCCCAGCAGGACCCGTGGCACTACTCGATCGCCCGCATGGTCGACGCCTGCACCTCCGCCGGAATCCTGCCCTTCTACGGGCCGTACGGCGACATCAAGGACGTCCAGGGCTGCGAGACGCAGTTCCGCGCCGCTTTCCTACTCGGCTGCGTCGGCGCCTGGTCGCTGCACCCGGTGCAGATCGAGATCGCCAAGAAGGTCTTCTCGCCGCCGCCCGACGAGGTCAAGTTCGCGAAGAAGGTGATCGAGGCGATCCCGGACGGCGCCGGCGTCCACATGATCGACGGCAAGATGCAGGACGACGCCACCTGGAAGCAGTGCAAGGTGATGGTCAACCTCGCGGAGATGCTCGCCAAGAAGGATCCGGAGCTCGCCGAGGCCTACGAGATGAACGGGGCGGCGCCGGATGTGCGAGGGCGCTCCGCAGGCGAAGCCGAGGAGCGACCCGTTTAATGTCAGCCGAGGCCTAGCCGCGGGGTGGGCGAGCCCTTCCGTCACCAACTCCGGGTCCGCTACAACGAGTGCGACCCGCAGGGCATCGTCTTCAACGCCCACTACCTGATGTACATCGACGTGGCGTTCACCGAGTTCTGGCGGGCGCGCATCGGGCTCTACCAGGAGCTGGCCGAGCACGGCGTCGACGCGGTCGTGGCCGAGGCCAACCTCACGTTCCGCGGGCCCGCCCGGTTCGACGACGTCCTGCACATCGGCGTGACCACCGAGGAGCTC
>JBKPND010000007.1:0-18116 GCA_046732465.1 Actinomycetota bacterium
GACCTGGAACTCCGAGCGGGTCAGGTTGGTCGGCTCGCCACGGATCGTGACCAGGTGACGGGCGAGGTCGATCAAGACCGGACCGGCCTGGATCTCGGCGCCCTCCTTGCCGTCCGAGCGGTCGAGCTCCCGGCGGCGCAGTTGCGCCCTCACCCTGCCGAGCAGCTCGCGAACGGAGAACGGCTTGGTGACATAGTCGTCGGCGCCGACCTCGAGTCCGACCACCTTGTCGACCTCCGCGTCCTTCGCGGTCAGCAGGATGATCGGCACGGGGCTGTGAGCGCGAACCTCCCGGCAGAGGTCGAGCCCGCTCTTCCCCGGCATCATGATGTCGAGGATCAACAGGTCGAAGGAGTCGTCGGAGATCTGCCCCTCCGCCTCCTCGCCGTTCGCCGCGAGCGTCACCTCGAAGCCCTCCTGCTCGAGGGCATAGCCCACCGACTCCCGCACGGAGAGCTCGTCGTCCACGACCAGGATGCGATTCGCTGTGGTTGGCGTCTGATTCATGCCACCGGCGTCGGTGTCGGCTTCGCGGCCCGCAGTCGCACCCAGAAGGTGCTGCCCACCCCGGGCTCGGAGCGGAGGCCGATCTCGCCCCCCATCACGTCCACCATCCGCTTGGCGATCGAGAGACCGAGCCCGAAGCCGTCGCCCTCGAGGATGCCCGAGCCGCGGTAGAAGCGGTCGAAGACCCGACTCTGCTCGTCGGGCGGGATTCCCTTCCCTGTGTCCTGTACCTCGATCGTCACGCTGTCCTCCGCCCCGCGAGAGGCGCGAAGGGTAACCGTGCCCGGCGCGGGCGTGTACGCGCAGGCGTTCGAGAGCAGCCCGATCATCACCTGGCGGAGCAGCACCGGGTCCCCCTCGGCGACGAGATCCGGCTGGATCTCCTCGCGGAGCTCCACTCCGTCGGGGTTCTCGACGGCCTCCAGGGCCTCCTCCGCCGCGACCGTCACGTCAACGACCTGGGTCGGATCGCGCTCGCCCGCGGCCTCGACGCGCGCGAGCATGAGCAGCGACTGCGTCAGGCGAGTCATCCTGTCGGCGTCGATGGCGAGCCTCGCCAGGAATCGGTCCCGAGCCTCGGGATCGTCCTTGGCCCCGCCGCGCAGGACCTCGATGCCGCTCATGATCCCCGCCAGCGGGTTGCGCAGCTCGTGCGCCGCGTTCGAGACGAACTCGGCCTCTGCCTGCTCGCGCTTGAGCTCCTCGGTGCGATCGCGGACGACCAGCAGCACCGCCTGCTCGGCGGGCACCCGCCGAGCCTGCACGCCGTAGAGGCGCCCCTCGATCGAGAGGACCGGAATCTCGTCCGCACCCAGCTCGGCGGCGCGCCGCAGCGATGGGATGAGTGCGGGAGCGGGCCTGCCGTTCCGAACCAGCCGGCCGGCGGCCGGGTTGGTGAAGCGCACCTGCCCGTCCTCGCCGGCGACGATCACCGCCTCGGTCAGGCCGTCGAACACGGCGGAGAGGCGGTCGCGCTCGGTGGCGAGCATGTCGAACGTCCGGCGGAGCTCCCGGCGCATCGTGTCGAGCGCTCGGGTGAGGTCGCCGACCTCATCCCCGCCGCCAGGCGGCAATGGCGCCTCGAAGTCACCGGCGGCCATCCGCTCGGCGGAATTAGCCAGTCGCCGGATCCTGATCGCGATCAGGGAGGAGGCGAGGAAGCCCACCAGGATGCCGATGGCGATCGCGATCAAGAGCGCCCGCAGGCGATCCCCGCGAAGCTCATCGAACGCGTGGGTCAGGGCGGGCGGAGGCTCGGCGCTGACGATCACCGCCCCGCGCACCGGCACCTTGCCGCTGCCGAAGATCGGGGCCGCCGAGATCGTGACGTTGTGGGGCAGGCTCGCCTTGTAGCGGCGGCCGTCGAGAGCGACGTGAAGGGCCTCCGGCCTCTGTGGCAGGGTGTCGAGGCTGGCGAAGCTCTGGCCCGGTGCGAAGGGGTGTCCGTGGCGGTTCAGCGCCCAGGCCGTGAAGGTCGTGGTGTCCGCCTGCGCCAGCACGTTGGCCGCGTGGAGCTTGTCGACTCGGCCGAGGTCGTCCGCGAGGCTGGCCGTCTTCCCAACGGCCAGGTCCTCCGACTCGCTCTGCAGGGTGCGGCCGGAGGAGTCGTCCACGAAGACGTAGACGGCGGCCGCCGTGATCAGGCTGACCAGCGCGAAGGCAGCGCCGAGCCAGAGCCGCATCGGGATCCGGCGGCCTCTCTCCCCACCCCTTGAACTCCTCTCAGCCATGTTGCCCAGATTGTTACCGCTTGCTCACACTTCGGGTGCAAGCGTCGCGCTCAGGCGAAGCCAGAGCGCCTCCAGAGCGAGCTCCTCGGAGACGTTGACCCGCAGGCGCCGGCGGGTGTCGAGGACCCACTCGACCGCCGCCCTCGCCCGGGCCGGATCGAGACCCTCGGCATCCTCCTCCAGCTGCCGGCGCCGGTCGCTGTTGAGGACCACGTCGTCGGCCCCGGCGGCGATCGCCGCCAGGTCGCGGTACCAGGCGCAGCACAGCGCGAGGCCCAGGTCGAGCGCCCGGGTGCGGGCGCGCCGCTCGGTGCGCCGCACCTGCTCGACGGCCTCGCGGGTGAGCTTGCCCTTGCGGCCACGCCGAGCGGTCGCCTCGGCCTCCTCCAGCAGCCGCTGCTCCTCCTCGGCGCCCGCCCGCTCGCCGGCCTCACTCGCCGCAGCCAGAAGCCCCCGCCAGGGCTCGGCGGCCGCGGACCCCGAGCGCGGGGCGCGGGCGGCCTCCTCCGCGATGGTCCGCAGTGCGGCGCCGCGCTCATCGGCGAGCAGCCGAGCGAGCTCGACGTCGCCGCCGCTGAGGCGTGCAGCCGCGTCCGCTCCCGCCTCGCCTCCCAGTGTCTCGAGCACGGCATCCGGCGCCAAGGGGCCGAACTCGATCGGGGCGCAGCGCGAGAGGATCGTCTCGGCGAGTTGCTCGGGCTCGGAGCAGATCAGGATCAGATGCGCGAAGGGCGCCGGCTCCTCGAGGGTCTTCAGGAGGGCGTTCTGGCTCTCGTCGCGCAGGTCCTCGGCTTCCTCGATCACGAACACCCGGCGGCTTCCCTCGGCCGGACTGAGGCTCGCGGCGCGGATCACCTGCTCGCGAACGTCCTCGACCAGGTGCTGGGCGCCGGGCGGCCGCAGCCAGACGAGGTCCGGGTGCGGCGAGGGATCGAGCAGCGCCCGGCGACGGGCGTCATCCGGATCGGCGACGCCCTCGGCGAGCAGCTCGGCGGCGAACGCGCGGGCGGCGGCCGCCTTGCCCGAGCCCCGGGGACCGCGGAAGAGATAGGCGTGGCCGGGCGCCGTCAGGGCGGCGGTCAGGGCGAAGGCCGCCCGGGGCTGGTGCCTGGTCGCCTCAGCGATCATGCGCGCACCCCGCGCACCTCGGCCAGCACCGCCTCGTGCACGGCCTCCCGGTCGCCCTCGGCTTCCACGACCCTCACCCGCTCGGGGTGCCGGCGGGCGACCTCGTCGTAGCCCTCGGCCACCAGCCGCTGCAGCTCGATTCCCTCGCCCTCGAAGCGATCGGCCTTGCGCCTGCCGATCCGGGTCGCCGCTCGCTCCGGATCGATGCGAAGCAGAATGGTCAGGTCCGGCCAGACGCCGCCGGTGGCGAGATCGCAGATCTCCTCGACCCGCTCGGCCCCGAGCCCCCTCGCGGTGCCCTGGTAGGCGACGCTCGAGTCGCTGAAGCGGTCGCAGACCACGTCCTGTCCTCGCTCCTGAGCCGGCCCGATCACCTGAGCGACGAGCTCCGCCCGGGCGGCGCAGAAGAGCAACAGCTCGGACAGCGGTCCGAGCTCGAGAGCAGGGTCCTTGAGTAGGTCGCGGATCCGCTCGCCGGTCTTGGTGCCCCCAGGCTCGCGCACCAGCACGACCTCCCCGCCGAGCGCGGCGGCGAGCAGCTTGGCCTGGCTCGTCTTGCCGGAGCCATCGATTCCCTCGAGAGAGATGAACATCGGTGACCCAGGCTAACCCGAGCCACGACCGGGACTCCAGTGCGCTCGCGGAACTACCTGCATTCCGCGTTTATTTCCAGGCATCGGATGGGTAGCGGGGGGGCAGCAACGACACGGATGAGAGGAGTGGGAATGCTGGAAACACCAGAGGCACCTGAGGCACCTGAGGAACCAGAGACCGACACCGGCACCGAGGAAGGTGGCGGCGACGAAGGCGGTCAGGAGGGCGACGAGGGCGGAGGCGGCGAGGAGAGCGCCTGACCGACCGAAACATCACGTGTGAAGTTGAAGGGCGGTCCCTCCGGGGGCCGCCCTTTCTTCGCCAGGTCCTGACGCGTCCGGCTGCGCTAGGTCTTCGGCTTGGCCTTGGAGCGACCAGGCGAGCGTGAGCCGTTCCTGGCCCGCGCGCCGGACCCGTTCTTGGCCCGCTTCACCTTCGTCGCCGAGGCCTGGCCGGCGATCTTCTCGGCCTCCTCGACGGCCTCCGCGGCATCGGCGCCGGGGGCGCCGTCCTTCTCCGCGGCCTCCTTGGCCGCCTTCGCCTTCTCGCGCTCCTCGCGGCGGCGCTTCATCTCAGCCATCGAGGGGCACTCGTCGTTCAGGCAGAGCTTCCAGGGGCGGCCCCGCCAGGGGATCACCTGCAGGCGCGGCGTGCGGCCACAGACGGAGCAGACCTCTTCGATCTTGTAGAGGCCACGCACCCGCTGGGGCAGCGGGAATGTCTGGTCGCAGGAGTCGGGAGAGTCGGGGTTGTCCCCGTCCCAGCCCTGGCAGCCGACGAAGCGCTTGCCGGACTTGCGCGCCTTGATGATCCGCAGCATGTTGGGGGAGCCGTCCTCTTGCTTGCGGCCGGCCTCCTGGCAGACGATGCAGGGGCCGAGGATCCGGTCCTGGTCCATCCCGGCCCAGACCTCGCGGGCGAACTTCCGCCATTTGGCGTCCTCGTCCTCCGTCTTCACGTCGTCGCCCATCTCGTCGAACGCCGAGCGCAGCATGTCGCGGCTGTCCTTCAGCACGTCGTCCTTCGTCATGTCGCCGGCGGCGATCTGGTCCATCTCCGCCTCCATCTCGGCGGTCATGTCGGGGGTCGCCATGCGCGGCACGTAGTGCTCGAAGGCCTTCGACATCGCGATCCCGGTCTCCGAGGGCTCCGGCGGGTTGCCGAAGACGTAGCCGCGGTCATAGAGCTTCTGGATGATGTCGGCGCGCGTCGCCTTCGTGCCCAGGCCTCGCTCCTCCATCATCTCGATCAGCTTGCCCTGGCTGATCCGGGGCGGCGGCGGAGTCTCCTTGCCCTCGATCTCGACGCCCTCGAGGTCGAGCGTCTGGCCCTCCTCGAGCTTCGGGATCTCGGTGTCGGCCGAGCGCGCGTAGGTGTAGATCGCCGCGAAGCCCGGATCGAGCACGACCGAGCCGCGGACGAAATAGGTCTCCCCTGACTCGGCACCCTCGCGACCCTTCGCGGTCTCGATGTTCGCGCGGGTCGACTCGCTGATCATCGGCGGCGAGAAGGTCGCCAGAAAGCGGCGGGCGACGAGCTCGTAGACCCTGCGGTGTGACTCCGAACGGGCCTCGAGGCGGTGCGGGTTGACCGCCTGCGTCGGGTAGATCGGCGGATGGTCGGTGGTCTCCTTCTTGCCGCGAGTCGGCTCCAGCGAGCGGCCGTCGAGCAGGAAGTCGGCCGCCTTGAAGTCGTCGATCCCGACCAGTTGCTTGACCAGCTCCTTGGTGTCGAGGGACTTCGGGTAGACGGTGTTGTCGGTCCGCGGGTAGGAGATGTAGCCGTCCATGTAGAGGTCCTCGGCGATCCGCATCGCGCGGGAGGGCGTGATGCCGAGCCGGCTGGAGACGTCCGTGGTGAAGGCGGTGGTGTTGAGAGGCGTCGGCGGCTTGCGGGTGTTCTTCCGCGCCGTGATCTCCTGGACCGTGCCGGGCGACTTCGAGTTCTCGACCGCCGCCTTGGCCTCCGCCTCGTCCCAGAACTTGTCGGTGGCGTGCTCGGCGACGAAGCTGCCCTCCGGGTGCGCGAAGGCGGCCGTGACCTCCCAGAAGGGCTCGGGCTCGTGGGCGCGCCGCTCGAGCTCGCGCTGCACGATCAAACCGAGGGTTGGGCTCTGCACGCGGCCGACGGAGAGGAAGTTGGAGCCGAAGCGCCGGGTCGCCATCGAGACGGCGCGGGTAAGCGTCGCCCCCCAGATCAGGTCCATGTCCTGACGCGCGGCGCCGGCGTTGGCGAGCGGGTAGGAGAGCTCGTCGAGATTGGAGAACGCCCGCTCGATCTCGTCCTTCGTGAGCGCGGAATAGCGTGCCCGCTTCACGGCCGAGCCCGAGGCTCCGCCGTTTCCCCCGTTCGTCTCGAGCGTCGCGAGCTGCGGATTCGAGTCGAGAACCTCCTGGAGCGCCTCGAGGCCGATCAATTCGCCCTCGCGGTCGAAGTCCGTCGCGATCACGATGTCGTCGGCGTCCTTGGCGACCTTCTTCAGCGCGCGGACGACGTTCTTGTCGGTCGGCTCCTTGATCAGCTCGGCGTCGATCAGGTCGCGGGGATTGGTCTGCTGCCAGTTGTTGTAGGTCTCGGGGAAGGCGGGATTGAGCACGTGGCCCTTCAGCCCGATGGTCATCTGCTCACCGGAGTCGTCCGACCACGTGTAGAACGGCGTCTTGTAGGACGCGCCCTCGGTGGCGGTCCCGCCGCTCAGGATCTCCGCGATCTTCTTCGCGCTGTTGTTCTTCTCAGTGACGATCAGTCGCATATCGGCTATCCACGGTAGCCCCGACCCAAGATGTGCCCCCCTGGTGCTACGTCAGAATGGGTCGCTGAGGTCGGCGAGCGTAGCAGGGGCCTTACGCTGCTCCCGTGAAATCGCTTGTCACCGGGGGCGCGGGGTTCATCGGCTCGCACCTGGTCGATGCTTTAGCCGCGCGCGGCGACGACCTGCTCGTGATCGACGATTTCTCGAGCGGCAGGCGGGAGAACCTGGCCGACGCGCTGGCGGCCGGAGTTGACGTCGCCGAGCTCGATGTGGCCGACGCGGAGGCGGTTTTCGACGCGGTCGGCGCCTTTCGGCCGCAGAGCGTCTTCCACCTCGCGGCGCAGATCGACGTGCGCCGCTCGATGGCCGACCCGGGCTTCGACGCCCGGCTGAACGTGGCCGGCACGGTGAATGCGCTCGAGGCTGCCGTCAGGTCGGGCTCCTCGAGGTTCGTGTTCACCTCCACCGGTGGCGCTATATATGGAGAGGGAGCTGAGCGCCCCGACGAGCTCCCCTTCGCCGAGACGGCGCGCTGCGAGCCCTTCTCGGTCTACGGCCAGAGCAAGCTTGCGGCTGAAGGCTACGTCGACCTCTACGCCCGCACCCGCGGGCTGGCGGCCACGACCCTCCGGCTCGGGAACGTCTACGGGCCGCGGCAGGACCCGGCGACCGAGGCCGGCGTCGTCGCAATCTTCTGCGAGCTGGGAAGCGACGGGGGCCGGCCGACGGTGTTCGGCACGGGCGAGCAGACGCGGGACTACATCCACGTCGCCGACGTGGTCGCGGCGCTGATCGCCGCCGAGGCGAGCGATGACCCGGGGCCGCTCAACGTGGGCACCGGCGTGGCGACGAGCGTGCTCCAGCTCGCCGAGCTGGTCGGCAGGGCCTTCGGCCGCGACGACTTCGAGCCTCGGTTCGCGCCCCCGCGCGAGGGCGAGGTCGAGCAAACGTTCCTCGATACGAGCGCGGCGGCCGAGCGTCTCGGCTGGCGGGCCGGGCGCACGATCGAGACCGGCCTAGAGCAGACGATCGAGGCGATTCGCGAGCCTCACTAACCTGCAACTCATGCCCGCTCAGGCCTTCGAGGGCAAGGAGTGCATCTGCCAGTTCCGGCGCGGAACCTGCGACCAGAGCTGCGTGCGCGACATGCTCGACACCCCCTTCTACATGGCGGCTATCAAGCTCAAGGGCCGCCGCTGCCTGGTCATCGGCGGCGGCGACGTGGGCCTCGAGAAGGTCGAGGGGCTCCTGCTCTGCGACGCGGACGTCACCCTGATCGCGCCGGAGGCGATCTCGGAGCTCGGTCGCTACGCGGCCGAGGGCTCGATCACCTGGGAGCGGCGAGAGTTCCACGACGGGGACCTCGATGGCGCCTTCCTGGCGATCGCGGCGACCAGCGACACCGACGTCAACGTCGCCGTCTACGAGGGCGCCGAGCGCCGGGCGATGCTGGTCAACGTCGTCGACGTGCCCCCGCTCTGCAACTTCATCCTTCCGGCGATCGTGCGCACCGGCCCGCTGGCGATCGCGATCTCGACCGCCGGCGCCTCGCCGGCGCTAGCCAAGCGGATGAAGCGCGAGATCGCCGAGACCTACGGCGAGCCCTACGCGCGGCTCGCCGTGATCCTCAACGATCACCGCGGTTGGGCCAAGGGCACTCTGCCCACCTACCAGGACCGCAAGGAGTTCTTCGAGGGGATCGTCAACGGCGACCCCGACCCGGTCGAGCTGATCAGGCAGGGTCGCGAGGACGAGGTCCAGCGCCTGATCGAGGCGGCCAAGGAGCGCTTCACCGCCGCGCTCGGCGCCTCCGCGTAGCGCACCTACTCGACGTCGCGTGCGCGAAGCAGCGCCCCGCCGGCGGCGAACAGGGCGGAGATCCAGACGACCATCAGGGCGAGCGCCGGGACGACGGCGAAGAAGTCCACCTCGGGCGACCCGACGTCATCGGGGTCGATGCCCTGGATGGCGCTTGGCAGCGCACCCACCGGGCTGTAGCGGTCGATGTCGGGCGTGAAGGCGGCCAGGAGCGGATCGACGACGAACGCGAAGACCAGGATCGCGACGATCGCGGTCGGCTGATTGCGGATCAGGCCACCGACCCCCACCCCGAAGGCCCCGAGCAGGGCGGCAGCTCCGGCATTGCGGGCGAACAGTTCGAGCACGTCCCCGAGCGCCGGTGTGGGTTGGTCTCGGAATTCGAGGATCGCGTAACCGACGATCCCGATCGCGATCGAGACCACGAGCGAGAGGAGGGCGCCCGCCGCCGCGAAGGCGAGGGTCTTCGCCGCGAGGAAGCGGATTCGGTCGGGTGCCGCGAGCAGCGAGCTGGTGATCGTGCGGTGGCGCCACTCGCCGGTGATCCCGACGATCGCCAGGATCATGATGAACAGGGTGCTCGCGTCGTTCTGGAAGACGTCGGCGAGAACGGCGTCCTTCGTGGTCTCTTCGGTCGCAGCGATCAGGATCGTGATCAACAGCGAGATCCCGATCGCCGCCCCGGCGAGCGCGAAGAAGGTGCGGGTCGTCCGGAGCTTGATCAGCTCGGCTTTCAGGAGCCGGCTCATCGGGCGCCCTCCGCGTCGGGCGTTTCCGGCTCGCCGGTGAGCTCGAGGAAGACGTCCTCGAGGGAGCGACCCACGGTCGTCAGCTCCGAGAGCGGGATCCGTGCGTCGTTTGCGACCTCGCCGATGCGCTCCGGTGCGGCCCCGGCCGCGACCAGGCCGCCCGAGGGATCGGGATGGGACTCGATCCCCGCTGCCTGCATCGCCCGGGCCAGCGCGTGCGTGTCGCGTGCCCGGACACGGGTGCCGCCGCCATCGGCGCGCGCGAGCACCTCCTGCAGCGGCCCGCTGGCACGCAGCTCACCGTGCGAGATGACGACTATGTCGTCCACGCTCTGCGAGACCTCGGAGAGCAGGTGGCTGGAGACGAGCACGGCGCGTCCGCGACCGGACTCGGAGCGCAGCAGCTCCCGCATCCACCGGATCCCCGGTGGGTCGAGCCCGTTGGCGGGCTCGTCGAGGATCAGAACCTCGGGGTCGCCCAGCAGCGCGGCCGCGATGGCGAGGCGCTGGCGCATGCCCATCGAGTAGCCGCTCACGCGCCGATCGGCCGCGTTGGCGATCCCCACGATCTCCAGCACCTCGTTCACCCGCCCGGGCGGGTGGCCCCCGGCGGCGGCGAGTATGCGCAGGTGGTTGCGACCGCTGCGACCTGGATGAAAGCTCGCGTCCTCGAGAACCGCGCCGACGTGCCGACTGGGCTCCTCGAGGTCCCCGTAGGTGCGGCCGTCGATCAGCGCCGTCCCCGCGTCCATCCGCACCAGCCCGAGCAGCATTCGGATCGTCGTGGACTTGCCGGCTCCGTTGGGGCCGAGAAACCCGGTCACGCGACCCGCCTGGACCTGGAAGGAGAGGTCGGAGACGGCTTGCACCGACCCGAAGCGCTTGCTGATCTCGCTGATCTCGATCGCGGCCATTGGCGGCCGCGCACTCTAGGTGAGGATCAACTAATTCGAGGGGAGCGCGTAGATCGCGATTGCCGCGAAGTCGCAGGCGGCGGCCGCGATCACCAGCAGGTGGAAGATCTCGTGGTAGCCGAAGACGGCCGGTCTCGGGTCCGGGCGGCGCCTCGCGTAGACGATCGCGCCGGCCGTGTAGAGGATCCCGCCGAGGACGATCAGGCCGAAGCCGATCGGGCCGAGACCGTTCCAGAGCTGCGGGACGGCCAGCACCGCGACCCAGCCGGTCGAGATGTAGACCGCGGCCGTCACCGGCTTCGGCGCGTTCCACCAGAGCAGGTTGAGGACCGTCCCCGCGCCCGCCATGAACCACACCGCGATCAGGACCACGCGAGCGAGATCGCCGTGCAGCACCAGGAGCGCGAAGGGCGTGTAGGTGCCGGCGATAAGCACGAAGATCATCGTGTGGTCGAGGCGCCGCATCCAGCGTCTCGCGGCGGGTCGCCAGTCGATGCGGTGATAGAGAGCGCTGACACCGAGCAGCGCCGAGAGGCTGAAGGCGTAGATCGCAGCGGCGACGGTGGCCTTGGAGCCGTTGGCGAGCAGGACCAGCGCGGCTCCGGCGCCGAGCGAGACGAAGAAGGCCCACTGATGCGAGACCCCCCGGAAGCGCGGCTTCTGCGTGAGGACCTGGGCGGCGGCCTCCGCGGCGGTGGCCGCGTGACCGCGTGCCACCGTGATGCTTCGCCCGGCGGCCGCGCGGGCGGCCTCGAGCCGCTCGCCGGCCTCGACCCGCGCGTTGCCCAAGCGCTCCCCGGCGGCCTCCGCCGCGTCGCGGGCAATGCCGATCGGGTCTCCGCCCGCCTGTGCCCCGTCCGCAGTCATGCGCCGAACCATAGCCCCGACGGGCGAGCCGGTTGTCAGGTACCCGTGACCGGGCCGACCGGGATCAGGCGCCCTCGCGCACGGGCATCGCGCCGGCCGCCCGTTCGCGGCTCGTCTGGCGCGCCCGCGAGACCAGCACCGACGCGGCCAGCGCGAAGGCGGCCTGGACCGCGAGTGCGACGGAGAAGGCGTCCCCGAAGGCGTCGGTGCTGACCGAGGAGCCGAGCTCGGAGAAGAAGACCGTGCCGATGATGGCCACACCGAGCGCGTTGCCGATCTGCTGCGCGGTGACCAGGGTGCCCGAGGCCGCGCCCGCCTCCGTCGGAGGGACCGCCCGCAGCACCAGGTTGATGAGCGGTGGAATGGCGAGACCCATGCCGGCGCCCACTGGGACCATCGACAGGATCAGCAAGGCGGAGACGGTGCCGTTGCCCGTCGCCTGCACGGCTGCGATCGTCGTGAGGAGACCCAGCGCCGCGATGATCGCCCCGATCTGCGGCAGGTACTCCCGGGCTCCATCGGCGAGGCGCGGGCCGGTCAGTGAGGAGGCGACGAAGGCGAAGGCGATCGGAGTGAAGGCAAGGCCAGAATCGAGGGCGCTCAGCCCCAGCCCCTCCTGCATGTAGATCGCGAGCAGGAAGAAGAACGAGATCACGAAGTAGAGGACGGTCGCCGAAAGCAGGCCGATACGGAATCCGCGCGTCTCGAAGAGCTGCAGCTCGACGAGCGGCGAGCCGCCGCGGGCCGTGATCCGCCGCTCGGCGGCGACGAACGCGGCGCCCGCGGGGATGGCCGCGGCGAAGGCGGCGAAGGTCCACGCCGGCCAGCCGAGCTCGCGCCCCTCGACCGCGGGGACCATCACGAGGCTGAGGGCGAGGGTCGCCAGGGTGACTCCGACCAGATCGAGCCTTCTCGCCGTCTCCGAGCGGGACTCGGGGATCACCCGGTCCGCCGCGAGCAGTGCGGCCGCGCCCACGGGAACGTTCACGAGAAACACCCAGCGCCAGCCCAGCCCGAGCAGGTCGAGCGCGATCAGGCCGCCGCCGATGATCTGGGCGCTGATCGCGGCCAGCCCCTGTACGAGGCCCTGGACGCCGAACGCCTTGGGCCGCTCGGCGGGGGCGAACTCGACCTGGATCATCGACAAGACCTGCGGCCACATCGCGGCGCCACCGAAGCCCTGGATCAGGCGGGCGGCGATCAGTGCCGTCGGGCTGGGTGCGAGCGCGCAGAGGACCGAGGCGAACGTGAAGCCGGCGACGCCGGCCTTGAACATCCGCCGCCGGCCGAGGACGTCACCGAGGCGCCCGCCTGTGATCAGCGAGAGCGCGTAGGTGAGCAGATAGGCCGCGACCACCCACTGGAGATCCGAGTCGCTCGCCCCGATGTCCTCGTGAAGGGAGGGCGCCGCGACGTTGACGATGAAGACGTCGGCAATGACCATGAAGACCGGCGCGAAGAGGACGGGCAGGAACCATGGGCTCCGGTGCTTGGGTTGGGCTTCGGCGGAGTTCATCTGACTGTTCAACGAAGGACCCCCTGTGGTCCGTGATGTCGGGTGCGCGTTTCGCTTGCCATCCGCCGGACAGTGTGCGATCATTTTGATCCAGGTACAAGAGAGGGATTTATCCTGGTATCAAAAGCACCAGCCAAGAGCACGGGAAAGGCGAATGGCAACGGCTCGGCCGCTCTGGCGACGGGTGACGGCGCGCCGCGGCGGGCGGAGCTCGCCGACTTCCTGCGAAACCGGCGCGAGTCTCTCCGCCCCGAGGACGTCGGGCTTCCCGGCGGCGGCCGGCGGCGCACACCGGGGCTCCGTCGCGAGGAGGTCGCGCAGCTCGCCGGGGTGGGCACCACCTGGTACACGTGGCTCGAGCAGGGGCGGGATGTCCGCGCCTCGGCCTCGGTGCTGGAGGCGATCTCGGGCGCCCTGGAGCTGACGCCGGCGGAGCACGCCCATCTGTTGCTGCTCGGACGCGGTGAGGTGATCCCACCCGGTCGGGCGCCGAAGGAGACGATCAACCCCACGATCAAGCGGCTGGTCGAGAACCTGGGCGCAAACCCCACATGCGTCACGGGGCGCCGCTTCGACCTGCTCGCCTGGAACGACGCCCATGCTGTCGTCTTCGGCGACCCGGCAGAACTGCCGGAGGGCCGGCGGAATCTCCTCTGGCGCCTGTTCATGGACCCCGCCGCTCGCAAGCTCCACCCCGACTGGGAGGAGGGGGCCCGCCGGATCGTCGCGCGCTTCCGGTCCGAGGCCGCTCGCTACGTCGGGGACCCCGACTTCGAGGATCTGATCTCGGCCCTGCAGCAGGGAAGCCCGGAGTTCCGCGAATGGTGGGACCTGCACGAGGTGGCGACCAGCGGCGTGGGGCGCAAGACCATTCAGCATCCGACCGCCGGCAAGCTCGTCTTCGAGCATGCGGTGTTCCGCCCCCAGGAAAACCCGGAGCAGCGCCTCGTCCTCTACTCGGCGACGCCCCAGGCCAACACCAAGGAGAAGCTCGCCAAGCTGCTCGCCGAGCGTCCTTAGTATTTCCGTTTAGGCATATAGCCGATCGGTTATACTCCTGCCGGTGGCGACGGCAACGACATTCGACGTCCTCGCGGAGCCCATGCGGCGGCAGATCCTGGATCTGCTGCTCGACGGCGAGAGCTCCGTCGGGGATCTCGTCAAGCGGCTGCGGCTGAGCCAACCCGGGGTCTCGAAGCACCTGCGCGTTCTTCGCGACGCCGGCCTGGTCTCGGTTCGAAGCGAGGCCCAGCGGCGCATATATGGAGTGCGCCCCGAGCCGCTCGAGGAGATCGCCGAGTGGCTCGAGCCGTACCGCAGGCTCTGGGCCGAGCGGCTCGACGCCCTGGAACGACACCTTGATGAGGAGGCGAAATGACTTCGATCCACCAAGAGACCGACAGGCTGGGGACGGTCGAGCGCAGCGATGGCGAGTATGTGATCCGCTTCGAGCGGCGCCTCGAGCACCCGATCGAGAGCGTCTGGCTGGCCCTCACCGAGCCCAGCGCGATCGAGAAGTGGCTGGCGGCCGCGACGGTCTTCGAACTCCGAGACGGTGGGACCGTGGAGCTCCACTGGCAGAACGGCGAGGACCTCGACGGCATGCACGCGACCATCACGGAGCTCGAGCCGCCGCATCTGCTCGAGTGGCGTGGGGATCGCCACGGGATCTGCCGCTGGGAGCTCCGGCCGGACGACGGCGGATGCATCCTTCGCTTCTCGAGCACTCTCGACGCCGCCGAAGTCGATGCGCGGGCGGCGAAGGATCCCGAGCACGGCAGTCCGCCCTCGCTGCTCGCCGGCTGGCATGTGCACCTCGACTACCTGGATGACGCGCTCGATGGCAACGCCGTCGACTGGCCGAACTGGTCGGGCGACGACTGGTCGAAGCTCTACGACGTCTATGGAGGTGAGCGGCGATGAGTGAGCGCGACGGAAAGCTGATCGAGGTGGGCGGCGATCGGGTCGGTGTTCGCTTCGAGCGCCGGCTCGCCCATCCGCCGGAGCGGGTCTGGCGAGCAGTCACCGAGACCGACGAGCTCGCCAAGTGGTTCCCGGCGCGCCCGGAGATCGCGGGGGAGCGCCGGGTGGGTGCGGGGCTGACCTTCGTCTACCCCAACAATGAAGAGCCGCCCGAGACGGGCGAGATCGTCGAGTACGAGGAGCCCACCTTGTTCGCCTTCACCTGGCGTCCCGGCAGTGACGGCGAGGCGCAGCTCCTGCGCTTCGAACTCGAGCCGGACGGCGACGGCACCAGGTTGGTCTTCACCCACGAACTGCCGCGGCCCGACTCGGCGAAGGTCGCTGCCGGGTGGCAGCTCTGCCTGGATGACCTGGAGCTGGCGCTCGCGGATACGCCGCGGGCCGAGTTCCCGGAGGGGCGCTGGGTCGAGCTGCACGAGGAATACGCCGAGCAGTTCGGTGTCAGCCCCGAGTCGGGACGCCAGGCGCTGCGGGAGCGGCAGGCGGCGGAGTAGGGACGAGCACCGCGGTCGGGGCGAGACGAACACCGACGATGAAGAGGGGCGGCGCCGGGCGGGGTCGCGGACGAACACCGGCAATGAAGGAGGGCGGGTCCGGCCGTTCTGCGTCGAATTGGGTCCGGGCGTCGGACCTCGCGGGACGCAGAATGACTCTGCGTCCCGTTGTCCCCGCTATGCGGGGGAAACTCGACGCAGAATGCAGGGCGGGCCGAAGACGACACTATATCTAGTGGTTCTCTTCATTATCGATGTTAGTCGAGCACTAGTCTTCGCTAGACTCTGACGAGTGACTTGCCCCCGCTGCGACTCCGCCACCAAGACCCTCGAGACGCGTCGCGTCCCCGACGGCGCCGTCCGCCGGCGTCGCGAGTGCACCGAGTGCGGCCACCGCTTCACCACCTACGAGCGGGCGGTCCCGGAGACCCTCGAGGTGATCAAGCGCGACGGCACCCGCCAGCCCTTCGACCGCACCAAGCTGCTCGGGAGTCTCAATCGGGCCAGCCACAAACGCGACGTCGATCCCCGCCGCCTCTCCCTCATCGTTGATGGTGTTGAAGGCGAGCTGCGCGACGCCGGCGGGGAGCTGAGCGCCAAGCGAATTGCCGACATCTGCCTCGAAGGCCTGAAGAAGCTCGACCGCGGCGCCTACCTGCAGTTTGCGGGAACTCTCCCGGATGCCGCTCGGAGCGGATCTTGAAAATCCCCGCAAATAACGAATTAGCGCGGCCCCGGTTCCGTCCGAAGCGCCGAGGATGCTGCGGAGCTCACCCCAAAAACGGAGCGAGAGGAGACATCTGATGGCTAGGGCCACTTCCAAGGCAGGGACGACAACCGAGAAGGGCCTGGTCATCGAACGCCGGTTCTCGACGGCCGGGGTGCATCCCTACGACGAGCTCGAGTGGGAGACGCGGGACGCGATCATCGGCGATCCCGAGAAGCCGGCGTTCAAGCAGGAGAACGTCGAGTTCCCGAAGACCTGGTCCCAGAACGCGACGAACATCGTCGCCCAGAAGTACTTCCGCGGACAGCTCGGCTCCCCCGAGCGAGAGACTTCAGTCAGGCAGATGGTCAGCCGCGTCGCCGACCGGATCACCGAGGTCGGCCGCGAGTCCGGCTACTTCGCGAGCGATGAGGATGCCGACGCCTTCGACGCCGAGCTGACCTCGATCCTGGTGAACCAGAAGGCAGCCTTCAACTCGCCGGTCTGGTTCAACGTGGGCTGGAAGGACCCGGGCCAGGAGCAGGCCTCGGCCTGCTTCATCCTCTCCGTCGAGGACGACATGGACTCGATCCTCTCCTGGAACACCAAGGAGGGGGTCATCTTCAAGGGCGGGTCGGGCTCCGGCATCAACCTCTCGAAGATCCGCGGGTCGATGGAGCCGCTCTCCAAGGGCGGGATCGCCTCGGGCCCGGTCAGCTTCATGCGCGGCGCCGACTCCTGGGCCGGTGCGATCAAGTCCGGCGGCGGCACCCGTCGCGCGGCCAAGATGGTCGTGCTCGACGTCGACCACCCGGACATCGAGAAGTTCATCTGGTGCAAGGCCGCTGAGGAGGAGAAGGCGGCGGCGCTCAAGGCAGCCGACTTCGACATGCGCCTCGATTCGGACGCCTTCGCCTCGGTCCAGTTCCAGAACGCGAACAACTCGGTCCGCGTAACGGACGAGTTCATGGAGGCGGTCGCCAACGACGACGACTGGGACCTGGTCGGCCGCGTCGACGGCGAGCCTGTCAAGACGGTGAAGGCGCGCGAGCTGATGGATCAGATCGCCGACGCCGCCTGGCAGTGCGCCGATCCCGGCATGCAGTACGACACGACGATCAACCGGTGGCACACGGACCCGAACACCGGTCCGATCACCGCGTCGAACCCGTGCTCGGAGTACATGTCGATCGACGACTCCGCCTGCAACCTCGCGTCTCTCAACCTCATGAAGTTCCGCAACGAGGACGGGAGCTTCAACGTCGACGACTTCACCCACGCGGTGGACATCGTCTTCCTAGCGCAGGAGATCCTGGTCGGCTTCTCCAGCTACCCGACCGAGCAGATCACTCAGAACGCGCGAGCCTTCCGGCAGCTCGGCCTCGGCTACGCGAACCTCGGCGCCCTGTTGATGGCGGAGGGCACGCCCTACGACTCGGACGAGGGCCGTGCCCTCGCCGGATCGATCACCGCGCTGATGACGGGACGCGGCTACAAGATGTCGGCGGAGATCGCCGGCAGCATGGGCCCGTACGACGGCTACGAGGTGAACCGCGAGCCGCACAACCAGGTGATGCGGATGCACCAGTCCGCCGCCTACGAGATCGACGACGAGCTCGTCGAGGAGCCGCTGCTCCACGCCGCCCGCGAGTCATGGGACGAGGCGGTGGCGCTCGGCGAGCAGCACGGCTACCGGAATGCCCAGGCGACCGTGCTCGCACCCACCGGGACGATCAGCTTCCTGATGGACTGCGACACGACCGGCATCGAGCCGGACTTCTCGCTGGTCAAGTTCAAGGAGCTGGTCGGCGGCGGGCAGATGAAGATCGTCAACCGCTCGGTCAACCTGGCGCTCGAGACGCTCGGCTACTCGACCTCGGAGATCGAGCAGATCGACGCCTACATCAACGAGCACAACACGATCATCGGGGCTCCCGGCCTGAAGGACGAGCACCTCGAGGTCTTCGACGTGGCGGTCGGCGAGCGCTCCATCTCGCACACCGGCCACATCGACATGATGGCGGCCGCACAGCCGTTCCTCTCGGGCGCGATCTCGAAGACGGTCAACCTGCCGGAGTCGGCGTCAAGGGCCGACATCGCCGAGGCCTACACGGACGGCTGGAAGAAGGGGCTCAAGGCCCTCGCGATCTACCGCGACGGCTCCAAGACGGCCCAGGCCCTTTCGACCAAGGCCTCGGAGAAGAAGTCCGAGCCGGCCGAGGCGGCCAACCTCGAGGGGGCACCGCCCGAGCCGCAGCGCACCCGGATGCCGCAGGAGCGGGAGTCGATCACCCACAAGTTCCGGATCGGGATGCAGGAGGGCTACATCACCGCCGGCAAGTACCCGGACGGGTCGGT
>JBKPND010000008.1:0-29470 GCA_046732465.1 Actinomycetota bacterium
GACGCCGAGATCACCCGGCTCGACGGCGTCTCGATCGACTACCCCGACTGGCATTTCAACGTGCGGCCCTCGAACACCGAGCCGCTGCTCCGCCTCAACCTCGAGTCGCTCGTCTCCAGGGAGGACATGGAGGCGAAGCGCGACGAGGTGCTGGCCCTGATCCGCTCGTGACGGAAGGGACCGCGCCGGAGGTCTGGGAGAGGATTTCGGACGCGGGCATCAAGGTGATGCGGATCCCGACCCCGTTCCAGGTCGGCCGCGTCAACACCTATCTGCTCGAGGACGAGCCGCTGACCCTGATCGACTCGGGCCCCAACTCCGGCAAGGCGCTCGACGAGCTCGAGCGGCAGCTGGCGGCGCTCGGTCACGGCATCGAGGACCTCGAGCTGGTGATCATCACCCACCAGCACATCGACCATCTCGGCCTAGTCGACATCGTCGCCAAGCGGTCGGGTGCGGAGGTCGCCTCACTCGACCTGCTGGCGCCCTTCGTGGAGAACTTCGGCGCCGACGCGGAGCGCGACGACGAGGAGGCGGCGGCGCTGATGCTCCGCCACGGGATCTCGGAGGAGGTGGTCCGCGCGCTCCGTCAGGTGACCGGCAGCTTCCGCGCCTGGGGCTCCAAGGCGCACGTCGACCGGCCGCTGCACGACGGGGACGTGATCGAGCTGCGGGATCGCCGGCTCGAGGTGCAGCACCGGCCCGGCCACAGCCCCTCGGACACCGTCTTCTGGGATTCCGAACGGAAGATCCTGATCGCCGCGGACCACCTGATCAAGCACATCTCCTCCAACCCTCTGATCTCGCGCCCGCTCGACGGGTCGGGGAAGCGCACCCAGGCGCTGGTGACCTACCTCGAGTCGCTGAAGCGGACGCGAGAGCTTCCCGCCGAGATCGTGCTCTCCGGGCATGGCGAGCCGATCACCGACCACGTCGCGCTGATCGACGAGCGCTTCGCCCTGCACCAGCGGCGGGCAGAGAAGCTCTACCGCCTGATCGCCGAGCAGCCCCGGACGGGACACGAGCTCGCCCAGGCGCTCTGGGGAGACGTCGCGGTGACCCAGGCCTTCCTCACTCTGTCTGAGGTGATCGGCCACGTCGACCTGCTCGTCAACGCGGGTCACGTGCGCGAGGTGGAGGATGGCGACGTGGTCCGCTACGAGGCGACCTCGGACACGCCATCCGATCGGCTCGGGGACCTGATTCCCGGCGGTAACCCGGTGCTCAGCCGGGGTTAGGAGAAAGGCGTGCCGACGATCGCCCCTGCCCAGAGAGACCCCGCCCCCGCCGCGCAGGCCGTTCCGCTCGAGCCGGATGCGGCGAAGAAGCGGATGCTGATCATCGTCAACCCGTACGCGACGACCGTCTCCGATCGGCTCAAGAACCTCGTGGTCTACGCGCTTCAGGCCCGCTACGAGGTCGAGGCCGTCGACACCGAGGCGGCCGAGCACGCGATCGAGATCGGGCGCGAGGCGCGCACCGGCGGCTACGACATCGTGGTCGCCTTCGGGGGTGATGGCACCCTGAACGAGGTGGCCAATGGCCTCGCGGGCACGGACGTCCCGGTATCGGTTCTGCCCGGCGGCTCCACCAACGTCGTCTGCCGCACCCTCGGCATCCCGAACGACGTGGTCGACGCGACCGAGCACCTGATCGGCATTGCCGACGACTTCCGTCCGCGCAAGATCGACCTCGGCCGCTGCAACGGCCGGCACTTCGTCTTCGCCTGCGGCGTGGGGCTGGACGCCACCGTCGTCAAGCGGGTCGATGCCCATCCGCGGCTCAAGGCCCGCGCGAGGCAGTGGTACTACACCTGGGCCGCGATCTCGGCCTTCTACCGGCAGTACCTTCGCGATCCGGTCCGCTTGACGCTGGAGGTGGAGGGCGAGACGCTCGAGGGCGTCACGGCCATCGCTCAGAACTCCGATCCCTTCACCTACTTCGCCAACATCCCGATCCGGATCTGCGAGGACATCGGGCTGGACGACGGAACGATCTCGATGGCGCTCCTGCGTCGCGCCAAGCAGCGGGACATGCTGCCGATCGCCTCGCGGGTCCTCAGCAAGGGGCTGCATGTCTCCAAGAACCGCCAGATCGATGAGTTCGACGACGTCACGCGGGCGTCGGTCCGGTCGATCTCCGAGGACCGGGACGGAGTGCTCCGCCCGTTCCCGGTGCAGGTCGACGGCGACTACATCGGGGAGTACACCGAGCTCGACTTCTCGGTCGAGCCGGGCGCGCTCACCGTCGTTGCCTAGATCGCCTTACTTGTGCTTGGCCGTGAAGTTGACCCTGGACTTGCCGGCTGAGCAGAGGTCCTGGGCGGCGAAGTTGTAGACGGCGAACCCCTGGACCTCGTTTGGGGCGACGAAGCGGCCGTGGATCTTGTCGATCTTCGTGCCGAGGAACGTGTGGGTGAAGGTGAAGGTCCCGTTCCCGCCGAGCTTCTTCTTCGCGGTGGTCCCGCCAAGAGTGAAGACCGGCGCCGAGACGCAGGCCTCCCTGGCGACGGTCGGCTCGGTGGTCAGTGTGACCTTCCCCTTCTTCACCGTGAACTGGATCCTCCGGAAGCCCGTGCTGATCGCGTCCTGGTCCGTCTTGCCGCTGTACTTGCCGGTCTTCACCGCGACGCCGGCGTCCGCGGCGCCGGGGCCGAGCATGATCAGCGTCGCCAGTAGCGCGACGGCCGCTGCGAGAGCGTGAACCCGTCCAGGGCGAACGCTCCTGCGGAGTGTGATCGGGTGGGTCAAAGCTCCTCTCCCCTGTTTGACAGTATCGCGGACCTGGCCGCCCAGGACCCTAATTGCCGCTTCTGTCAGATCGTCGCGGGCGAGGAGCCCTCTCACGTCGTCTTCGAGGACGAGCGCACGCTCGCCTTCCTCGACAACCGCCCGCTCTTCCCCGGGCACTCACTGCTCGTGCCCCGGGAGCACGTCGAGACGCTCGGGGACCTGCCCGACGAGCTGCTCAGCCCGCTCTTCGAGAGCGCCAGGCTGCTCTCCGTCGCGATCCCCAAGGCGATGCGCAAGCCGGGCTCGTTCGTCGCCATGAACAACGTGGTCAGCCAGAGCGTCCCGCACCTGCACGTCCACGTGGTGCCGCGCAAGCCGAAGGACGGGCTGCGCGGCTTCTTCTGGCCGCGGACCAAATACGAGTCCGAGGATCAGATGCGAGAGGTCGCCGAGCGGGTTCGCCGGGCGGTCGTGCGAGCTACTTGAGCTTCGCCTTCGCGCTGGCCGGCGCGCCGAAGGGGATGTTCGCGGTGACGGTGACCTTTGCGCTGCTCTTCTTACGGAGCTTGCTCTTCCCGGCCTTGCTCAGCTTCACGGTCTTGGTCTGAGCGCCCGACATCAAGGAGGTCGTCGTGTTGCCGATGGTCGCCTTGCCGAGCTTCGCCGTCAGGGTGACGCCGTCGACCTGGCTGCCCGCGGTAACTGCCACGAGTAGGCCCTTCTTGACGGCCTTGGAGATCGTCTTGGTGCGCAGCTTCAGCGTCGCGGACGGCCGCGCGAGTGGCGCGCCGACGCCGGTCACGTGGAGGGTGCCGTTCATCGTCGTCGGGTGGACCGTGCAGAAGAAGGGGTAGTCGCCGGCCTGCAGATATTGCGTTCCCTCGATGGGCACCGTCCCGCCGGTGATCGTTGGGCTCCTGAACAGCGCCTTGCCGTCGGGTCCCGCCTGGCGAGCGGTGACGTTGTGGCTGCCGCCGTTGTCCTGGAACTGCACGACGGCGCCTTGATCGGTGTTGTAGGCCGGCTGTGAGTACGTATCCGCAGGTCCCGCGACGATCACATCGGATGCTGCGAGGGAAACCCCCGCGTAGGCCATCGCGGCGATGGCGGCCAGCGCCACCACGAGGCCAAATCGTCTCCCTGCGGTCCCTCGCTCCCTCATCATCCGGATCATACGAACGAACACGGGAATCGGATTGGCGATTCGGTGCTGACTTGTAGAAACCGCGTCAGGCGGTCGGGGTGACCCGGTAGGCGTCGAAGACCGAATCGACGTTGCGAAGCCGCGAGATGCACTGCTTGAGCTGCTCGGTGTCACCCACTTCGAGCACGAAGCGGTTCTTCACCATCGGGTGCTTGGTGGTGCATCGCGCCTCCAGGATGTTCAGGCCCGCCTCCGCGAAGGTGCGCGATAGGTCTTCGAGGAGGCGAGTTCGGTCCCAGGCATCGACCTGGAGCTCCACCCGGTACGAGGACTCGTTGTCGCCGTCCCAGCTCACCTCGGTGAACCGCTCCGGCGCCTTCTTCAGGGCGGCGACGTTGCGGCAGTCCTCGCGGTGGACCGTGATGCCGCGGCCGAGCGAGACGTAGCCGACGATCTCGTCGCCGGGGACCGGGCGGCAGCACTTTGCGAGGCGGACGGCGACCTGCTCGACGCCCTTCACCTTGATGCCGAAGCTGGTGGCCTCCTTGGTCCGTCGGCGGGCCTCGTCGGTCCCCTTGATCAGGCCCTCGGCCGGCTCCTCCTCGACGGCCTCGCCGCGCTTCAGGCGCTGCAGCACCTTGTTGGTGACGACCTTGGTGGAGATCTTCGCCTGGCCCAGCGCGATGTAGAAGTCGTCCGCCTTCCGGAAGCCCATCTCGCGGATCACGTCGACGAGCAGCGGCGAGCCCGCGAGCTTCTGGTAAGGCAGGCCGCGCTTCTTGAAGGCCGTGGCGAGCTCGTCGCGACCGTTGTGCTCAGCGTCCTCCCGGCCCTCGCGCGAGAACCAGGCGCGGATCTTGTTGCGGGCGCGGTTGGTTCGCACGAGCTTGAGCCAGTCCCGTGAGGGCCCCCGTCCCTGCTTGGCGGTGTGCACCTCGACGATGTCGCCGCTCCGCAGCTGGTAGTGGAGCGGGACGATCTTGCCGTTCACCTTCGCCCCCACGCAGCGGTGGCCGACGTCGGTGTGGATCGAGTAGGCGAAGTCGAGCGGGGTCGACCCCGCGGCCAGGTTCTTCACCTCCCCCTTCGGGGTGAAGACGAAGACCTCGTCCTCGAAGAGGTCGACCTTGAGGGCTTCCAGGAAGGCCTGCGGGCCCTGGTGCTCCTCGTTCTCGAGCAGCTGCCGCAGCCAGGTCATCTTCTCCTTGCCCGGGTCGCCGCCCGACGAGGAGCCCTCCTTGTAGATCACGTGCGCCGCGATGCCGTACTCGGCGAGCTCGTGCATCTCCGGCGTCCGGATCTGGATCTCCAGCGGCCGGCCCTCCGGCCCGATCACCGTCGTGTGAAGCGCCTGGTAGGCGTTCGCCTTGGGCATCGCCACGAAGTCCTTGAAGCGGCCGGGCAGCGGCTTCCAGAGGGAGTGGACGATGCCGATCGCCCCGTAGCAGTCCTTCACCGAGCCGACCAGGACGCGCATCGCGGTCAGGTCGAAGATCTCGTTGAACTCCCTGCCCTTGCGGGTCATCTTCGTGTAGATCGAGTAGAAGTGCTTGGCCCGGCCCGAGATCTGGGCCTCGATGCCGACCTTCCCGAGCTCCCTGGCGAGGAACTCGCCGGCCTCCGCCACGTAGCGCTCCCGCTCCGCCCGCTGCTGGGCGACCAGCTCCTTGATCTCGTCGTACTTGCGCGGGTGGAGAGTGGCGAAGGCGAGGTCCTCGAGCTCCCACTTGATCGCATGGATCCCGAGGCGGTGGGCGAGCGGGGCGAAGATCTCGAGCGTCTCGCGCGCCTTCTCCTGCTGCTTCTGCTTCGGCAGCGCGCCGATCGTGCGCATGTTGTGGAGGCGATCGGCCAGCTTGATCAGGATCACCCTGACGTCGGTGGCCATCGCCACCATCATCTTCCGGTAGTTCTCCGCCTGCCGCTCGTCGCGGCTCTTGAAGGTGATCCCGGTGAGCTTGGTGACGCCGTCGACGAGGTTCGCGATCTCGTCGCCGAAGGCCTCGCGAACCTGCTCGAGGCTCGCGCTGGTGTCCTCGACCGTGTCGTGGAGCAGCGCGGCGCAGAGGGTCGCCGTGTCGAGTCTCATCCCAGCGCAGATCCGGGCGACGCCCAGCGGATGGGTGATGAAGTCCTCCCCCGACTTGCGCTCCTGACCGGCGTGGCTCTCGCAGGCGAACGCGAAGGCGCGCTCGATCTCCTGGCGATCGATCGGCTCGGCGACGTCGGACTTGTGCTCCTCGACGACCGCGAAGAGGTCGCCGAGCAGGGCGCGCTGGTCGGCGGTCAGCTCGCGGGTGATCGAGTCCGCCCGGGGCGTGCGCGACTTCTCGGGCGGCTCGCCGACGCGCGTGTGGCCGGGGCGTTGCTCCTCGCGCAACTCGACGCCATCGAGGGCCGTCTCGCCCTTCGACGTGCTCTCTACTTCGGTTGTGCTCTGCTTCGCAGGAATCGGATGGCCTCCTGGTGCTTGGCGGTGCACGCCCCGTAGGCGCGTGATCGCCCCAGATCGGTCCTCTCCGAGGATAAGACCCCCAACACCGGAGCGCCGCCATTCGACCGCCACTCGCACAGGCCGAGCTCCGTGAGCACCTGCAGGCAGCGCCCGGCGAGCTCGGGCGTCCGGCGATACGTCGAGTGGCCCTCCAGCAGAGAGCGCAGCTCCGAGCCCGCCGCCTCTCCACCGGCGGCCGAGAGGCCGCGCCAGATCTCGCTGATCGCGGACCGCAGGTCCCACTCCCGGTTGCATAGCCGCTCGGCGAGGTCCGCCTCGGCCGGTCCCCAGGCGAGGTGGATGTACGAGCCCGCAGCTCCTCCAACGGCGGCCGGGCCATCCGCCGCCCAGGCCAGTTCCTCCAGAGGCTCGCTGGGCGGGGGATCGATCAGGACGACGTGCCGGAACGCTGTCGGGGCATCCCGGCGCAGGGCGAGTGAGGTCCAGTCGACGAGCACCAGCCCGGCCGACTGTGCATCCGAGAGGGCGTCATCCCGCCCGCGCGAGCCGCAGCGGCAGCAGACGATCCTCGGCAGGGCCGCTCCGAACCGACGCGGGTCCGCGGCCTGCGAGGCCAGCTTGCCTCGTCGCGCGGCGTCCGCGCAGATCGCCAGCACCGGGTCCCCGCTCGAGATCAGCTCCGCCAGCGAGGCCACCGCGGCTCCGCCGCGCCGGTCGATCGTCTCGCGCCGGCGGCCCTCGGCCGGCCTGACGTCGAGCAGCGCCCCGGGTCGACCCTCGGCGGCGTTGGCCATCTCGCGCTCGAGTCGCTCCCACCACTCGGGCTCGGGGGCCGGACAGTCCACACCACAGGAGGGCGAGCGCTCGTCGTCGTGGGGGCGGGCGAGCGGATAGAGCTCGCGCACGACCACCCGCGGCTGCTCGGCCCCGTTCCAGCGGTCCACCTCCAGTTCGATGGATAGGTCGAGCGCCTGGTCCTCCCGACGGGAGATCTCGCCGTTCATGCCGAAGGCGACGCCCGCCGCCCGGCCGGAGCCGCTCTCGAGCTGGAACCTGGAGTGCTTGCCCTCCTCACCCAGCGGGCGGACCTCGCGCAGCCGGCCGGAGGGAACCAGGAGGCGGGGCCCCGGGTTCGCCATTCCGAACGGGCCAAGGCTCTCCAGCTGGCGGGCGAGATCCATGCCGATGCCGTCGCGACCGACGCCCACCAGGGCGTCCAGGCTCTCCGTCCGGACCAGGTCCGCGGCGTCGATCTCGGACGCAGCGTGAGCGATGAAGGCCTCGCGGAAGGCGTCCAGGTCGCCGGCCTCGAGCTCGAGTCCGGCGGCCGCGCGGTGGCCTCCGTAGCGGGTCAGATGCCGGTCGCAGGCGCCGAGCGCGGCAACCAGGTCGAAGCCGGCGATGCTCCGGGCCGAGCCCTTGGCGCGGCCGCCATCCACCGAGAGCAGGATCGTCGGCCGGTAATGCCGCTCGACCATCCGGGACGCCGCGATGCCCACCACCCCCGGGTGCCATCCTTCGCCGGCGAGGACCAGGGCCGGGGCGTCCGCCAGCGAGGCCGGGAGCTCCGAGCGGGCTCGCTCGGCGGCATCGACCACCTTCTGCTCGGCCCAGCGCCGCTCCCCGTTGGCGCGGTCAAGCTCCTCGGCGATCTGGCCGGCCCGGTCGCCGTCATCGGTCAGCATCAGCTCGACCCCGGCGTCGGCCCGGTAGAGGCGACCGGCGGCGTTGATCCGCGGAGCGAGACGGAAGCTGAGCGCCCCGGCGTCGATCGTCTCCGGATCGACCGATGCGACGGCCATCAGGGCTCGGAGGCCGACTCGGGGGCCGTCGCGGAGCAGGCGCAGCCCCTCTCGAACCAGCCGACGGTTCTCCCCCACCAGCGGGACCATGTCCGCCACGGTGGCGAGCGCGACCAGATCGAGGTCCCGGTCGCAGGGATGCCGCCGACCCCCGACGGTCTCCACCGCGCCCTTGCCCGCGGCGTCGCAGAGGGCGATGGCGAGCTTGTGGGCGACGCCGGCCGCGCACAGCCCCTCGAACGGGTACTCCGAGACGATCGGGTGGACGATCGGGCAGTCGGGCAGGCGTTCCCCGGGCAGGTGATGATCAGTGACCACGACATCGATCCCGGCGTCCCGCGCCGCCGCCACCTCATCGACCGACCCGATGCCGCAGTCGACCGTGATCGCCAGATCGGTGCCGCGGCGCCGAAGCTTCTCGACACTCCCCATCGTCAGGCCGTACCCGTCCGCGAGCCGGTCCGGGATCAGCCAGTCGCAATCGGCGCCCAGGGAGCGGAGCGTCGAGACGAGGATCGCGGTCGAGGAGACGCCGTCCACGTCGTAGTCCCCGTGCACAGTGAGCCGCCCCCCGCGGTGAACGACCGAGAGGATCCGTTCGCAGACCTCCTCGATCCCGGTGAACTCGGTGGGGTCGTGGGATTCGCGCGCCTCGAGGAAGCGGCGGGCGGCGTCGACGGTGCGATAGCCGCGTCGCACCAGGGTGATCGCGACGGGCTCGGCGAGCGAGAGCTCGGACGCGAGCCTGCGGACCTCCCCGTAGTCATAGGGATCAGCCTGGAAGGCTCGAGCCGACTCTGTCGAGGCCATCCCGCCAACCTAGGTTCGGCCCCAGACGGAACCGGAGCTAGCCCTGATTGCAGGTGACGGTGCTGCGGTCGAGGGTGTTGCCGTCCTGGTCCACGAAGGCGAGGGCGGCCCGGCCGGGACGCAGCCGGATGCGAAGCGCGCCGTGGTGGGTGTCGTCGAAGAAGGCGAGGCGCGGGTCGTCGCGGTTCACGGGATAGAGCTCGTCGCCGCCGGAGCCGTCGACGTAGGGCGTGATCCCTTCGATCGGATGCAGCCGCTGCATGTCGTGGTCATGCCCCGCGAGTGCGATCGACGCGTGGCCGCGGAGGTCGTCGAAGATGCCCTGGAGTCCGGTGAGATCCCCGTGGAGGCCGGCGCTGTAGCGCGGGTGGTGCATGAAGGCGATCCGGCACGTCCCGTAACGAGGAGTGCTCGCGATCTCCTGGCTGAGCCACCGCTCCTGTGCAGGGTCGGTCGGCAGATTCGAGTTCAGGCTGATCAGCTGCCAGCCGGAGACGCCGAACGCGTACCTGAAGGGAGGCGGCGAGCCGCGGACCGCCGTCCAGTAAGGCACGTAGCCGGTCGCGACGTTCGGCCACTCGTGATTGCCGATCGTCGGCGCCGTGATCGAGCCGAGCCCGCCATAGATCGGTCGATAGTTGCGGTCGTACTCCGGCGCGGTGCCGTTCTCGTAGACATCTCCGAGGTAGAGCATGAGATCCAGGGGGGTCGAGCGGATCATCGAAGAGACCTTCTCGCTCGCCGAGCTCCCATTCGCCGCGTCACCGACGGCCCAGACCAGCGCGCGGGGCTTGTCGATGGACGTCATCCAGCCCTGTCCACCGGACGTTGAATTCCCGGCGGACGTTGAATTCCCGACGGGCGTTGAATTCCCGGCGGGGTTCTTATCGTCCGACCCGCTGCCGACTGCGATCAGGGCGACGACGACAACGGCCGTGGCGATCGCGAGGACCACGAGCCTCGCCCCCGTCGGCATTCGCACGACTGCATCCAGCATTCGATCGAATCGGCGGCGCACCCGCCCAAACTACGTGCCGGGAGCCAGAAGGGCCCTGATCGTGGCGGCGACCGCGGCCGAATCGGACTCGATCTGGCGCCACGTGAAGCGCAGAACATCGAATCCGAGCACCTTCAGACGAGCATCACGTGCGCGGTCCTCCTCGAATGCCGAGCGCGTGCCATGCGATTCCCAGCCGCCGGCCTCGACGATGAGGCGCTGCGTTCGCCAGAGGAAGTCGACTTCGTAACGGTCGATCTCGACATTGACGTTCGGCGCTGGGAGGCGGTGGCGCCGGATAAGCGCCAAGAATCTGGACTCGAGTTCGCTGCGGATGCGTGGCGGGTTTCCCTTACCGCGAGCCGGCACGCTGTCATTGCCGATCGGGAGCCGGCGGAATTCGGCCTCCCTCAGTGCAGCCGCGAACTGCGTCTCCGAAAGAATCCGGAGCAGATCACTCATCGTCCGCGCGGGATTCGTCACCGGTATTTCGTCCCGGCGGGTGCATTCGTCTGCGATCAGGGTCGAAGAACGATGAAGGCGGATGCCTTTTTGCCGCTTCCTTCCACCGGTCCCGGGCACCGTGACATCCACACGCGCTGCTTCCCCACGCCCATCCGCCTGGCGGGCGTGGGGGCGCACGATTCCCCAGAGCTCGCCTGCACTGCGATGGCTCAGGACGGCGCCGTCACCACACGCCAGGACCGCAGCCATCCATCGACCTTTATCGCTGAGTCGGGGATGGCCGACGGCGTAAACACCTCGATGAACGCGATGCAGACGGCCCGTGGCGACGTGACGCTTGATTGCACTCGGGTCGGCACCCGCGGAGTGCAACTGCCGGACCGAAATGACGCCGTGTTGGCGGGCGGCTATCTGGGCGATGGCTTGGTCCAGGGACCGATTGGCGCCTTTTGGGCGCATAGCGCCACTAAGGCGCCACTCCCGCCGATCTCGCCCCCTTCGGTGCCGGTTTTGGTCCCGGCGAACCGGCTAGATGTGTTCCGCCTCGACGCCCGAGCGGACGCCGATCAGATAGACGACGCCCAGCCCGAGCAGGGCGCCCGGGACGGCGTAGACGGCGGTGGCCAGGTCGGTGTCGCCGATGCCCTGGCCGATGGCGATCTGGGCGATCGCGCCGCTCACCATCGCGCCGGCCGCCCCGCCGAGGAAGGCGCCGACGATCCCGCCCCAGAAGCGATCCGGAACGAAGACGGTGAAGTGCCAGATCGCGACGCCCATCGTGAACCAGACGAGTGCAGCCATCAGCGGTTCCTCCCGTGCTTGCGTCGCTTCTTGCGCCCGCCGCCCTGCTGCTCGCGCACACGCCGGAGGGCCGCGGCGCTCGCCTCACTGAGCTCCGGGCGCTCGCGCTCGGGCCGCTCGGCACCATCGCCGCCATCGCCCGCGCCGTCACCGGCCGCCGGTTGACCGTCCCCGCCGTCGGACCCAGCGTCTCGTGGCGCCCCGACCGGAGCGGGCGGCTCACTCGGTGCAGGTCTGGCCGGAGCCTCGCTCGGCGGCTCACGCTCACTCGGTGCGGGTGCTTCGTCTCGGCGCGGCGGCGGCGGCACGTCGGCTCGGCTCGGGGCCGGCGCGGCGGGCACCGGCGTCTCGGCCTGAACGGGCTCGTCGGGTCGGCCTTCGCGGGCGACCACGTTCTCCTCGGGGAAGGCGGGAACGCGCCCCATCTGCTCCTCGATTCGCTCGCGGCGCCTTCGGTACGCCGGCTCGCGTTCCTTCCAGTGGGTGAGCACCGGCGACGCGATGAAGATCGACGAGTACGTACCGGAGAGCAGCCCGATCATCATCGCGAAGGCGAAGTCCCTCAGCGTCGCGCCTCCGAAGATGAACAGGACCGTCACCAGGAAGACGCTCGACAGACCGGTGATCAGCGACCGGGTCAGAACCTCGCTCATGGAGCGGTTGACGATCTGGGAGAAGGTCGCGCGCGGTAGCCGCGGCACGTTTTCGCGTATTCGGTCGAACACGATGACCGTGTCGTAGAGCGAATAACCAAGGATGGTCAGGAACGCGGCGACGGTACCGCTGGTCACCTCCCTCCCCGTCAGCGAATAGACGCCTCCTGAGATCAGGATGTCGTGGATCACCGCGATGATCACCGGCACCGCGTACTTCGGCTCGAACCGGAATGCCACGTAGCCGGTGATCACCAGCAGGGAGAAGATGATCGCCTCGATCGCGCTCCTCGCGACCTGCTCGCCGAATGTCGGGCCGACGGTCGTCGCGTTGAAGCCGTTCGGGACGATGCCGTACTGCGACTGCAGAGCGGGCTGAACGCTCTGCACCTCCTCCGGGCTCGCCTTCGAATCGATCTCGAAGACGTTCGTCCCCAGCTGCTGGTTGGAGGCCTTGGTGATCTCGGCGTCGTTGATTCCGGCGCCCTCGACCGTGGAGCGGACGTCGTCCACGTTCGTGGGCTTCTGCAGCCCGACGGTGATGCGGCTGCCGCCCTCGAAGTCGATTCCCAGGTTGAGCTGCTTGGTCGCGAAGGAGAGCGCGCCCACCAGCAGGATGCAGCCCGACAGCGTGAAGAAGTACTTGCTCGCCCTGCTGAAGTCGAAGTGCCAGCGGACCCGCTGCTCGGGCTTCGCCCCGAGCGCGGCCGGCGAGCGCATGAAGCGCGCCCGCCCGAACAGCCCCAGGAACGCCTGGGTGAAGACCACCGCGGTGAACAGCGAGGCGATCGTCCCGACGCCCAGCGTGAAGGCGAAGCCCTTCACGTTCGAGGTCGCCAGGGCGAAGAGGATGAAGGCCGTGATCAGTGTGATCACGTTCGCGTCGATGATCGTCGCGATGCCGCGGCGGTAGCCGGCGGCAATCGCGCTCAGCATCGATTTGCCGGCCCTCGCCTCTTCCTTGATCCGCTCGAAGATGATGATGTTGGCGTCGGCCGCCACCCCGATAGTCAGGATCAATCCCGCGATCCCCGGCAGGGTGAGCGTGATCGGGATCAGCTTGATCAGCGCGAAGAAGAACAGGCCGTAGATCGCCAGACCCAGAACGGCGACGAAGCCGAGGAAGCGGTAATAGGCGAGCAGGAAGAGGCAGACCAGGATCAGGCCGACGATCCCGGCCTTCAGCCCCTGGTCGAGCGCCTCCTGACCGAGTGTCGCCGACACGGTTGAGCTCGAGATCTGCGTCAGGTCCACCGGCAGCGCGCCAATCTGGAGGATCTCAGCGAGATCCTGCGACTCCTGCAGGTTGAGACCGTTGATCTCGGCCCCGTTTGAGCCGTCGATCCCGTCGGGGTTGTCGACGAAGTTGACGATCGGGCGCGACTTGATCTGCTGGTCGAGCACGATCGCGAAGTGCCCGGAGTAGGCGTCGGCGGCCTGGGAGTTGCCGGCGATACCGGGCGGGGCGTTCTGCAGCCCCCGCTGGGAGATCGCCTTGGTGGTGTCCGCGAACTCCTGGCGCCCCTTGTCGGTGAAGTTGAAGGTGACGTTCGGCTGGTCGAACTGGTCGAAGCTCGCCTTCGGGTCCTTGATGTCGGTGCCCGAGAGCGCCGGCCGATCACGAACCACGAACCACTCGGCACTCGGGTCGTTCGGGTTCTCGGGCGCCGCGGCGCCGTTCACCCCCTCCTTCTCCACCACGATCGTGCCCTGCGGGACCGCGATCACCTCGCTGTTGGGGGGCTGCTTCTGACCGCGCAGCTCCGAGAACAGGTCGCTCTCCTTGTCGGTGGGCCCCGCGATCCAGGCGTGGGTCTGCGAGTTGAAGAGGTAGTACTGGGGCCCGGCGTGGGTGCACTTGTTCTCGAAGCAGTTCGGCTGCTGCTGCGAGGCCAGCTTGACCGCGTCATAGAGGCGGCTGAAGGACGACTCGCTGTTCGGCACGTTCGTCTTCGCCGGGTTCGGGATGACGTTGGGCTCCCAGTCGTAGAGCTGCAGCTGGGCGGTCTGCCCCACCTCGTCGCTCGCGTGGGCGGCGTTACTGACGTTCGGCAGGCCGACGCGGATCGAGTCGGAGCCGATCCGCGAGATCTCGGGCTCGGACACGCCGAACGCGTCGGTGCGCTTACGGATGATCTCGATGGAACGGTCGATGTCCGTCCCGTCGATCGTCGGGTTCTGAGGCGTGGGCCGCGCCTGGAAGATGAGCTCGGTCCCGCCCTGGAGGTCGAGGCCGAGAGTCGTCTTCTTGGTCGCGACGACGATCCCCGAGCCGATGATCAGCAGGGCGACGAACGCGAGGATGAAGAGGTTGCGTCGGCGATTGCTCACGAGTTTGAGGTGCTCACGCTAGCGGTCTGAGGCCCGGTTTCGGCCTCCATTGCAACACAGCATCAGGCCGACATATTCGGGCGCCGTAAACGACGACAGACCTACTCGGGCGTCAGGACCAGCAGCAGCCCGCCATCGTCGTCGTATGCCGGGAAGAGATCGGCCACCGCCTCGGTCGGCAGATCCCCCTCGGCGTTGACGGCGACGCGCTTGCCGAGCGATCGCACGCCCCACTCCAGGGTGGTCTCGATGGGATCCGTCTCGCCGTCCCCATCGGTGTCGGCGCTCCGGCCCCCGTCGCCCGGTTCGATCCACTCGAGCCCGAGCACGTCGCGAACCGGCCGCCCGATCACCTGCTCGTCTTTGAGCCCGGTGAGCTCGAACGCTCCCTTGCCCAGGTCGAGCACGCGGCCCTCCTGGTCGCAGGTGAAGAAGGCGGCCCCCGGCGCGGGCATGTAGTCGTCGAGCAGCTCGAAGAGGAAGCCGAAACCGCACTTGGAGCAGCCCTTGGGGCGGCCCGAGAACCCGGCCGTGCGCTCCCCGCTCAGTTCCCTGTTCCCGCAGTTCGGACAGATGAAGTACGGCATTTCCTGCTCGAAGGCTAGCCAACCCGTATTGCTGGCTTGCTAAAGATCGTGCCTAGAACAGGCTGGCCATTCCCTCCGGGACCGGCAGGCCGAGGTGCTCATAGGCCCGCTCGGTCAGGACCCGGCCGCGCGGCGTGCGCTTGATCAGCCCCTGCTGGAGGAGATACGGCTCGAAGACGTCCTCGATCGTGTCCGCCTCCTCCCCGATCGCGACGGCCAGCGTCGAGAGACCCACCGGTCCGCCACCGAACTTGCTCGCCATCAGCTCGAGCAACTGGCGGTCGTGACGGTCGAGGCCCGCCGGATCGACCTCGAGCATCTCGAGCGCATTCGCGGCGAGCTCACGGTCGACCCGTCCGCCGCCCTTCACCTCCGCGAAGTCGCGCACGCGGCGCAGCAGGCGGTTGGCGACGCGAGGGGTGCCACGTGAGCGGCCGGCGATCTCCTCCGCCCCGCCCTCGTCGACCTCGATGCCGAGGATCTCGGCCGAGCGGAGGACGATCTTGCGGAGGTCCGAGGCGTCGTAGTGCTCCAGCCGGTGGGACACCCCGAAGCGGTCGCGGAGCGGCGTCGTGAGCAGCCCGGTTCGGGTCGTCGCGCCGATCAGCGTGAAGGGCGGCAGGTCCAGCGTCACCGTCCGGGCGCCGGCACCCTGGCCGAGGACGACGGGCAGGCGGCTGTCCTCCATGGCGGGATACAGGGTCTCCTCCACCGCCCGGCCGAGGCGATGGATCTCGTCGATGAAGAAGACGCTGCCCGGCTCGAGACCGGTCAGGAACGCGGCGATGTCGGCCTTGCGTTCCAGCGCCGGACCGGCGGTCTGCACCATCGGCACCTCGAGCTCGGCCGCGATGATGTGGGCGAGCGAGGTCTTGCCGAGTCCCGGGGGGCCGGCCAGCAGGACGTGGTCGAGCGCCTCCTCGCGGCGGCGCGCCGCCTCGATGAAGATTCCGAGCTGCTCGGTGACCTGGACCTGGTTGACGAAGTCCTCGAGCTTCCGTGGGCGCAGGGACCGGTCGAAGTAGTCGTCCATCCCGTCCGCCCGGGCGTCGTGAATGACGATCTCCTCGCCGTCCTCGATCCCGGGGGTGCGGATCCCCTTTCCCGGCTCCGGACCCATCAGCGGACCTCGCTCACGCCGCCTTCGCCCCCGCGGCGCTGCGGAGAGCGGACTGCACGATCTCCTCCGGGGTCTCGCCCTCAGCGGCGGAGAGGAGCTTCGCGGCCTCGGGAGGCGTGTAGCCGAGGTTGAGCAGTCCCTCTCGTGCCAGCAAGCGCGGGTCCTCCTCGCCGACGGCTGCAATCGGAGAGTCGGCATCCCCCTGGATCTCGCCGGCGACCTTCTCGCGGAGCTCGACGATGATCCGCTCCGCCGTGCGCTTGCCGATCCCGGGAACGGCCTGAAAGCGCTTCGCGTCACCTGCGGCGATCGCCAGCAGCAGCTCACGCACCGGTCCGCCCGAGAGCACCGCCATCGCCACCTTCGGCCCGACGCCACCGACGGAGATCAGATGCAGGAAGAGGTCTCGCTCCTCCTCGCTCGCGAAGCCGTAGAGGCTGAGCGAGTCATCGCGGGCCACCAGGTGAGCGTGGAGAGTGGCGCGCTTGCCCCGCGCGGGCACGGACTTCAGCGTCTCGGCTGAGACGGCCAGGCGGTAGCCGACGCCGTTCGCGTCGATCACGACGTGATCGGGGCGGCGTACGAGCACCTCGCCGCTTACGGAGGCGATCATGCGAACTGATTCTGGGCGCCGGCCCGGATGCCTTTAACCCGCCAATCGATGGCGCGCCGCGATCGCGGGCGCCGTCCCGGGCCGCGTGCGGCCGAAATGCCGAGCCTGGCGGTCGGCGGTGCCGGCGTGGCAGATTGCCACGGCGAATGCGTCGGAGGCGTGATCGGGGGTCGGTGGCTCCGGGAGGCCGAGCAGGGTCGCGACCATCCGCTGCACCTGGCCCTTGTCCGCCGAGCCCGAGCCCGAGACCGCCTTCTTCACCGCCTGCGGCGTGTAGTCGAAGCACGGAACCGCGTTCGCCGCGGCCGCCAGCAGCGCGACACCGCGTGCCTCCCCGACGCTCATCGCGGAGGCGACGTTCTTGCCGAAGAAGAGGTCCTCCAGGGCCATCGCTTTCGGCTCGTGCCAGCGGATCAGCTCGGCCAGGGACTCATGCAGCTTGCCCAGCCGCTCCTCGATGCGAAGGCCGTCGTCGGTCTCGATCACTCCCCCATCGAGGGCCACCATCCGCTCACCGGAGGTACGGACGACGCCGAATCCGGTGTTTGCGATACCCGGATCGATACCGATGACGATCACGCCCCTTCATTCTCTGGCCGGGGGCGGATGTCCTTTTATGCCGCTGTCAGGAGGCGGCCGTGGCCGCCTTCTCGAGGATCTCCTCGGGCACGTCGAAGTTGGCGCGCACGGAGTCGACGTCGTCGTGCTCCTCAAGCGCGTCCATCAGGCGCAGCAGCGCCGGGGCGTCGCTCTCCCCCACCTCGACCGTGCTCTTCGGCTCCATGGAGAGCTCGGCGGACTGGACGTCGACGCCGGTGTCTTCGAGAGCGGCGCGCACGGCGGCGAGGTCCGTGGCTGCGGTCGTGACCTTCAGCAGGTCGCCGTCCTCGGTGACGTCCTCCGCGCCCGCGTCGATCGCCGGCATCATGTCGTCCTCCGAGTAGCGCTCACCGTCGACCAGGATCACCCCGCGGTTCTCGAACTGCCAGGCGACGGACCCCGGCTCACCCAGGCTGCCACCGTGGCGCTCGAACGCGTGCCGGATCTCCGCCCCCGTCCGGTTGCGGTTGTCGGTCAGCGCCTCGACCAGGATCGCGGCACCGCCGGGTCCGTAGCCCTCGTAGGTGACGCTCTCGATCGCCGCGGCGTCCGCGCCCTCTCCGGTCCCGCGGTCGATGGCCCGCTGGATGTTGTCCTTCGGCATCGAGGCGTCACGGGCCTTCTGCACGGCGAGGCCGAGCGCCGGGTTCGCGTCGACGTTGCCGCCGCCATCGCGCGCCGCGACCGTGATCGCCCGCGCGAGCTTGGTGAAGAGCTTGCCGCGCTTGGCGTCGGCGGCGCCCTTCTTGTGCTTGATCGAGGACCACTTGGAATGGCCGGACATGGCTTTCGATTCTAGGAGGAGAGCCCCGAATGAGAACGGGGCGCCCGGAGGCGCCCCGTCCACGTTCCCTGCCGAGCCCCTAGCTACTTCTTCGCTGGATTGGTCGTCTTGATCTGCAGGAACCAACAGGCGAGGAATCCGGCCGGGTGGGTGTTGTCGTCGTCTTCCACCAGCAGCGACCACGCGGCGTTGGTCGCCTTCTTGTCACCGAGCCCGTTGAGCAACCCGAGGCTCTCTATCGGCGCGAAGAAGCCCGCGAACGGGGCCTGCAGCCCGGCCGTGTCGATCCGGGTAGGCGTGTTGCTGTCGAAGACCGTGAAGATCGACGAGCAGCTCGCCGGCCCCGCGCCGTAGTTGTTGCCGTTGCCGCCCACGTCGTGCGACAGGTTGATCACCCCCCGCGGAGTCGCCAGATAGAACTCGAGGTCCTTGGCGAACGGGTGCTGGGCGCGAACCCCGACGTTGACGTGCTTGATCTTGCCGCGAGGGTTGAGGCCCTTCACGTTGATCTTCGAGCGAGCCAGCTGCGTCGCCTGTCCGGCCCCGTCGGGAATCGGGATGGCCACGCCGCCGTTCGGGGCGCCTATCCCGACCTCGAAGGTCTTGGTCACCACCTTCTTCCTGGCCTGGGCCGACGGCGCCGCCACGACGAGACTGGCAGCGAGTGCCGCGATCGCGATCAGGCCAAGCTTGCGTCCGATCATCTGTCCCTCCTTGTGAGGGCTCGTCTCCCCCCGAGCGCCTGTCTATGCGAGGGTGCTCCGAGGCGTCAGCCGAGGAGCAACCCGTTTCATGGAGGTAAACCCTGCCGAAGCGTCGGGGTTGCGGCGGGAAATCGCCGCCAAAGGAGTTGCTAGACCACGAACTGACCGTCGCGTTGCAGCGAGTCGCCGTCGACCTCGATCTGCCCGCCCTTGCGGAGGTCGCAGATCATGTCCCAGTGGATGGCGGACTCGTTGACCCCGCCGGTCTCCGGATATGAGCGGCCCACCGCGAGATGCACGGTGCCGCCGATCTTCTCGTCGAGCAGGATCTCGCCCGTGCCATCGGTGATCCCGTAGTTGGTGCCGATCCCGAGCTCGCCCAGGCGGCGGGCGCCGTCGTCCGTGTCCAGCATCTCGATCAGGAACTCCTCGCCCTTCTCGGCGCTCGCATCCACGACCTTGCCGCCCTCGAAGCGGAAGCGAACCCCCGAGACCTCGCGGCCGGCGTAGCTCGCCGGAAGGTGGAAGGTGATCTCGCCCTCCGCCGAGTCCTCCACCGGGCCGGTGAAGAACTCGCCGTCTGGCATGTTGTGCTTGCCGTCGGCTGCGACGAACGTGCGGCCCTCGATGCCGAGGCGCAGGTCCGTCCCGTCGCCCTGGACATGGACCTCGGAGCGGCCCTGGATCCAGTCCGCGAGCCGCTTGGTCTCCTCGGCGGTGCGGGCCCAGGCGCCCACGGGATCGTCGTCGGTCGCCAGGCAGGCCCCGTAGTAGAAGTCCTCGTAGGCGGGCAGTGACATCCCGGCCTCGGAGGCGTACGCATGGGTCGGGAAGAGTGTCAGGGCCCAGCGATAGGTGCCCTCGGCGCTCCGCTCCATCGCCCGCTGCATGAGCTTCTGGGTGGCCGCCTGGCGCTGCGCCTGCCGCTCGGGCGGGACCTGGGAGAGCGCGCGGGTGTTCTGGGTCGCCATCACGGCGATCCGGACGTCGGCGTTCTCCACCGCCCACTCCGCCACCGGAGAGATCCACTCGAGCTGGGCGTCCGAGGCGTTCTCGAAGTACGCCGCGGATTGGCCCTCCAGCGCCATGTTGACGATCGGATTGCCGCCCGCCCGCAGCACCTCCTCGTAGACCGCCTGCAGGAGGGGCTCGGCCGCCGACTCGCCCTCGATCGTGCAGACGTCCCCCTCGGCCACCCTGGTCGAGTGGCGGACGAGGATCTGGGCCAGCGCGGTTACGCGGGGGTCTCTCACTGCCCCCGAAACCTAGCGATGTGCGCTTCCCGCCCGATCACGGGCGGCCGTGCACATCGCCATGAAGGCGGCGTGCAGGCGGCTGTCGTCCGTGAGCTCGGCGTGGAAGGCGACCGCGAGGACATTGCCGTCCCGCACCGCGACCGGATGCCCGCGGACCTCGGCGAGCACCTCGACCTCGGGACCGGCCTCCTCCACCCAGGGAGCCCGGATGAAGACCGCGCGGAGCGGTTCCTCGCCCAGTCCCTCGATCACCAGGTCCTCCTCGAAGCTCTGCAGCTGGCGGCCGAAGGCATTGCGGCGGCAGACGTAGTCCGCCAGGCCCAGGTGGTCGCGATCGCAGACGATCATCCCTGCACAGCTGCCGAAGATCGGCAGCCCGGCGTCGTGGCGAGCGCGGATCGCCTCGTCGAGTCCGTCCCGCTCCATGCCCATGGTGATCGTGGTCGACTCACCCCCGGGGATCACCAGCCCGTCCAGGTCCTCCAGCGCGTCCGGCGTGCGGACCTCCCTCGCCTCGGAACCGAGCGCAGCCAGCATCCCGCGGTGCGCCTCGAAGTCGCCCTGGATCGCGAGGACGCCGATCCGAAGCTTGCTCAAGAACCCCGGCCCTGGAGCAGGCCGCCGTCGGCCGCCAGCGCCTCGATCTCGAGCCCCGGCATCGCCTCGCCGAGCTCCATGGAGGCCTGGGCGACGCGCTCGGGGTCGTTGAAGTGGGTCGTCGCCTCGACGATCGCCCTGGCGCGGCGAGCAGGATCCTCAGACTTGAAGATCCCGGAGCCGACGAAGTTGCCCTCGGCGCCGAGCTGCATCATCAGCGCGGCGTCCGCCGGGGTGGCGATACCCCCGGCGCAGAAGAGGGGTACGGGAAGCCAGCCGCGCTCGGCGACGTCCTGGACCACGTCGAGCGGCGCCTGGTGCTCCTTCGCGGCCGACGCGAATTGCTCGGCGCGCAGCGAGCTCAGATGCTTGATGCCGTCGGTGATCTCGCGCATGTGGCGGACGGCCTCGACGATGTTGCCGGTGCCGGCCTCGCCCTTGGAGCGGATCATCGCGGCGCCCTCGCCGATCCGGCGAAGCGCCTCGCCGAGGTTGGTGGCGCCGCAGACGAAGGGGACGTCGAAGGCGAACTTGTCGATGTGGTTGGACTCATCGGCCGGGGTCAGGACCTCGGACTCGTCGACGTAGTCGACCTCGAGCGACTGCAGGACCTGCGCCTCGGCGAAGTGGCCGATGCGCGCCTTAGCCATCACCGGGATGGTCACGGCCTCCTGGATCTCCCTGATCACGGCCGGGTTGGACATCCGCGCGACCCCGCCCTGGGCGCGGATGTCCGCGGGAACCCGCTCCAGCGCCATCACCGCACAGGCCCCGGCGTCCTCGGCGATCTTCGCCTGGTCGGCCGTGGTCACGTCCATGATCACGCCGCCCTTGAGCATCTCGGCAAGACCGGTCTTGACTCGGAATGTCGCTCGCTCAGCCACTGCCAACTCCATAGTAGAAGGCGGCCGCTTCGCGCCCGATCACACAAACGATGAATCGAGCATTGCGTGTTTGACTGGTTGGAGCGTGGGAAAACTTGGAGCTACTCGCCGCTTGGGGCACACCTGGGAGGCGAGCGAAGCTGGAAGTTTGACGTACAACTTGGGGTCCTCTCCCCCGGACCCCGGTATCAGCCGCAGGTCCGGATCGCCCCCCGGGCCTGTGGCTTTTGTTGTGTGGAGAGTTTCTCTCCGGAGCGGATCAGGACCCGAGCGTCCGGGCCACCAGCACCGCTGCGACGAACAGGAGGATCGCCAGCTCCCTCCAGACCAGGCTCGCCTCGAACCGGCGATCCTCCGCGAGCTCCTGCCGGAACTCCTCTGACCAGATGTCTCCGGAGGCGCGCACTCGCAGCCGCTTGCGCCTCCCCTCCTGCTCCATTGCGACCTCGAGCGGCGCGCTCCCGGAACCGTTCCGGGATGCGGGCTCGTTGCGCTCAACCGATGGAACCGACGGGATTGCCTGCACGCCCAGCGCCCGCGCCAGGCGGTAGCCGGCGCCGCCTGGGAGGTGCATGAGGGCGGACCGAAGTCGCCGCCTCATGTGACCAGCTCCTTCACCCGACCGACCTTCTCGGTCTTCTCCCAGACCTGCTCGCGACCGCGCAGCTCGGCGATGTAGCCGGCGACGGTGAAGGCGCAGAGCAGCGGCCCGTAGCCGACGAGATAGAGCAGCGGGCGGACCAGCCAGGGCACCCGCCCCCACTCATCCAGCCGCTTGATGAGCCACGCCGCCAGGATCGAGAGGGTGAGCCAGCAATCCGCGAAGAGGAGCAGGTAGCGAACCGCGGGCTCCCCGCCGGCCAGCCCGATGTCGGCCACCTCGTCGGCGAAGGTGTTGGTCAGGAACGGCCCCGCGAGCCCGAAGAGGATCAGGCAGAGGTTGATCGCGCCCGGGAAGAACCAACCCTCCTTCCAGCAGCGCTTGCCGGTCTCCGGGTCCATGGCGAGGGCTGAGAGCGTCACGAACAGGAAGGTCCCCCCGGTGAGCGCCCAGAGAGCGGTGAAGGCGGAGATCGAGAGGGCGCGGTCCGTGAAGAAGAGCGTCAGCAGGCCGACGGTCGCACTGACCATGAACACCGGCATGAAGACGACCGAGGACCAGATCGCCGCGAAGCTCGGGCCACCGAGCGGGCCGGCCTTCAGACGCCGCAGCCAGACGCCGCGGTAGAGACGACTCACCTGGACGTTGCCGCGAGCCCAGCGAACCCGCTGCTTCCACAGCGCGCTGATCGTGTTGGGCTCCTCGGCGAGCACGATCGCGTTGCCCTCGAAGCGAACGTCGTACCCGGCGAGCTGGAGCCGGAAGGTGGTGACGGTGTCCTCGGCCAGCGTCCCCGTCTGGATCTGGCCTCCGATCTTCTCCAGCGCGTCGCGGCGAATCAGCTGGGCGCCCCCGGCGAGACAGGCCTGCGCGGCGATCATGTTCTGCGCGCGGCGTGCGGCGGCCTGCGCGGTGATGTACTCGAAGGCGACGAAGCGGTTCACGTAGTTCGGGTCCGCGGTGCCCTCCTTGATGTAGGCGGTGACGCCGCCGATCTGGAGGTCGCCGAGGTGCCTGGTCATGCGCCGCAGCGCCGTCGGGGTCAGCAGCACGTCGGCGTCGATGATCAGGATCGCCTCGTACCAGTCCTCGGCCTGGATGGCCCGGAGCCCGTAGTTGATCGCGTCGGCCTTCCCGCCGCCGCCCTCCTCGCGGCGCAGGTGCACGACCCGCCCGGGGTACGCCTCAACCCGCTCCCCGATCACTTCGGGCGTCTCGTCGGTGCTGGCGTCGTCGACCACGTAGACGCGCGCGTTCTCCTCCGGATAGCGCATCTCCATCAGGTGGTCGATGGTGCGGCCGATCACCGCGCCCTCGTTCCAGGCGGGGACCACGATCGCCACCCTGGGGTAGAGCTCGGAGACCCTGATGTAGGGACGCCGCCAGATGTGGAGCCCGGCGAGGAAGAACTGGTAGCAGCCGACCACCAGCACGGTGGCGCCGCTCAGCACCATGGCGACGAGGACGATGTTCACGACGTCGATCACGCCGAGAGCTCCTCGATCACGCCGAGGCAGTAGTCGTAGCGCCCGATCGTCTCCGGGGAATGGCTGTCCGTGCTGAGCAGGATGGGCACCCCGGCGCGCTGGAACGGACGCAGCGTCCTCGACGAGGGACAGCGCCACCGCTCGTCGATCTCGATCAGCGCGCCGGCCTCGGCAGCGGCCGCGGCGAGCCCCTCGAGGGACTGCTCGGGCACCGACGACTCGTCCACGCCGATCTTCGGCAGGACGCTGAACAGGTGGGCGATCACCAGGTTCGGGTAGCGCGAGACCGCAGCGGTGGTGGCCCGGACGATCGAGTCGATCACCTCGGCGGCCTCCATCTCACCGCTCTCGATCGCCAGCCTGACGGCTGCCGGATCGGCCGGCCCGTCGTCGAGAGGAACGCGGTGGTCCGCCGCGTAGATGCGGTCGACGCCGCCGGTCTCGGCGGGCAGGTCCAGCTCGCCCGAGGTGTCAAGGATCTTCGCCTCCAGGCCGCTGCGGACCTCGATCTCCGTTCCCGAGGCGACGGCGCGAACCTCCTCGGCGAAGGCCGGCGCCCAATCGGTGTCCCGCCGAACGTGATCCACGCAGCTGAGTGCTGCCAGGCCGACGCGCTCGGCGGCCACCACGTTCTCGGCGACGCTCGACGCCCCGTCGGAGTAGGTGGAGTGGACGTGCATGTCCTGATCGACGCCGGGCAGGGTGCTCGCTGTCATCGGGCCACCGCCTCGCCAGCCGACTCCGCTTCGAGAGAGGCCAGTTCGGCCGGATCGACCGGCACGTCCTCGAAGACGCGGGTCATCGCGACGTCTCGGAACTCCAGCGGGCCCACCGGGATCGGCTCCCCCAGGAGCTCGCCCAGCGCGAGGCGCGGCATGTTGACGCCGCTCGCCACTGTCAGCGGCATGGTGCCCGGGAAGCGCGGGTTGATCTCGATCAGGCGTGGGCTTCCCTCCGCGTCCCGCATCACCTGGACGTTCGCTACCCCGGTGATCCCGACCGCCTCCGCGGCCGCGGCACCGACCGACTCCAGCTCCTCGTCGTGGACCGTCCGGCTGGTGATCGCGATCCCGGAGTCCACCAGCAACCGCTCGCGGGGGACTACCGCCCTGACCTCGCCGTTCACACTCGCCAGCACATCGAGCGAGTACTCGGGCCCCGGCAGGTGCTCCTGCACGAGCAACGAGCGGTCGCGGACGCTGCCGAGGGCCTCCCAGGAGTCCACACGACGGACCCCGCGCGAGCCGCTGCCGACCCGCGGCTTCAGCAGGACCGGAAGCTCGCAGGAGTCGGGGTCGAAGTCCTCGTCGAGGGGAGCGGAGCGCGGAATCGGAACGGAGCCGTCGGCGACCTGCATGAGCGCCCACTTGTCGAGGCAGTTGCGAAGCGTCCTCGTCGGCGCCACCAGCACGGAGACCCCGACGGCCGTGAAGTCGTCTCTGGACTCCGCCAGCGGCACCAGCTCGGTGTCCACCGTGGGAACGACGACGTCCACGCCGCGGTCCTCGCAGATCCCGAGCAGCGTCTCGGCGAAGGACGGATCATCGCCGCGGGGAAGAAGCACGCGGTTGGGCGCCTCGACGAGGTAGAGGCCCGGGGCGTGCGGGTCGATGTCACCGGCAAGGAACTCGAGCGGCTCCTCCACGAGGGCGCGCACGAACGAGTAGCCGGAGGGCCCCCCGGCGCCTGTGACGAGGACCCGCGGGGATCTTCCGTTACCAGCTGGCATGGAGGCTGGTGGCACCTCCGCGCTCCGCGGCGCCGTCGTCTTGCACTCCCCCGCCCGCCGGGACGATGTCGCCCTCCCGGATCACCTCGAGGGGCTCGGCGTAGAGGGAGGTGGCGAATCTGCCCCAGTAGCGGGCGGTGGCGTTAAGCAGGTCGGGCGCCAGGTACGCGCGGATCGCGGTTTGCGACTCGAAGGCAGCGATCGCCTCGAGCTTTCGGTCGAGGACGTCGTCGATCGAGATGAAGCGGCTCGGCCTGAACTCGACCGTGGTCGAGGGCGTCTGGTACGCGTAGATGCGGGGCACCCGGCGGGCGGCCACCAGGGTCGCGTTGTGGGCCGCGCGATGGTCCTGGTGGACGTCGCGCGAGCTGTGCGTGTAGATCGTCGTCGGGCCGACCCGCTCCACGACCTCCGAGATCGCCCGCACCGTCTGCGCCGTCTCGGCGATCGCCGTGTCGTCGAGGTCGAGCATGTGAAGCTCGGCGGACATCGCCTCTGCGGCCCGCTCGGACTCGGCGACCCGCACTGCGGGGTGCCCGCCGGCCTCACCGGTGGTCAGGGTGAGCAGGTGCACGTCGTGACCCACCCCTGCATGTCGCAGCAGGACTCCCGCGCAGCCGATCTCGACGTCGTCGGGATGGGCGCCGATTGCCAGCACGGTTTCTTGCGGCCGGCGCAGGGTGCGATTGAAGCGATCGGTCGAGATCGCCTTGCGCACCTTCATCCGGAACTCCTCCGGATCGAAGGGCTTGGAGATGTAGTCGACGGCCCCGGCCCGGATCGCCTTGACCGCGTAGTCGAAGTCCTCCTTGGCGCTGACGACGATCGCCATCAGCTGGGGGTAGCGCTCCTTGGCGCGCACCAGGAGCTCGAGGCCGCTGATCCCGGGCAGCTCGACGTCGGCCATGAGGAGGTTCCACTCGCCGTCCAGCAGGCGCTCCAGGGCGTCCTCGGCGGTGCCGACGACCGTGACCTCGCCGACGTCCGCGAGCGTGCGGCGAATCAGCTCGGCGACGACCTCGCCGTCCTCCACCAGAAGAATTCGCGGTTGTTCTTCCCCGATGAACATTTTGGATTGGCCAGGCTTGCTCCCGGCGGGAGCAACACCCGACCTATCGGCAAAGCCACACCTGGTCTGGAGCCCAAACGTGCGTAGAACACCGCAGAGATGCGGCGCCGGCAAGGAGCTCGGGGCGCGCTACTTGAGCTTGAAGGCGCGGATCCGGTCCCGGTGGGCCGCCTCGTCCCGCGAGTACACCCCGTGGGCGAGAGCCTGCACGAGCCCCATCAGCGCCGCGTTCGAGCGGATGTAGGAGGGCCCGTTCGAGGAGTAGTAGAGAACCAGCTCAGAGTGCTCGGCGACGTCGGAGAGGGTCGCGTCGGTGATCGACATCGTCCGGGCGCGGCGGTGCCTGGCGAGCTTCAGCGCCCGAAGGACGAGCGGATGCGCCCTGCCGGCGGTCAGCACCACCAGCAGCGTGTCCTCGTCCATCCGGGAGAGTTTCTGGATGTTGTCCTGGCTCGGCGAGGCGACGATCTCCGCGCGGACGTCCAACAGCCCCAGCAGGTGGCGGAGGTAGCTGGCGAAGAAGGCCATCTGCTCCACGCCCACGATCAGGACCCGGCGGGAGGTGGCGAGGGCCGAGACCGAGGCCTCGATCTGCTCGCGCGTCAGGTTCCGCGCGGTTTCCTCGATATTCGAATAATCCGCGCCAAGCGACGCCTCGAATTCCGAGTGGTCGAAGTTGAAGAGGGCAGCCGCCCCGCTGCCGCCGTTCCCGTTGGGCGCTCCCTCGGCCACCTTGTGACGGTACTCCTCGATGGCAGCCTGTTGAAGCTCGGGGTAGCCGTCGAAGCCAAGGGCCTGCGAAAAGCGGACGACGGTGGACGAGGAGGTGTTGGCGCGTCGGGCCAGCTCCTCAGCTGTCTGAAAGGCGGCCTCGTCGAGGTGGTCGACGATGTACCGCGCGACGTCCTTCTGCGATCGGGAGAAGTCATCGAAACGCTCCGTTATGAAGTCAGAGAGGCTCTTGCGAGCGGGATGGGTCTTGGTCGCTGTCCTTGCCACGGCGGCACATTTCGCTGTCCAGCGGGGTTTCCCTGCTTGGGAAGGCGTGAATGTGGTTGGATCGCGCGATGGCGCTGGAGCGGGAGCTGCGCAGGCTGAACCGCAACATGATCCTTTTCGACCTCGCGCTCGGCACGGGAGCGCTGCTGGCGCCGTCCCAAACGCTGCGCGTCCTGGGCCACGACGAGCCGTCCGACGACGCCCGCGAGCTCTTCCGCCGCGCCGGGCCGGTGTGGCTCACGTTCGCCGCGGCCCACCTGGTGGCGTATCGCCGCAACCGGGCCAAGGACTGGTGGGCGCTCTCCTGGCTGCGCGGGACCGAGCTCGCAACCGACATCCTCTGGTCCCGCTCCGAGGCCTTCTCGCGTCCGGGAGCGCGCGCCGGGCTCTGGTTCGCCGGCCTCAGCAACCTCGGGATGACGCTGGGCTTCCGGTACCTCGCGCAGCGCGGCGAATGACCGGCTAGGCGGTCGCCGAGCTCGCGCTGCAGACCTTGAAGCCGAGCGCCCGGGCGAGCTTGCGGCGCGGCGGGGCGTCGCGCGCTACCGCGGCCTGGGCGGCGCCGTAGGCGGAGGAGTCCTGGTCCTGCGCGGCGTCCTTGCCCCTGTTCATCTGGTCGATGACGCGGTCGCGCGCCTCCAGGTAGCGGTCGTAGGAGGGCTGGAGCTCCTCGGGCGGCTTCAGTTCACGAAGCTGGGAGTTCGCGTCCTCGGTGGCCTTGATCAGCTCGTCGGTCTGGTCGGCGGCCACCGAGGCATTGGGCGGCGGGTGGGCCTGGATGCGAGCGAAGCTGCCCCGCTCCTTGGCGCAGATCGCATCGGCCTTCTGAACGAGCTCGGCGGCCGTGACCTGGTCGTCCCCCCCGCCTCCGCACCCCGAGGCGTCGACGGCGAGGAGCAGCACCGCCGGAATGATGAGGAGAAATCGTCTGGTGCGGAACATTTCGAGTCGCGACTCTAGCCACGGCCGAGGCGCCTGCTTCAATAGTGGGACCAGAGAAAGGAGGTGGTCCCAACTGAATTCCATGCTTATCGGGACTCTGGAGGTGCAGGGCCGCTAGGTCCGGGCGCTGTGAAGGGCCCAAGGGGCCGTCAGGATGGCGACGCGGCCGTTCGGCGGAATCCAACCCGGGCACCGGCGAGCCAAAGGAGGTGGGAGCTGTCCCGCCCCACCGTCAATCCCAAGCTCGTTTCAGAACCGCGTTTTGAATGACGAAGGGCCGCCTCCTCGAGGCGGCCCTTCGCGTTCAGAGCAGGCCGATAGCCAGGCTGACCACGATCGCGGTCGACGTGCCGAACAGGCTGAGCCGGGCAAAGAACTTCTGGAACGTCCCGTGGTAGTCGACGCTCTCGAAGAACAAGATCCCGACGATGTGGGCCATGTTGATCAGCAGGAAGGCCGTCGCTATCAAGGTCCGGGCGATGGTGACGTGGCTGTAGTGGCCATGCTCCCCGCCCGCGCTGATCACCGCGATCATGATCAGGGTGGCGGTGCCTAGACCGGCCACGGCGATCCCCAAGATGTCCTCACGGCTGAGCGGCGGCCAGTTCTGAGAGGCGCGCCACTCGTGGTGATGCAGGGTTGGATCGGCTGGAGGCATTCGCGCCCTCCTCGAACTCGTGTGGGATGTATCTACCCCCGTCCCCCCACGGCGAACACGGTGGAGCGTAAGCTGACTCGCGGTGAATGGATTCATCTCCAGGGGCTTCAGCCGCCGCCGCCAGACCCCGGAGGAGGTGGAGGACCGCCTGCCGCCCGGCCAGTACCTCGAGTCCGGCTGGCCCGTGCTGACCGCCGGACCGACGCCCGACGTTCCCACCGACGAGTGGAGCTTCCGGATCGACGGCATGGTGGGCCAGCCGAAGGAGTGGAGCTGGGACGAGTTCCACAAGCTGCCCTTCGAGACGGTCTCGAAGGACATCCACTGCGTGACCAAGTGGTCGAAGCTCGGTGCCACGTTCGGCGGGGTCTCCATGGACGTCCTGCTGGAGGACATCGAGCCGCTCGGCGCCTTCACGATGTTTCACTCCTACGGCGGCTACACCACCAACGTCCCGATCGAGGAGATCACCGATGGGAAGGCCTGGCTCGTGACCGAGTACGAGGGCGAGCCGCTGCCCCGCGAGCACGGTGGGCCGGCGCGCATGGTGATCCCTCACCTGTACTTCTGGAAGAGCGCCAAGTGGGTGCGGGGCATGAGCGTGATGGACCACGACGAGCCGGGATTCTGGGAAATGAACGGCTACAACA
>JBKPND010000009.1:0-19365 GCA_046732465.1 Actinomycetota bacterium
GTCGAGGAGTGCCTGCGCATGTACCCCGCCTTCGCCCACTTCCGCCGGACCGCGACCCGCGACACGGAGATCGCCGGACAGCCCATCAAGGAGGGCGAGAAGGTGGTCATGTGGTACATCTCGTCGAACCGGGACGAGGACGTCTACGAAGACGCCGACCGCTTCGACGTCCACCGCAACCCGGAGCACCAGGCGTTCGGTGCCGGCGGTCGGCACTTCTGCCTCGGCGCTGCGCTCGCCCGGCTCGAGCTGCGGATCCTCTTCGAGGAGACCCTGCGCCGCTTCCCGGACATTGAGCTCGCGGGCGAGCCGCAGCCGGCCATCTCGGCCTTCCTCAACCAGCTGAAGACGTTGCCCGTCCGCTGGTAGCGCCCAAGCACCTGCGGGATAGGTCCTAAGCTCAAAGGGTGGCCACGAGGGCACGCCCCGGGCTCGACAAGACCGAGGTCAAGGACTCGGCGCTCCACCTGATCGGCGAGACGCCCCTGGTGCGCCTTTCCCGGATCGAGCCCGGGCTGACGACGCCGTTGGTCGCCAAGGTCGAGTTCCTCAACCCCGGCGGCTCGGTCAAGGACCGGCCCGCCGTGACCATGATCGACACCGCGGAGCGCTCCGGGGCGCTGAAGCCCGGCGGGACCCTGGTCGAGCCCACCTCCGGGAACACCGGGCTCGGCCTGGCGATGGTCGCGGCCCTGCGCGGCTACGGGGTGATCGCAGTGATGCCGGACAAGATGAGCAGGGAGAAGATCGACACCCTCCGGGCCTACGGCGCGGAGGTGGTGATCTGCCCGACCGACGTGCCCCCCGACTCCCCCCGGGCCTACTACCGGGTGGCGGATCGCCTCACCGAGGAGATCGACGGCGCCTTCCAGCCCAACCAGTACTTCAACCCGGCGAACCCGGAGGCCCACTACGGCTCCACGGGCCCCGAGATCTGGCGGCAGACCGGGGGGCTGATCACCCACTTCGTGGTCGGAGTCGGTACCGGCGGCACGATCAGCGGGGCGGGCCGCTACCTGAAGGAGCAGAACCCGGAGATCGAGGTGGTCGGCGCGGACCCCGAGGGGTCCCTCTACTCAGGCGGGCCGGTGCACCCCTACCGGGTCGAGGGCATCGGCGAAGATTTCTGGCCGGACACCCTCCACAAGGACGTGGTCGACCGCTACGTCAGGGTCAGCGACCGGGACTCGTTCGTCGCCGCGCGCCGGCTCGTCGCGCGGGAGGGCCTCTTCGCCGGCGGCTCCTCCGGGACGGCGATCTACGCTGCGCTCCAGGTGGCGCGCGAGGTCGACGATCCCGAGGCGCTGGTGGTGACGCTCCTGCCCGATGGGGGCCGGCCCTACCTCTCGAAGATCTTCAACGACCACTGGATGCGCGAGCACGGCTATCTGGCAGGTGGTGGTCGCACCGCGGGAGAGCTGCTGGACGACAAGGGTGTCGGGGGACCTCTGCTGACGGTCTCGAGTCATGACGAGGTGGGGCGGGCGCTCGGGCTGATGCGTCAGCACGGCGTCTCCCAGGTCCCGGTGGTCTCCGCGGAGGACGAGAGCGTCTTCGTCGGAGTCGTCAGCGAGCGCGGCCTCTTGTGGGCGTCGGCCGAACACCCCGGGATCCTGAAGCAGGAGGTGACCGAGGTGCTGGAGCCGCCGCTTCCGGAACTCGCCTCCGAGGACCCCGCGGAGGACGCGATCAGGCTGCTGGAGGAGGGGCGACAGGCGGTGATCGTGATGCGAGGCGGGACCCCACTCGGGATCCTCACCCCGCTCGATCTGATCGAGGTCCTCAACAGGTGAGCGCCGAGGGGCAGGGGGAACCGGACCGCCGGCTCGATACCAGAGTGGTCCACGCCGGACTCGATCCCGACCCCACGTACGGCTCAGTGATCCCCGCGATCCACCAGACCTCGACCTTCCGGCAGAGGTCCCCGGGCGAGTTCACCGAGGACTACGACTACTCCCGGTCTGCCAACCCCACCCGGACGGCGCTGGAGCGGGCGCTGGGCGAGCTCGAGGGAGGCCTGGCTTCAGCGTTCGCCAGTGGGATGGCCGCGACCCACGCCGTGATCACCGCCCTCTGCGAGGCCGGCGACCACCTGGTCCTGCCGCTCGACCTCTACGGCGGCACCTACCGGCTGGTGGACAAGGTGCTGATGGGCTTCGGGCTCTCCTACGACCTGGTCGACCAGCGCGACCCCGAGGCGGTGCGCGCGGCGCTGCGCGAGAACACCAGCCTGGTCTGGGTGGAGAGCCCGACCAATCCGCTCCTTAACGTGGTGGACCTGGCTGCCCTGACCGAAGCGGCGGGCACGGTCCCGGTGGTGGTCGACAACACCTTCGCCACCCCGATCGTGCAACGGCCGCTCGAGCTCGGCGCGGCCGCGGTGGTCCACTCCACCACCAAGTACCTCGGGGGCCATTCCGACGTGGTCGGCGGCGCAGCGATCGTCCGGGACGCCAAGCTCCACGAGCGGGTCCGCTTCGTCCAGAACTCGGTCGGGGCGGTGCCCGGGCCCCTCGACTGCTTCCTCGTGCACCGCGGCCTGCGCACCCTGGCGTTGCGGGTCGCGCGCCACACCGAGAACGGCCGGGCCGTGAGCACCTTCCTCGCCTCGGCCGAGGGCGTCGAGGAGGTGCGGTGGCCGGGCTTCGGCGGAATGGTCTCCTTTCGCCACCCCGATGCGACCGGCATCGTTGCCCGCACCGAGCTGTTCACGCTGGCGGAGTCCCTCGGCGGCGTCGAGTCCCTGATCGAGGTGCCACAGGCGATGACCCATCAGTCGGCCGAGGACTCGGCGGCCGCCGTGCCGCCGGACCTGGTGCGCCTCTCCTGCGGGATCGAGGCGCCCGAGGACCTGGTGGCCGATCTCGGGAAGGCTCTACGAGCCTGATACGACGGCTGGTTTCAAATGAGCTGCTCGGCCAGTCCGATGATGATGCCCTCAGGGCCACGCAGGAAGCAGAGCCGATACGCGTCCTGGTACTGCGCGATCTCGTCGAGGAGCTCGGCACCGTGGCTGCGCAGGCGGGCAACGACGTCGTCGATGTCCTCAACAGCGAACATGATGCGGCGTATGCCCAGCGCGTTCGCCGGCGCGTTTTCCGGCTCGGCTCTGACCGCCGGCGGCGTGTGGAACCTCGTCAGCTCAACCCGGCCCTGGCCGTCCGGTGTCCGCATCATGGTGATGTCGGCACGGACGTCGTTGAGCCCGATGACGCGGCCCGCCCAGTCGCCCTCGACGGTCGTCTCGCCTTCGAGTTCCATCCCGAGTTCGGCGAAGAACGCTTTGGCAGCCTCGAGGTCCTCGACAACGATGAGAACGTTGTCCATCCGCTGAAGCGTCATATCGCCGGAGCATAGGGTCGGATCTACTGGTCCGGCGAGGTGGCGATCGCGACGTAGTCGTACTCGCCCGGCCAGCCGTCCTGGGACCGGGGGATGAATCCCGGGCAGGTGCCGGCCGGATAGGTACTGGGCGGGTCCGGCCGTATCGGGTCGGGTCGGAAGTCCTCGCAGTCGAACCGCCCGCCGCCCGCCAGCCCGACGTCGAGCCGGGAGCGGTAGTAGCGCGAGAACATGTTGCCGTCGCCGTCGGGATCGACCGCCGCCTCCATGCTGTTGTCGAACCAGCGGTCCGAGAGCAGGCGCCGATCGGCGGACGGGTCCTCCTTGACGTACTTGTCGAACCAGGCCGTCGTGTACCAGTCGATCATGTCCGCGCCGCGGAGACTGGCCCCGAAGGCCGGGTTCGGGATCCAGGAGAAGTCGAGGTGGCTGCCGCCGCGGATGATCAGCTCGCCCGAGTCAACGCCGGCATCGGAGTAGGCGACGGATTGCGAGGCCTTCGACTCCGGGTCGGGCTGCGAGAGGTTGGGGGTCGGCGGCAGGAAGTAGTCGGCCGAGATGCCTAGGGCAGGCTTGGTGAGCGGGGCCACGGTCCGCTGAGAGGGGTCCGCGGGACACGGCCCCTCGCCGGGCGGAAATCCGCCGGCCGCCCCGCCATTCGGGTCGGCATCGCTGAGGTTGTCCCAGGCGACCACCGCGTCGACCCGCGGATCCCACTGCCCGATGTAGGAGATGCCGGCCGCACCGTAGGAGTGACCGGCCAGCCCGAGCCGGTTGCGGTCGAGCAGCCCCGCGAGCGGGTTGTAGGCGGTGTCGAGCCCGGCTGCGACCCGGCGATCCTGCTTGGGGGCGTGCCTGGTGCCGCTCGTGCAGCTCGGCCGGGGCTCGTACGGATGCCCGGCGTTCGAGAGGAAGAAGTCGATCGCGTCCTCGGTGCCGTCGAAGAAGGGGCGGCCGTCGGTCTGCGCGGGCACGCCCTCGAGCCGGTCGGCTCCCTCCCCGAAGATGTCGGACTGACCCTGGCCCTGGGGGTCGAAGGTCATCACCACGTAACCGGCCTTGGCGAGCGCCTGCGCCGCGTACCAGTACATCTGCTCGTCGGCCTGGACCGAGCCGTTCGTGATCACGATGCCCGGCCGACGCGCCGGCCCGGCCCTCGTCGCCCAGACGTGCCCCGAGAGCGTGGCTCCGTTGCGAGCCGTGAAGAGAACGGGCTTGACGATCCCGTAGCCCCTCGGGCCCCAGTCGTAGAGGCGAACGTCGCCCGCACAACCGTCGAACCCGTTGCCGCAGAGATTCACGAAGTTCCTCCCGGGATCGCGAAGCAGGGCGAGCGCGGCCTGGTTGCTGTTCTCGAGGCTCTGCTGCCGGAGCCGAAGCTGGTACGCCGGCGTCATGTAGATCCGGGCGCGCTCGAGGGTCTTCGAGTAGTTCTTCGCCTCGTAGACGGGGTCGAATGCGGAGGCGGCGACCGGACCCCAGATAAGCCCGAATGCAACCGCCGTAGCGGCGATTAGCCCCGCTCTCCTCCACAATCGAGTTCCCGTCAAAGCCGCGGGCATTCTTGCACAGGTACATACTTTTAGGTATGTCTCAAATGGGAGCGACCAGACAACGAGGAAGACCGGCGGCGGCCAGCCGCGAGGACGTGATCGAGGCGGCCCTGCATCGCTACCTCCGCGGGAGGCGGGTGGACGTCCAGGCGATCTCCGCGGAGATCGGCGTCGGCCGCGCGACCGTCTACCGCTGGTTCGGCTCCCGCGACAACCTGATCGGCGAGGTGGTCATCCGCGCGACCGAGCCGGTGCTCGCCGAGGCCCGTGCGGGGCGCGAGGGAAAGGGTGGCCCCGGGCTGCTCGACACCTTCGATCGCTTCAACCGCGCCCTGGCCGACGCCCCCGCGCTGCGTGCCTTCGTCGACCAGGAGCGGGACGCGGCGCTCCGCCTGATCGCCTCCGGTGCCGGGGTCGTCCAGCCGCGGATCGTGGAGCTGATCACCGCGCTGATCACGGAAGAGGTGGAGGCCGGCACCTATGAGCCACCGGTGGAGCCGGCGATTCTCGGCTTCGCGATCGTCAAGCTCGCACAGGCCTTCCTCTTCAACGACGCCGTCGCCGGCATCCGGGGCGACGTCGACCGCCTGCGCGAGGTCGAGGCGGCGCTGCTCGGCGTTCCCGCGTAGCCGAACCCTCAGCTGACCCGGAACTTGTTAACCGGTGGTGAAGATTTCGCCATAGTCTTCTGCGATGAGCAGCACCGCGGTGGCCGCCTCCCGGCCGTCCGAAACCGACGTAGAGAGGAATCAGCGGCAGGGCGGGCGCTCGCACTGGGCGGTGCGGGTCGGCGTGCCCGCCCTCTACCTGCTGGGGACGGCGATCGCGATCGACCGCCTCGGGCTGCCCTACTCCCAGGACTGGATCTTCCTCTGGATCGTCGGATTGATGCTGGCCCTGTCGGTCGGCGACGGGCAGCACTCGGTCCGCCGCCTGGTCAAGGACTGGCTGCCGATCATCGGGGCGCTCCTCGCCTACGACCTGCTCCGCGGCATCGCCGACGGCAAGCTCTTCCCGATCCACTGGGAGGCGCCGATCCACGCGGACAAGATCCTCGGGCTCGGCCAGGTGCCGACCGTCCGGCTCCAGGACGCGCTCTACACCCCGGGGCACCTCCAATTCTGGGACTACGCGGCCTTCTCGTTCTGGTTCTCACACTTCTTCGCGACGCTGGTGGTCGGGGTGCTGATCTGGCGCTACCGCTACCAGTGGTTCCATCGCTTCGCGGCCTGCGTCGTCGCGCTCGCGGCGATGGGCCTCATCACCTACGTGCTCTTCCCGGCGGCGCCGCCGTGGCTCGCCGGGCATCACGGCTACCTGCCCGAGGTCTTCCGGATCAACCACGCGGTCGTCAACGCCCTGCCGGTGCCGAAGGCGGGGGCGGCGTTCCAGCAGGGCACCACCTGGGCGAACGACGTGGCGGCCGTTCCCTCGCTGCACGCCGCCTACACGATGCTGATCTGTCTCTTCCTCTGGCCGCGGGTCGGCCGGCGCTGGCGGCCGCTGCTGGCCGCCTACCCGATCGGCATGGGCCTCTCGCTCATGTACCTGGGCGAGCACTACCTGATCGACATCCTGCTCGGCTGGGCCTATGCCGCCGTCGCCATCTACGCCGTGAACTGGGCAGCGAAGCGCTGGGCCGAACGCCAGACCCGCACCTCCGCGGTTGCGCAGCCGGCTCCCGTGACCGCGAAGGTGCCCGGCGCGGCCGAGCCCGCGGGCGTCGGCCGCTAGCGTCCGCGGGGTGGCCCGCCCCCTGCTCGCCGTCGACGCGCCCTCGATGCTCTTCCGGGCGTTTTACGCGCTGCCGAAGTCGATCAAGGGGCCGGACGGCAACCCCGTCAACGCCCTGCTCGGGACCGCGAACCTGATCCTGCGGGAGGTAGAGGCCCACGACCCGCGAGCGGTGGTGCTCTGCTTCGGCCCGGACGCCGCCACCTACCGCCTCGAGCTCTTCCCGGCGTACCACGCCGACCGCGAGGCGGCCTTCCCCGACGAGCTGCGACCGCAGTGGGACGACTCCGCGGACTTCTTCGGTGCCTTCGGCTGGAAGATCGCCAACAGCGACTCGTTCGAGGCCGACGACCTCCTCGGCTCGCTCGCGGCGAAGGAGAGCAAGGCGGGCGGGCGCAGCCTGCTGATGACCGGCGACCGGGACATGTTCCAGTGCGCCACCGGGAGCACCAAGGTGCTCTACGTCAGCACGGGCAAGCAGGGCGGCCAGCCCATGGGCCCGAAGGAGGTCAAGGAGCGCTACGGGATCCCGCCCAAGCTCGTCCCGGACCTGATCGCCCTGCGCGGCGACCCCTCGGACGGCATCCCGGGCGCGAAGGGCGTCGGGGAGAAGACCGCGGTCGAGCTACTCCGCAAGCACGGCTCCCTGGAGAAGGTCCTCGACGCCGCGATCCGCGAGCCCCGCCCCGCCCTCCGCACCGCGCTGATCGGGGATCGCGAGCAGCTGCTCGCGTTCAAGGACGTGGCAACGCTTCGGCATCCGAAGGTGAGCCGCCCCCGCGACAAGCGAACCGACTACCGGGGCGCCGCCGGGGCGGCGCGGGAGCGGGGCATGAACCGGCTGGCCGAGCGGCTGCTCGAGAAGGCGCGCTCGAGCTAGGCCCTGAAACTCGAAGCGCCCCGCCGGGGCGGGGCGCTAACGGTGCTACAGGGAGGAGAGGTACTTATATGTGTGTTGGTCGACCTGAGGGGCCGCTGGGAATTCACCTAGAACGCGGCCGATACTGCGTCGACCTGAGGTGACTCTAGGTCCGGGCCCCGCAACGGCCAAGGCGATCGCGCCGATTGGTGGGCGGAATCGGTTATGGGACCCATAACCGCTGGTTATGAGCGGCGGCTGTTTTGCCTGCGCCTGCGCACGAAATCGACGAAGTCGCGGTCCCGGCGCGCCAGCGAGGCGAGCGACCGGCAGACGACCACGAACCGGCGCGGGAAGCTGAGCCCGGCGACGGGGCGGCGATAGAGGCGGTCTCGCGCCTCATCCAGGGAGAGCGCGGAGAGCATCACCGGCGCCGAGCGCTGCAGCGCCTCGCGCTTCGCCACCGCGGTGCTGGCCGCCTCGATCAGCGGCTCCGCCAGGGAGAGGCCGTGCCCCGCGAGCTCGGCCTCGACCCGGCGGCGAACGTGGGCGTCCTCGTCGCGCATGACCATCGGTGTGGAGAGGAAGAGCTCCTGGGGAATCTGCTTTCGCCGGTACCAGGCGTGGTCCTGGGGCACCGCCAGGACGACCTCGTCCTCCAGCAGTTCGAGCTCCTCCAGGTCGTCCGCCCCATCCGCCCCGCCCTCGGGCCCCGCGGCGGCGATCCCGATCGAGGCCCGGCCCTCCGCGACCATCAGGCGGACCGCGCTCGAGTTGGCGATCGTGAGCTGGACCGGTGGGCGGCGGCCCTCGGCCTGGTAGGCGACCAGCTCGGGCGGCAGGAAGAACTCCGCGATCGTGTGACTCACCGCGAGCTCGATCGGCGCCTGTTCACGCGGCGCGGACTCGAGCAGCTGTTCGACGACATCAGCCTGCTCGAGCAGGCGACGCGCCTCCGGGTAAAGACGGCGCCCGGCGGCGGTGGGCACCACCCCCCGCGGTGAGCGCTCGAGCAGACGAGTACCCGCCGCGGCCTCGAGCGCTCGCAGGCGCTTGGAGAGCGCGGGCTGGCTGATCTTGAGCGACACGGCCGCCTTCCCGAGGGTTCCGAGGTCCACGGCGCTGCAGAACGCCCGCAGCTCCGCGATCTCGGGGCCGCGGATGGATCGGCGGCCGGCGGTTAGCTGAGAGCGGCGCTGGGTACTCATATCTCGTTTCGTCTATTACAAGGAGGAGTTGATGGCGACACCAGAGCGTCGAAGCGGAATCGGCGGGATCTCGCTCGGAGGGATCATTGTCATCATCGGGATCATCCTGCTGTTCGTGACGAGTTGGTGGATAGGCCTGATCGTCATCCTGATCGGCCTGATCGCGTTCGGCGGCTTCGCGCGCGGGCGCTGGTACTGACGCAGCACACCGGACAGCTGACCAGATGCTGAGCGATGGGCGGGTAGCCACGCGGCTCCCCGCTCAGGACTTGGAGCGTGCCCGCGCCTTCTATCGGGAGAAGCTGGGCCTGGAGCCGGTGGAGGAGCGCGAGGGCGGACTCCTCTACCGCCTCGGGACGGGCGAGTTCGGGCTCTTCGAATCGGCGGGCGCCCCCTCGGGAGGCCATACCCAGATGGCCATCGAGGTCGATGACATCGAAGCCGCGGTCGCCGAGCTGCAACGGCGCGGAGTGGCCTTCGAGGAGTACGACTTCCCCGGCCTCTCGACGGTGAATGGAATCGCCGAGATCGAGGGCAACTATCCGAGCAAGGGCTCCGGCGAGCGCGCCGCGTGGTTCCGCGACAGCGAGGGAAACATGATCGGGATCAGCGAGCTGACCCCCTGAGCCGTTCTCATCCCGTAGCCCTTCCGTAAGGATTTCGCAGCCTCCTCTTCCTAGCGTGGCCCGCGCATTGGCCAACGGGAATGGAGGTTCCGAATGAAAACTGCAAGACGTGCGGCGCTCGCTGCCGTACTGGCCCTGGCGGCCCTGGCGGTCGTCGCTGGGCCCGCAGCGGCGGCGGGTAAGAGCGCCGTCTACACCTCAACCAACGGCGCCGGCGGCAATCAGGTGCTCACCTTCGATCGTGCCGGCGACGGCTCGTTGTCGCCCGCCGGGTCGGTCGCGACCGGCGGCAACGGCACGGGCGCCGGACTCGGCAGCCAGGGAGCGCTGGCGCTCACCAGGGGCGGCCGGTTCCTCTACGTGGTGAACGCCGGGAGCGACAGCATCTCCACGTTCAGCGTGCGCCCGCATGGGCTCCGGCGCCTGGGCACCACGCCAGCGGGCGGCGACCAGCCGATCAGCCTGACGGCTCGCCGAGGCCTGCTCTACGTCCTCAACGCCGGGAGCGGCACGATCAGCGGCTTCAGCCGGAGCCACAACGGCGGGCTGACCCCGCTCGCCGGCTCCACGGAGCCGATCGGCGGATCCGGCCCGGCCCAGGTCGAGTTCTCGAACGACGGCCGCACGCTGGTGGTGACGAACAAGGACACGAACACGATCGACACATTCGCGGTCGGGCGCGACGGGACGCCCGGACCGGCGCAGTCGCAGCCGTCCGAGGGCGATACGCCATTCGGCTTCGACTTCGACAAGCGCGGGCACCTGATCGTCTCCGAGGCATTCGGCGGAGCCGCGGGGGCAAGTGCGGTGTCGTCCTACTCGCTCGATTCGAGTGGGCTGCTCACCACAATCAGCCCGTCCGTCCCCGACAACGAGGCGGCGGCCTGCTGGATCTCGGTGACCAAGAACGGTCACTTCGCCTACACAACCAACACAGGCAGCGGGTCGATCTCGAGCTACGCCCTGGGTCACGATGGGTCTCTGGGGCTGCTCGAGCAGATCGCAGCCAACACGGGGACCGGAAGTGCGCCTACGGACATGGCCCAGACATCCTCCAGCCGGGTGCTGTTCGCGCTGCTGCCGGGAACCGGCCAGGTCGCGGCGTATCGGGTTGCCGGCGACGGTGGGTTGACGCCGGTCGACCAGACAGGCGGCGTGCCGGCGAGCGCCACGGGCCTAGCCGCCCGCTAGGACGAGGAGCTGTGGGCGGCCCGGCCGATTTGGGCCGGGTCGCCCACTCGCCGAGATAACGATTCCCTTACGGCTCTGTAACGCAGACAAATGCCGGGAGACAATCGAGCGATGACCGCCAGGGGGACACGCGGTTCGATCCTCGTCGTCGACGACGAGCCAGTGATCACGGACGTCGTCTCCCGCTACCTGGAGCGGGCCGGATACTCGACCCGGGTGGCGGCCGACGGGTTGGAGGCCCTCCGGCTCGCCGGAGACTCCGTCCCGGATCTCGTGGTGCTCGATCTGCTGCTGCCGGGCCTAGACGGGCTCGAGGTGATGCGGGAGCTGCATGAGCAACGTCCCACCCGGGTGATCCTGCTGACCGCCAAGGGCGAGGCGAGCGACCGGATCGCGGGCCTCCAGCGTGGCGCGGACGACTACGTCGTCAAGCCGTTCTCCCCCGCCGAGCTGGTTGCGCGGGTGGACGCTGTCCTACGGCGGGCCGAGCCGGAGCCTGAGCGCGAGCAGCCGATCGCCTTCGACCATCTCGAGATCGATCCCGCCGCCAGGACCGTCCTGGTTCGCGGCGAACCGGTCCAACTCACCGTTCGCGAGTTCGACCTCCTGCTCTTCCTCGTTCGCCATCCCGGGCAGGCTTTCTCGCGTGATCACCTGATGGAGGCGATCTGGGACTACACGTTCTACACCGACACCTCCACGGTCACCGTCCACATGCGCCGGCTGCGGGCGAAGGTTGAGCTGAATCCGTCCGAGCCGCGCTGGCTGCAGACCGTTTGGGGCGTCGGCTACCGGTTCCAACCATGAGGGCGCGCTGGGCGATCCTGCTGCTGGTGGGTGGAGCGGGGGCAGCGGCCGGGGTCACGGCGCTCGCCCACGGCACGTCCCACGCTCTCGCGGCGGCCGCCTTCTTCGCTCTCTGCGGGGCCCCGGTGCTGGTGCTCTCGCACCTGCTCGCGCGGCACCGGCCCCGGATTGGCTCGCTCTCGCGACAGTTCGGGGCCGGGGTGGGTGTCGTCTTCGCGCTGGTCCTGATCGGGGTCGGCACGGTCGACGTGCTGATGCTCATCTCATCCGAGGACGTCTTCGTGCTGGCGGCCCTGCTTGTGTTTGCCGGCGCCCTCGCCATCTACTCCTCGTGGCTGCTCACCCGCGGCATCCGGGACGACATCGAGACGGTTCGCGACGCTCTACGGACGGTAGGCGAGGGAGACGGGGTGCCGTTGTCGATCGAAACCGGCGGCCAGGACGAGGTCGCGGAGCTCGCCAGGGCGGCCGAGGAGATGAGCCGCCGCCTGGCCGAGCACGAGGCGAGCCGAGATGCGGCGGAGCGGGCTCGAAAGGACCTGATTGCGGCGGTCTCCCACGACCTCCGCACCCCCTTGACCTCGCTACGGCTCCTGGCCCAGGGAATCGAGGACGGCCTCCTCGATCCGACCCAGGTGGACGAGGGCTACGCCGAGGAGATGGGCGTGCACGTCAGGTCACTAACCGCGATGGTCGACGACCTTTTCGAGCTCACCCGGCTGGAGGCCGGCGACATCCAGTGGTCCATCCAGCGGGTCAGCCTCGATGAGCTGGTCGCCGAGACCGTGGAGGCGATGCGGGCGCAGGCGGCGGCCAAGGGGATCGCGGTCGAGACCCGAGTGCAGAGCGACCTGGCCGCGGCCGAGGCGAACCCGGAGAAGCTCCAGCGCGTCCTCTTCAACCTGATCCAGAACGCCATCCGCCACACGCCCGAGGACGGCAGCGTCACAGTCGCCGCCGAGTCGGCCGGCCAGACGATCGAGGTCGAGGTCGCTGACACCGGCTCCGGGGTCGCGGCCGTCGAGCGCGAGCGCGTCTTCGAGCCATTCTTCCGCGGCGACGGATCCCGCGGCAGCGGAGGATCTGGTCTTGGCCTCTCGATCTGTCGGGCGATCATCGAGGTGCACGGCGGTCGCATTTGGCTCGACAGCGCGGAGGGCGGCACCCGCGTGCGCTTCACGGTGCCGATGGCGGGCAGCTCGGCGCCGGGTTGGGACCGGCCGCCGTCTCTCCGTCCGGCGCGAGAGGGATTCGGCAGGCCCGCTAGCGGAGTCCGCTGACGAAGCTGACCAGCTCCGGCGCGATCAGCTCGTGCGCGTCCTCCTGCAGGTAGTGACCGGCGTCGTCGAGCCGGGTGACCGACGCGTCAGGGAAGGTGTCGAGCCAGAGGCCGTCGAGGACCTCCGGGGTGAAGGCGACGTCCTTCATCGCCCAGCAGATGTGGACCGGCTTCGAGCGGAAGTCGCGCTTCAGCCCGGTCTCAATCTCCGTGTTCATGTCGACCACCGGGCCCCTGCCGTCGACCGGGATCTCGCGCGGGAAGACGAGGATTGCGGTGCGCTCCGACCAGCCCCGATGGACGTCCTTGAAGGCGCGCTTCACGACCGGAGTCAGGCGCTCCTTGTGGACAACGCCCTGGCCGAAGAGAAAGCCGCGCTTGAACGCGTCCATACCCTTGACCATCACCTCGCCGATACCCGGGGTGCGGAAGAGGCGCAACGGCAGCGGGAGCGGGATCTTGGTCTTTCCCTCCGGAAGGACTTCCGGATGCCAGCCGTGGGCGAAGGTGTTGAGGACGAAGAGTCCGTCGACCCGCTCCGGGTGCTGGGTTGCCCAGTAGTAGCCGGTCGGGCCGCCCCAGTCCTGGCCAACGACGGTCGCGCCGCGCAGGTTGAGCGATTCGAGCAGCGCGTCCAGCCTCGCGGCGTGCCGAGGGACGCGGTAGAGCACCGGCTCATCCGGCTTCTCCGAGCGGCCGAAGCCGAGATGGTCCGGCACGATCGCCCTATGGCCGGCCTCGACGAGCGGCGGGATGAAGTGGCGGTAGAGATAGCCCCAGGTCGGATTGCCGTGCACGAGCACCACAGGCCGGCCGTCGCGCGGGCCCTCGTCGACGTAGTGCATGCGCCCATCGGCCGTGTCGAACCAGTTGGGCTGGTAGGGCCAGCTGCCCTCGAAGGTCCAGTCCGTCACACCCGCGATGGGCTCAACCTACCCCACCGCTCTCGGTGTCATGCACAGGTGGGCGCGGCGGAGGAGTCGAGCGTGCGCAAGCCATTCGGGCTGATTCGGTAGACGAGCGGTGAGGCGGACGCCGGGACCGACTCCGGCTGCCCGTTCACGGTCAGCTCGACCGAGCCGTTCCCGAAAGTGACCTCGAATCCCCCGGCGCTGAACGGGCCGCGCGACTCGTCGGCGTTCAAGGTCTCGCTGTCGACCAGCGGCGTACCGCTGTCGTCAACCAGGCAGACCCAGACCGGCGCCGTCGCGCGCAGCTCCACCGAGACCTGACCCGAGCGCGTCGTGCTAGTCGTGGTCGTGGCTGGCGCGGGGCCGGCCGCCTTGGTTCCGTTCTCTCGGGTCTTCTTCTCCTTCCCGTGGCCGCCACCGTCGTCCGAGCCGCCGATCGACCCGACGATCACCAGGCCGATGATCACCAGGACGACGACCCCCGCCGCGACCTTGGCGATGGGCGCGAGGTTGATCGAGCGGAAGCGGCGAACCGGGCGGGTCTGCCTGAGGGTGCCCGGCTTGATGACCGACTCCGGGATCGGCTCCTGACCCTCCGCCTCGACCGTCTTCGAGTACTCATCGAGGAGGGCCTGCTGGTCGAGGCCGAGGTAGCGGGCATAGATGTCGAGAAAGCCCCGGGCGTAGACGGGAGCCGGCAGCTCCTCCCAGCGATCCCCCTCCATCGCTTCGAGGAACTTGAGGCGGACCTTGGTGGCCCGCTCGACCTCGGCCAGCTCCACGCCGCGGTCGGTGCGGGCGTCACGCAGCTTCTCGCCGATCGTAGGCGCCATACCGCGATCAATTGTCCTCCACCAAACGGGGTGCGATCAGGCTGAAGGCGAGCTTGCGAGGGCGCCCACGGCCTCCTCGAACGCCACCGTATGCCGGTCGATGTCCGCCTCGGTGGTGGCGGGGCACATCAGCGCCATGTTGTGGAACGGCGTCAGCAGGATCCCGCGGTTGAGCGCGTGGAGATGCATGTAGCGGCCGAGCATGCCGTCGTCCGCGGCAACCGCCTCGGAGCCGTTACGTGGCGGGTCCGCCTGGAAGTGGTACTCGACTCGGCAGCCGAGACGGACGGAGTTCCACGGCACACCGTGCGAGGCGATCACTTCGTTCACGCCCGACTCGAAGAGCTCCGCCATCTCCGTCATGTGCAGAAAGGCCTCATCGGTGAGGACGTGCTCGAGCGTCGCGCGGGCCGCGGCGAGCGAAAGCGCGTTGCCCGCCAGCGTCCCGCCGATCCCGCCGACGTCCGAGGCCTCCAGGCTGTCGAGGTACGCGGTGATGCGCTCGGAGACCTCCTCCGTCATCCCGTAGGCGGCCGCCGGGATCCCGCCGGCGATCGCCTTGCCGATGGTGAGCATGTCGGGATCGAGCCCCTCCGCGGCGGTGTAGCCACCGGGCCCGGCGCAGAAGGTGTGGGTCTCGTCGATGATCAGGAGCGACCCGTGCTCGCGCGTGAGCTCCCGCAGGGCGTCGTGGTAGCCAGGATCGGGGAGCACGATCCCGGCGTTGGTCATCGCCGGCTCCGCCAGCACGCAGGCGACGTCACCCGGCGCGAGGGCGCGCTCGATCGCTGGGACGTCGTTCCACTCGACCGCCGTGGTGGTGACCGCGGGGTCCACCGGCGGACCGATGTTGTCCGGGCGGGATCGGGTCTCGCCCTCGACCTCGATCGCGAAGCTCTCGTCGACCGTGCCGTGGTAGCACCAGGCGTATACGAGGACCTTCGGCCGGCCGGTGATCGCCCTGGCCAGGCGAAGCGCGAAGCGGTTGGCGTCGGTCGCCGTGAGGGCGAACTGCCAGCGCGAAAGGCCGAAGCGTCGGCCGAGCTCGGCGGCCACCCAGCTCGCGTCCTCGGTGGGCAGCATCAGCGTGATCCCGCGGGCGGCGCGCTCGGCGACGGCCTCGACCGTCGGCGACGGCGAGTGACCCGTCATCGCGCCGGTGTCCCCGAGGCAGAGATCGACGTACTCGTTGCCGTCGACGTCGGTGAAGCGGGCGCCCTCGGCGCCGGCCGCGAACACCGGGAATGGGCTCGCCCACTCGGTCATCCAGGGCATCGGCACGCCGCCCAGCAGCGCCTTCTCACCGCGCTCGAAGAGGGCCTGCGATCCGGGATGCTGATCGACGAAGCGGCGCTCCTCCTGCCCGAGCAGGTCGGCCAGCCGGTCCCTGTCGAGCTGCCAGTCCTTGGCCTGCGCCCGCGGCATGCGCCGCAAGGCTATCCGTGCACGGCCACCGGCTCGAAGCTCTCACCGGGATCGAGCACGCGAACCTCATACGAGCGATCGGCCGCGGCGGCCTCGAAGCGCTCGCGCGCGTCCTCGATCGGCCGGTACCAGGGGTCCGCGTCGAATCCGCCGTAGTGAATCGGGACGACCGTTCCCGCCCCGAGGAGCTCCCCGGCGAGCGCCGCCTGCTCGGGCTCCATCGCCGCAGCGAGCGGGCTTGGCGGCTGCAGGTTGGGAAAGTCGGTGACCGCGCCGTTGATCGGCGCGAGGACGACGTCGAATGCCCCGTGGCGCTGAACCATCCGCCACCAGTACCCGTGGAAGATCGTGTCGCCGAGATGCAGGACCCGCTGGCCATCCGCCTCGACGAGCCAGGAGACCTGGGGATCCCCGAGGCCGTCGACCGCGGGCAGGGCGGTGACCGTGAACGGGCCGATCTCGGCGGACTGCCAGACCTCGAACGGGCGTCGTTCGAGACCCGCTTGCTCCAGCTCGAAGTTGGCCTGCGCCAGGGAGAGGTTCTCGGCCTGCTCGCCGCCCGGCCAGAGGGGCTCGTGGACCGCGGCGTCCGGGGCGAGTCCCTCGGCCAGTGCGCCGGCGTCGGCGTGATCCCGATGTAGGTGGCTGAGGAGCCCGGCGAGCGCCTTGCCGTCCGGCGCCACCACCTCCGGTGCCAGCACCCGCTCGCGGGCGTCCTCGGCGAGCGCGGCGAACGTGGCGGCGGGGTCGGCGAGCGGGTCGATCACCACCGCCTCGCCCTCGGCCTCGATCTCCACACCGGCCCAGCCAAGCCATCGCACCTTCATCTCACCCTCGCTCTCGTCGTTTATCGGACGGTCGTACGGTATATCATCCCGGCATGCCCCGCCGCCCCCAGTCAGCGGTCGCCGAGACCCGCGCCGCGGTCACGCGGACGGCCGTCCAGCGCGCCTCGGTCGAGGGGCTCGAGGGCCTCACGATCGGCGGCCTGGCCGGCGAGACCGAGATGCGGAAGAGCAGCGTCTTCAGCCTCTTCGGCAGCAAGCAGGAGCTGCAGCGGGCCACGCTGGACGCCGCGATCGATCAGTTCACCGACGAGGTCTGGGCGCCCGTGGCCGAGGAGCGGCCCGGGCTCCCCCGGCTCCTCGCCCTGTGCGACAGCTGGCTCGACTATCACCGGCGCGAGATGATGCCGGGCGGCTGCTTCCTCACCACCGCGACGATCGAGTACGACGCCCGTCCGGGCCCGATGCGCGACGTGGTCGCCAAGACCATGAAGCGGTGGCTCGCCGTGCTTGAGCGTGAGACCGCCATTGCCGTGAAGGCCGGTGACCTGCCCGCCGACATCGAACCGGCCGACGTCGCCTTCCAGCTCAACGGACTCGCCGCGGCGGCGAGCTACGGCTTCCAGCTCTGGCGCGACCCCGAGATCTTCGCGCGCGCCCGGCGCTCGATGCGGCGCGTCCTGGGCGCCTGACCGGCCCCTAGGGCGCGGCCCGCCAGCGCGCCCGCCACTCGGGCGCCTCGAAGCCCTCGGCGACGTAGATCGTCTCGCGGGCGATCTTGCCGTCGCGGAACTCGTGGATGCTGACGCCGAAGCTCTTCGGCCCCCCGTCGTAGGTGACGGTCAGCTCCACGACCCAGAGATCGCCCTCGCCCCTTATCTCACCGAACTCGAAGCTCGTCTCCGCCGGATACTGGCTTCGCCATTCCCGGAAGTTCTCGACCCCCTCGAAGCGCTCGCCGGACTGCGGGAACTCCAGCACCGCGTCATCGCGGTAGATGGCGTGAGCGCGCTCGGGATCGCTCCTGGAGTGCTCGAAGTTCTGCTCCAGCATCCCCCTGACCGTCGCCGCATCCATGCCGTGGAGCTAGGCGACTTCCGTTTCCGGCCGTGAACCGAGCAGCCTCGGTCGCAGCCGCCAGCCGAGCCAGTGGAGGAACAGCGACGGGACGACCGTGAAGACAAGAAGCACGATGTGCGGATCGGGGAGATCGACCTTCGCCTCGTCCTCGCCGCCGAGCTCGAAGCCAAGCAGGATGAAGACCCCAAACAGGGTCCCCGCGACGAGACCGCGGAGCAGTGCATCGGAGCGGCGGGCGTACTGGGCGCCGCCGCCGATCCCACCGAGCAGCGCGAGGATGACACCGATCAGGTAGAGGGCACCCGAGATTCCGAGGGCGAGCCCGCAGAGCAATCCGAATCCGGAGGGGAGGACGAGAGCCTCGAAGAAGCGCCGCGCCGGCGACATCTCCTCCCACTGGGGCACGACGTACCTCACAGCACAGCCTCTCCGACTCTCATCCCGAGGGGGACCCTACCGCGCCAGCAGCGAGGCGGGCCAGATTTCCGCAAGCCGATTCTCGATCACGTCGAGGCGGACGTGCGGGAAGAGGCCATAGCCGGGGGGCGGGTCGTCCTGATCGATGTAGTCACGAACCCAGAAGCCGTACTCGCCGTGCAGGAGGCGAGCCCCCTGTTCCGGCCGGAGCGCTCTGAAGGCCGAGTCGGCAAGATCAAGCGCCGCGGCGTCGAGGTGGGAAAGCACCGGCTCCAACCGCTCCGCGTCCCATTCGCTCCAGTCCGCGACGTCCCGCCCGTAGGAGGTGCCGTCGCAGTGGGCGACGAACCCGCAGTCGGCGAGCTCACGCGCCCGGCGGAGCTCCGCTTCCCGCGCGGTGCGCGAGCCGGGGAACGCTCCCAGATCCTCGTAGAGGTCGGGCCGTAGCCGAAGGGCGAAGCGCTTGACGAGGCGCGCCGAGCGGTACCCGTTGCGGTGCTGCTCGAAGCGGCGCTCAGGGTCGCGGGCGCTCGAGCCGACGTAGAGCCAGGGCAGGCGAGGGTCGCGGCGGCGGCCTGCTTCGCGAGCGAGCTCGATCACGTAGACGCGCGAGGGCATCGCCAACTGCTTCGACGCTGCCGGAGAAGCGCCTCCAGCCGGCTAGTCGATGGTCCAGGTGTCGCCCGAGCGCAGCAGGGCGGTGAGGTCGTCGTCGCCGAGACCCTCGCGTGCCGAGGCGAGCTCCTCGCCGACGCCCTCGGCGTAGACCGGACGGTCGCTCGAGCGGATCACCCCGATGGGCGTCGGGCCGATCGGCCGGTCGGCGAGGCGCGCGAGCGCGTACCCGAGGCTCGGATCGTCGGCGTCGTGGACGACGAGCGCGTCCTCACCGACCTCGGCGACGTCGGCGAGCTCGAGCCGCCCATTCCGTGAGCGGACCACCCCGCGCTCGCCCTCGGCGCCGAAGCGGATCGGCTGGCCGTCGGCGAGGCGGATCTGGTTCGCCTCCCGGCCCTTGGCCCGAACCGCGTCGAAGGCGCCGTCATTGAAGACGTTGCAGTTCTGGTAGATCTCGACGAAGGACGAGCCATCGTGAGTGGCGGCCGCCCGCAGGACCTCGGTCTCGTGGTCCCGGTCCGTATCGACGGTGCGGGCGACGAAGCTGGCGTCGGCCCCGAGGGCGAGGGCGACCGGGTTGAAGGGGTGGTCCTGGGAGCCGAACGGCGTCGACTTGGTGACCTTGCCCTGCTCCGAGGTCGGCGAGTACTGGCCCTTGGTGAGGCCGTAGATCTGGTTGTTGAAGAGCAGGATGTTG
>JBKPND010000010.1:0-6024 GCA_046732465.1 Actinomycetota bacterium
AATGAAGTTCAACCGGCCCACCCGCTTCCACAGGCCACGTCTGCAAGGCGTAGAAGGTCCCGTCAGGCCCTCGACGGACCACGCGCGAGAACGGCAACCCCGTGATCGTCGTCGGACGGCTGACGTCGGGCGTCGAGATACGACCGCCGGGAAGGTAGAGGCCGACCGCGGGCACCAACAGCGTGCGCCGCGACCCCCCGGCGCTCCAGCTCACCTCAGCATCGCCACGCGCGTCCACCCGAAGCGCGGGACGAACGACGTTCTTCGCAATCGAGATCGAAGCCGACGTGGTTCCCGCCCACCCGAGCAGCACCACGATCAGCAACGCCGTTGCTCCGCTCCTCGCGCGCCAGCGCATTCCGCTCACGCGCATACCCGGCCGCTCGCCAGAAAAACAACTCTTGCGGCCTCCCGAAAAGCCGAGGATGCGTGTCTGACGACCAGTACGGGTAGCCGGATCTCCCCCTTTCGGCGGGACGATCTGCTGCAACGGGGGCTACCGTGATCCGCGTCGATGGCGCGTTCTGCAACCAACAATGGTCGGCAGGATCATCAAGCTGTCTCCACTTGGAGCGAGGCCGGCGCGGGAAACCGCTTGGTTGACCGCCCCCATAAGAACAAGACGGGCCTGCTGATCGTGGCCGTCGTGCTGACCGTGCTCTGCTGGATCGGGGGCGGGGTCGACAACCTGCTGTACGAGGTCGGGCTCAACTGGGACACCTGCATCACCAGCGCCGACGGCGCCACCTTGTGCGGGGACAAGGCCCGCGACTACGAGCGGCACGTCGGACGGTAACAGCCGACCTCGAGCTCGCATCAAGGCCGGGTTCGGCAGCAAACTCGCGCGCCCAGCAGTTAGGGCACCAGAAGTGCAGGACGTCGTCGATCCAGTCGGCGCGCCGCGGCTCGAGCGGCTCATCCCACGGCCGGCGGCACTCTTCGCAGCGCATCGGTGTCTCGGTCTCGGCGGTCATGAGCGTGAGCGTAAGAAGGCTCGTGGCTGATGCATAGAAAAGGCCCTTGCGGGCCTTTCTGTCGGGATTGGCGAAGGGAGAGGGGAACTCCTTTCACCACGACAGACGGTAGGCGTGTTGTAGCTCCGCGATGCTGATCTATCTGGATCAGCACGTGGACGTAGTAGGGTCGTCGTCGCGCCGTCCGGCCCCAGGAAGGAGCGAGCTGTGACGGTGCACATCGACACGACGAGCGGCGGGCAGCGGATCGAGAGCGACGACGACGGGACGACCGAGCCGCTGAGCGGGCTGACGTCGATCATGTCGTGCGCGTGCTGCGGCAAGACGTGCCCGCGCGGTTCGGCGCTGGCGCGCCGACGGCCGGCTCGTAACGAAGCTGGAGTGTTAGGCAGGGCGCTCGGAGGCAGGTGTCGGTGTCGACGCCGACTACAACCGCTTCCGCTAGAACAGCCCCTTGAAGCCGAGCGAGAGCTGTCTGCGCCCGCTGGCGCTCTGACTCACGCTCGCGCCACGCCGACCGAAACTGACACCTGCACCGCGTTTGGACAGGTTCAGAAACACCCCCGGCGCGATCCGCTTCCGCTTCCTGAACCCGAACGACATCGGCTCAGTGCTTCTCGCAGGCGACCCCGTCCTTGTCGCGGTCGAGATCGTCGTTCCAGCGCATCGCCGTGCGGTAGATCAGAGTGCTGCGCTTGAAGTTCGTTATCGCGTCTGCGCGGAGGCGCTCGTCTTCCAGACCCCGAACGGGAACTCGCCTGGTCGGCGCAACGTGTTGCGCGCCGTCCAGAGGGCCGCCGGCAAGGCAGGCCTCAACACGGATGGCGGAGAACCGATCGGCCTTCACGACCTGCGCCACTCGACTGCTGGTCTCGCGTTCGAGTCGCTCGCCCTCAACGAGGTATCCAGGCTGTTGCGCCACGCCAATCCGCGCGTCACCACCGTGGTCTACGGCGGTATCAGCGACGACGCAGCCGCCTCGATCGGCGCGAAGCTCGCAAACGGGGGCTTTGGCGCCTGACGCTAGACGAACGCTAGACAATGGCCAGAAATGACTGAGGGCGCCGTAAGGCGCCCTCAGTCATTGTGCCGATTTGCAGGGAATTCGAAGGTGGAGCGTATCGGGATCGAACCGATGACCTCCAGCTTGCAAAGCTGGCGCTCTCCCAGCTGAGCTAACGCCCCGTGCGGGCGAAGTCTAGCCGCGGTTTCCGGCGGTTAGGGCCGCCCGCGCACCGGAGCCCCGACTCCGGTGCGCGAACTGGAGGGCTTACGCGCCGACCGCGTAGACGCCGATCATCTCGGCGCGGCGGAGGCGGTGGTGGAGCTCGGTGATGGTCTTCATGAGGCGGTCGCGCTCCTCGAGGAGGATGCGCTCGCGCTCGGCGAACTGGGCCGACTGCTCGAAGAGCTGGCGGCGAAGCGTCGACTCACGGCTGCTCGACTCCGTGTACGGGAGGTCGAGGGTCACGGCGTCGTGCTGGAGCAGGGACATGCTGCGGCTCCTTCTCGGTGGCGGAGAGTCAGGTGCCGCAGGGCCCGACAGGCTCGGTGTAGGGCCGGCCGGCGTCCCCGTCAATCCCTCGGACAGGGACGCCTTCTGTCAACGGGCGGCGACTACGCCGCCCGCGAGAGCCGCTCTTCCTGGCGAGCGCGCTGAATGATCAGGTCGCGGTCGCCGAACCGCAGTGTTGCCTTGGCCGCGCGCTCGTCCTCCCACAGCTTTGCGATCCGCTCCTCGAGCTCCTGATGCTCGTTGGCGAGCGCCGCATCGTGCCCCTGCGAGAGAAGGCGCAGCACTTGTGACCGGCGATCTGTCAGCCGGTCGATCTCTGACTTGATCTGGGTGAGGGTCATGACCGTCTCAACGACTCGGCGCGGGCTCGCATTCCCTCCGGCTCGTCAGTCGTAGCCGAGCTCCTCGAGCCGGTCCTCGTCGATCCCGAAGTAGTGGGCGAGCTCGTGCAGAACCGTGACCCGGATCTGGCGCTCGAGCTCTGCCGGGTCGCGGCCGAACTCCTCCACGAGCGGGATTCGGAAGATCGTGATCTTGTCCGGCATGTACTCGTCGGCCTCCCAGAGCCCGAAGAGATCCGGGTCGTCGGGGTCCTCGTCCTCGACGACGACCGCGACGTTCTCGAGCCGGCGGGCGAGGTCGGGCGGGAGGGCGTCGAGCGCGCGGCGGACGTGGTCCTCGAACCGCATCACCAGCTGGGTCTGAGCGGCCGTCGGGTCGCGAACGGCCGCACGAGCAGGACGCCGAACAGGAAGCCGCCGACGTGGGCGAAGAACGCGACGCCGCCGCCCGTCTCCGGGTGGGTGATCGAGGCGCCGCCCGCCCAGAGCTGGAAGAGGAACCAGAACCCGAGGAAGAAGACGGCCGGGATCGGGATGAGGAAGAACCCGACGAGCGTCAGGACGCTCGCCGTGGGGAGGAGCACCAGGTAGGCGCCGAGGACGCCGGCGATCGCGCCGCTCGCGCCGACGTTCGGGATGCTCGCGTCGGCCGCACCGCTGTAGTGGAGCGTGATCGTCGTCTGAACGGCCGTCGCCGCCAGGCCCGAGCAGAAGTAGAAGATGAGGAACCGAAGGCGGCCGAGCGCGTCCTCGACGTTGTTCCCGAAGATCCAGAGGAAGAGCATGTTCCCGAGGATGTGCGACCAGCTCGCGTGGAGGAACATCGAGCTGATCGCGCCCTCCCAGAAAGGCACGTGGGCGGGCGCGTTGACGCACGGGCCGTAGATCGAGCACGGGTAGTAGGCGTACTCGATGCCGTCGTCCGGGCGCGAGAGCTGCCAGAAGAAGACGAGGAGGTTCGTCGCGATCAGCCCGTAGGTGACGAGCGGGACGGTCCGGGTCGGGACGTTGTCGCGAAGCGGCAGCACGGGCGGATCCTACGTTCTCCGGAACTTGACAGGCAACGACTTAGGTTTTATCCTGTCTGCGTCATCAAGTCACGAGGAGGGCTGAACATGGCCACGTTGGTTCGCTGGGAGCCGTTCCGCGAGGTCGCCGCGATGCACACCGAGCTCAGCCGGCTCATGAACGGCCTGCTCGAGGGCAACGGGCGGCAGAGCCAGAGCTGGGTGCCGACCCTCGACGTCTGGGAGACGGACGACGAGCTCGTCTACGCGTTCGACCTCCCCGGCGTCGAGCAGGAGCAGATCACGGTGGAGGTCGAGGACTCGACGCTGACCGTCTCGGCCGAGCGGGAGCGCAGCGAGGAGGTCTCGCAGGAGCGCTTCCACCGCTTCGAGCGCCGCTACGGCACGTTCACGCGCGCCGTCGGCCTGCCGCAGGGCGTCGCCGAGGACGACATCAAGGCGTCGTACGAGAGCGGCGTGCTCGAGATCCACGTCCCGAAGCCGCAGCAGGCGAAGCCGCGCCGGATCGAGATCGGCGGCGACGCGGCGACGAAGACGATCGAGGGCAGCGCGACCGAGAGCTAGGCGGCACGACGCTCTCGGCGCGAAGCGAAGGCGGCCTACGGGCCGCCTTCGTCGTCCGGCAGGAGCTCGCGCAGCTTCGAGAGGCCGGCGAACATCCGGCTCTTGATCGTCCCGAGCGGGACGCCGAGCCGCTCCGCGAGCTCCGACTGCGTGAGGCCGCCGTAGTAGGCGAGCTCCAGTGCCTCGCGCTGATCCTGCGGCAGCTACGCGAGTGCGGCCTGCACCGCGCGGCGGCGCTCGCGCACCCACGCCTCCTCGTCGGTCGCGTCGCCGGCCGGGACGGGCGCGTCGTCGAGCGGCGCGCCGCGGCGGCGCTCCTCGCGGCGGACGAGGTCGACCGCGCGGCGGTGCGCGATCGTGAGGATCCACGTGCTCGCCTTCGCGCGGCGCGCGTCGTACGACGCCGCGGTCCGCCACGCGGCGAGGAACGCCTCCTGCACCGCGTCTTGCGCGAGCGCCGCGTCGCGGAGGATTCGCAGCGCAAGCCCGTACGCCTGCCGGCCGAAGCGGTCGTACAGCTCCGCGAGCGCGGTTTCGTCCGACCGCGCGACGAGCGCCAGGAGCGCCTCGTCGGAGAGGTGTGCGAGCTCGCGCGGCATCGAGATCGGCGCCGGGGGGACGGCGGCCCATCCTATGCGGCGGCACGGCCGTCGGGCCGCGACCGGGAACAGTGGGACCGCGGCGGTCACAGCACGTACGGAACGAGTGCGAGCGCGCCGAGCGTGTACCAGACGCCGAACGCGAGGCTCGCGGTGCCGAGCGCGGGCGCGAGGCGGTGGAAGCGCGCGCGCACGCCGCGGCGGTTCAGCGCCGAGCCGTAGACGCCGGACAGCAGCGCCATCGACACGGCCGTGCCAAGCGCGAACAACGCGAGCGCGACGAGCGCGACCGTCTGCGACTGGATCGTCGCGAGCAGGAGCACACCGACGCCGCCGCTGCCGCCGATCCCGTGCACGAGGCCGATCCCGTACGCCTGCCACGGCGGGCGGACGGGGGGCACGCGCAGGTGGGTGTGGTCGTGCGCGTGTGCGAACGCGCCGCGCTTCCACCGGAGCAGCAGCCACACCGCGAGCGCGACGATCACGAAGCCGATCGTCACCTCGGCGCCCTCCTCGGCACGCGCGGGGAGGTACGCCTTCCACAGCACGATCGGCACGCCGAGCAGGAGCAGCGACGTCGCGTGGCCGAGGCCCCACGTGAGGCCCAGGCGCCGCGCGCCGCCGCGGCCGTTCGCGACGAGCGTCGTCACCGCGGCGACGTGATCCGGGTCGCTCGCGTGACGGAGTCCGAGAACGAGGGCGATCCCGACCACGACGACGAGCGTTGCGCCGTCGGAGAACTGCATGATCCAGTCGTCGAGTCCGAACATCACAGGCTCACTTTCGGGAGGGCCCGCGCCGTCATGGCGGCGCCGGCGATGACGATAACGAGGGCGCTCAGGGCCGGGAGCGCCGCGAGCACGCGGCCGCGGCCGTCGAAGCGCGCAAACGCGCGCCGCGCGTAGATCGCGACCAGGCCGACGGCCGTGATCGCGAGCGCGAGACCCGCGCTGAAGGCGAGGACGAGCAGCATCCCGAACGCCACGCGGTGCAGCGAGATCG
>JBKPND010000011.1:0-78964 GCA_046732465.1 Actinomycetota bacterium
GTCCCGGAGGTCGGCGCCCGCATCATGGATCTGCAGGAGCCCGGCAACAAGATGTCGACGACCGGCGGCACCGAGGCGGGGACGGTCCTCGTCCTCGACGACCCGAAGACGCTTACGAAGAAGATCAAGAGCGCGGTCACCGATTCGGGCTCCGAGGTGAAGCGTGGGGACGGCAAGGAGGGGATCGCGAACCTGATCCAGATCCTGGCCGTGGCGCGGGGCACCAGCGAGGAGGAGATCGAGAGCGAGTTCAACGGCTCGGGATACGGTGACTTCAAGGCCGCCGTCGCCGATGCCGTGGTCGATTTCCTGGCTCCGGTGCGCGAGCGCTACGAGGAGCTCCGTCCGGACGAGGCCGCACTCGAGGCCACGCTCTCGGCGGGCGCCGAGAAGGCGCGGGCGATCGCGGCGGACACGCTCGCCGACGTGCGCTCGGCGATCGGCATCGGCCCAGGCTGATCGCGCGAAAAGTGGGGTTGATCTGCACCGGTCGAGGGTGCTGAACTTCCGAGCTTCGCCGTTAGGGGACATCCAACCGAGAGGGAGTTGGTCGTGAAGGAGCACAAGAGGAAGCGGGAGCCTGCGTCGCCGCGCGAGAACTCGGTGATGCGGATCGATCCCGAGAAGCCCGGCCTGCTCGAGCTCCTGCGCGGCGAGGGCGAGCCCGCGATGCGGGTGCTCGCCTGGGCCGGAGTGTTCGTCCTGCTGCCGCTGTTCATCGCCGGCGCGCTCTCGGCTCTCGGCGGCTGACGAGTTCCGACCGGCCCGCTCCGGCTGGCCGACCCGCCCTCTAAGGTGGGCGCGGATGACCTCGGTCTCCGAGCTCGATCTCGACCTGGACGTCTTCCAGGGCCCCTTCGATCTGCTGCTGGCCGTTTTGCTCCGCGAGGAGATCTCGCTCGCGGAGGTCCCGCTCGGCGAGATCGTGATCTCCTACCTCGACCGGCTCGGCGAGACCGGGGAGCTCGACCTCGAGACGGTCACCGAGTTCCTGATCCTGATTGCGGCGCTCTGCGAGCTCAAGTCGCGGCTGCTGCTGCCCAACGAGGACGGCGCCGACGAGCTCGGCCCGGAGGAGGCGGCCGATGAGCTGCTCGCCCGGATGCTCGAGTACCGCCGCTACAGCGAGGCCGCCCGGATGCTGAACGAGCGGCTGGAGCGGGAAGGGGGCGTCATGTACCGGTCGGCGCCGCCGCCTCCGGAACTTCGGCGGGCTGCGCTCGACGCCGCCAAGCAGGCGTACGAGCCCGACCGCCTCGGGGCCGCTCTGGGCGATTTGCTCACGCTGCCGCCGGAGCCGGACACCCGTCACATCCGCACCACCGTCTCGCTGCAACGCCGGCTGGGGGTCGTACGGGACCTGCTCCGGTCCCGTAGGACGTTGGACTTCGACGATGCCTTCGGCAACGAGGATCGCTTCACCCAGGCCGTCACGCTGTTCGCGCTGCTCGAGCTCTATCGCCGCGGCGAGGCGACCTGGACCCAGAAGGAGACCTTCGGACGGATCGAGGTGGAGGCGCTGTGAGTGACCCGCTGATGACCACCGTCGAGGCACTGCTCTTCCTCTCGCCGGAGCCGGTCTCGGCCGCCGAGCTGGCCGAGGCGATCGAGGTCGACGAGGAAGCGGTGGCCCAGGCGATCGACGAGCTGGAGCGTCGGCTGGGGGCCGATGGGCGCGGCGTTCAGGTTCGGCGCGTCGCCGGCGGCGTCACGCTGGCCGGTGTTCCCGAGGCGGAGGGGGCCGCCCGCCGCCTGCTGGCCAAGCCTCGAACCCCGCCGCTCACGCAGGCACAGGCCGAGGTGCTCGCGATCGTGGCGTACCTGCAGCCGGTCTCCCGGCCCGAGATCGCGCGGATCCGCGGCGTCTCGTCGGATTCGGCAGTTGCCAGCCTCACCGAGAGGGGCATGATCGAGGAGCGGGGCAGGACCCGGTTCGGGGCGGTCACCTACGGGACCACCGCGCTGTTCGAGAAGCTCTTCGGCCTCTCCGGCCTGGACGCGCTGCCCGACCCGGCCCAGTTCGACCCGACGCCCGAGGACGAGCGCGAGCTGCGGGATCGCCTGCTGAAGGCGGGTGAGCAGCGGGCCGAGTGAGGGCCAGTCTCGCGGTGGCCCTGGCGCTCGCCGCCGTGGCGGCGGGGGTCTCCGGCGGCGGGGCGGCAGCCGACACGGCGGCCTCGACCGCGACCAAGCGAGAGGTTCTGGGCCGCTCGGTCCAGAAGCGGGCGATCACGGCGGTCCAGGTGGGCGATCCGGCCGGGGCACGCGTGGCGCTGGTGGTCGGCGTGATCCACGGGGATGAGCGTGCGGGGCTCCGCATCGTGAGAGCGCTCAAGCGGGAAGCGGCGGCCCACCCCAGTGCGCTCTCGGGCACGCAACTCTGGGCGGTCGCGACGGTTAACCCGGATGGGCTCCGGGCACACACGCGCAAGAACGCGCATGGGGTGGACCTGAACCGAAACTTCCCGTATCGATGGCGCGGCAACGTCCCACACTCGAACGGCTACTACCCGGGTCCGAGGGCAGCGTCGGAGCCGGAGACGCGCGCCGTGATGGCGTTCGTCCGCCGGATCCGGCCGGATCTCTCGATCTGGTACCACCAGCCCTGGGGCGCGGTGCTCGCCTGTCACGGCAATCCGCAGGTCGCCGTGGAATACGCGAAGCTGGTCGGCATGCCCACGAGCTGCAGGGGAAGCGGGCTGCGCGGCACGGCGATCAGCTGGGAGACGCACGCGATCCCGGAGAGCGCAGCTTTCGTGGTCGAGATGCCGCCGGGCGGGATCAGCGGCCGCACCGCGAACCGGCAGGCCCGGGCGGCCCTGACCATTGCGGAGGGCCGCTGAGATGAGCCGACTCCTGGCGGCGGTCACGATCGTCGCGGTGGCGGTTGGCCTTGGGGCCCAGGGCGGTGCCGGCGCGTCGCCCCCGCCAGCCTCGACCTCGGCTGCGGCGAAGCCGCCGATCCACAAGAAGCTAATCCCGTTCCCGAAGAAGCGGAAGCGGGAGACGGCGGCGTACTCGAAGGATCACTACGGGCAGTACAAGTGGCGACTGAACAACCCGCAGGTGATCGTCGAGCACTACGCGGAGGCGGGGAGCATCTCGTCGATCTTCAACACGTTCGCGCCCGACCGGCCGGACGTCGAGTTCCACCAGCTGCCCGGCGTCTGCTCGCACTTCGCGGTGGCGGCCGGCGGCGGGATCTTCAAGTTCGTCCCCGTCTCGATCCGCTGCCGGCACACGGTTGGACTCAACTGGACCGCGATCGGCATCGAGCACGTCGGCTTCTCCGACCAGGACATCCTCAACCGGCCGGCGCAACTGAACGCCTCGTTGCGCCTCACCCAGTGGCTGCGGTGCAGGTTCGGCATCCCGGTCAAGCAGGTGATCGGCCACAACGAGAGCCTCTCCTCGCCGTTCTACAAGGAGCTCGATCCGCGCTTCAAGGGGCAAACGCACGGCGACTGGACCCACGCCGACATGCAGGTCTACCGCTCGGACCTCGCCAAGCTCGGCGACTGTTGAGGCTCGCCAAGTACCTCGCCCATGCCGGAGTCGCCTCGCGCCGCGCCGCCGAGCGGCTGATCGCCGACGGCAGGGTGCGGGTGGGCGGCGAGGTGGTCACCGATCCTGCTCGCGACGTGGACGAGGGGTCGGGCGTGGAGGTGGACGGTCGCCCGCTGGAGCCCGAGCCCCGCGAGGTCTGGGCGGTGAACAAGCCGAAGGGAGTCGTCTCGACCGCCCGTGAACCGGGCAAGCGCCGCGCGGTCACCCAGCTGGTTGACTCACCGCGCCGGCTCTATCCGGTCGGTCGCCTCGACGCCGATTCAACCGGCCTGATCCTGGTGACGAACGACGGCGAGCTGGCGAATCGCCTCACCCACCCGCGCTACGGCGTCCGGAAGACCTACCTGGTGGAGCTCAACGAGCCCCCATCCGAGGCCGATCTGGATCGGCTGAGAAGGGGTGTCGAGCTCGAGGACGGCCCGACGGTCCCGGCCGAGGTGGAGCGCCTCGGCGAGCGCGAGGTCGAGATCACGATCCGGGAGGGCCGCAAGCGCCAAGTGCGCCGGATGGCCGAGGCGATCGGCAACGGCGTGGATGCGTTGACCCGGATCCGGATCGGGTCCCTCGAGCTCGGGGACCTGCGCCGGGGAGAGGCCCGACGGCTCGATCGCAGGGAGATCGACGCCCTCTGGAAAGATTCCGCGCCATGACTGAGGATCTCCGACTGTGGGCCGTCCGGGGCGCGACCAAATCGCGCAGCAACAATCCCGAGACGATCATCGCGGCTACCGAGGAGCTGATGCGCGAGCTGATCGCCCGCAACGAGCTCACCCCGGAGCGCATCGTGAGCTGCATCTTCACCTCGACCCACGACCTGAATGCCGAGTTCCCGGCGGTCGCCGCGCGCAAGCTGGGCCTCGACAAGGTCCCGTTGCTCTGCGCGCAGGAAGTCGACGTGCCCGGGGCGATGGTTTCCGTGATCCGCACCTTGGTCCACTACTACGCCCCGAGGGACCACACACCCGCTCACGCCTATCTCGGCGAGGCCCAGGAGCTGCGCTCGGATCTGAAGGCGGCGCAGTAGTGGAGGCAGGATCCGTCCGGGTCCGCGACGCGACACCGGATGACACCGAGTCGATCGTCGCCGTCACGGCCGCGGGCTGGCGTACCGCGTACCGGGACATCGTCGCCCAGGACAAGCTCGCCGAGCTGCCACTCGCGCGCTGGCGCCACGAGGTGCAGGTCGGCCTGCGCCGCCCGGTCGAGGACGCGTTCAGCTACGTCGCCGAGATCAACGGCGTCTTCGCCGGCTACTGCTTCGTCGCCGCGCCCTCCCGCGAGCCGGACCTCGGGCGAAAGGTGGCGGAGCTGGTCGCGATCTACGTGGAGCCGGAGAGGTGGGGAGAGGGCGCCGGGTCAGCCCTGATGCACTCCGCGCTTGCGCGACTCGTAGACCTCCCCTACGACGAGGTCGTCCTCTGGACGTTCAAGGAGAACGCGCCCGCCATCGCCTTCTACGAGCGACACGGCTGGAGGCGCGACGGCGATGAGAAGGTCCATCCGCGGACCGAGGCGGTGGCGATCAGGTTGCGGCACCCGGCCCAGCTCGAGCGGCGGCCACAAACCTCGCCACCGGATCACGAGAGGCAACAATGGGGCCCGCAATGACGATCACCTTCGCCGAGAAGCTCTCGCGGATTCCGCACTACGAGCCGGGGACCTCACTGGACGACGCCAAGGCGCGCGCCGAGACCACCGACGCGATCAAGCTCGCGTCGAACGAGTCCCCGTTTCCACCGCACCCGGCCGTCATCGACGCGATCGGTCGGGCCGCGTCGGGGATCAACCGCTACCCGGACCCGGACGCACGTGCCCTCCGGCGCGCGATCGCCGATCACCACGAGACCGACCCGGCCCGCATCGCCGTGTCGAACGGCTCCTGTGAGCTCCTGCTGGCCGCCGCGCTCGCCCTCTGTGAGGAGGACGACGAGATCCTCTTCGCCTGGCCCTCCTTCTCGATCTATCCCTACCTGGCGCCGCTCTGCGGCGCGCGGGAGATCCGGGTGCCGCTCGCGGACGGCTACGTCCACGACCTCGACGCGATGTTGGAGGAGGTCACGGCCGCCACCCAGCTGCTGATCGTCTGCAACCCGAACAACCCGACCGCGACCCACATCCCCGCCGAGCGGATCGGCGCCTTCGTCGAGAGCGTCCCCGACCGCACCACGATCATCCTCGACGAGGCCTACGTCGAGTACCAGACCAACGACGACCCGGACACCACGCTCGATCTGCTCGCGAAGCACCCGAACCTCGTGCTGTTGCGCACCTTCAGCAAGTGCCACGGGCTCGCGGGGCTCCGGGTCGGCTACGCGCTCTGCTCGCCGCAGTTCCGAGCTGCCGTCGACGCGGTACGCCAGCCGTTCAGCGTGAACGCGCTCGCGCAGGCCGCGGCGACGGAGGCGATCCGCCACCAGGACGACGTCGCCGACCGCGTCGAGAAGAACGTGATCGAGCGGGTCTTGGTGGACGAGGCTCTCAGCGAGATGGGCTTCGAGACGGCGGATTCGCAGGCGAACTTCTCCTGGTTCTCACTCGGCGACCTCGACGAGGACGAGGTGGTGGAGTCCCTCGCCAAGGCCGGGGTGGCGGTGCGGCCGGGCACTCCGCTTGGCGGACCAGGCCATCTGCGGGTGACCTACGGCACGCGCGCCGAGAACGAGCGCTTCCTCTCCGCTCTCGGCGAGCTGGCTTGATCGCGGTCGCCGCGGGCTGAGCATGCTGGCAATCGCGTTGGCGCTCGGCTCCAGCCTCGCCTGGGGCGTCTCGGACTTTCTCGGCGGGCTGAAGAGCCGAAGCGTGCCCTTGCTCGGCGTCCTCTTCGTTTCCCAGGGGACCGCACTGATCCTCCTCTCGCTCGCAGTGGCGTCGTACGGGGGCGGCCCGCCCAGCGGGACCTTCCTCCTCTACGCCGCGCTCGCCGGGATCGCGGAGGCTCTCGGAGTCGCCGCCCTTTACCGGGGGCTGGCCGTGGGCGTCATGAGCATCGTCGCACCGGTCGCGGCCACCGCACCGGTGGTTCCGGTCGTGGTAGGGCTCGCCCTGGGCGAGATCCCGTCCGCCCTCCAGGGCTTCGGCATCGCACTGGGCGCGCTCGGGATCGTCGTCACGGCCTGGCAGCCCGGGAGCGGGGCGGCGGCCCGCCGGGGAGTGAGCACGAGCCTGCTGTTCGGCGGGCTCACCGCGCTGGGATTCGGCAGCTTCTACGTCGCCATGGACGCCGCGAGCGAGGGAGAGATCCCCTGGGCCTTGATGGTCGCGCGACTTGCTGCCTTGACGGCGTTCGCCGCCGCGTTCCTGATCGCCCGGCCGAGGGTCGCCATGGGGCGAGCCGACGTTCCCGTGATCATCGGCATCGGCGTGCTGATCATCGCCGGGGACTCGATGTACGCGACCGCCTCCACCCACGGCCTGCTGAGCGTGGTGGCGGTGCTGAGCACCCTGTATCCGGTCGTCACGATCGCCCTCGCCCGCGCCTTCATCGGCGAGCGAATCGAGAGACAGCAGAGCGTCGGGATCGGGATGTGCGTGGGCGGCGTCGTGGCAATGTCCGCTGGCTGAAATCCCAGGAGAGGAGACCCCATGAGTGATTCCCAGCAGCTCCTGACGGCCCTGACCACCGAGCACTTCACCCTCCAGGGGGCGAGGTCGCAGACCATGAGTGAGAGCTCGGCGCGGGCCTCGCTCTACGTCTTCTCCGTGTCCAGTGCGCTCGTCGCCCTCGGCTTCATCAGCCAGGTCTCCCGCCTGGGTGACCTGTTCAACGCCTTCGCGCTCACGGTGCTGCCGACGCTCTACGTGCTCGGCGTGGTCACCTTCATCCGCTTGGTGGAGTGCGGGGCCGAAGACTTTCGGTACGGCATGGCAATCAATCGGATCCGCGGCTACTACCGGGAGGTCGCCGCCGACCGCGCAGATCTCTTCCTTCTGTCCGGCCACGACGACGGCGCGGGTGTCTTCGAAAACATGGGCATTCCGGCGGAGGGGCGCAAGCCGATCTTCGCCTTCTCCAGCGCGATCGCCGTGATCAATGGGGTGGTCGGTGGAGCGGCGGTGGCCCTGGCGCTCGGGGCGCTCCTCGACGCGTCGCTCGGGATCTGCGTCCTCGTCGGTGCCGTCACCGCGATCGGCTCGGTGATCGGGTGGATCCGGTACGCCGACGTTCTGCTCGACGCGCGGGCGGCGGAGGTTCGGCCCATGTTCCCGACCCCTGGACAGTCTCACCCGACCGGATAGCAGTCGTCCACCGAAGGAATGTCCGTCTGCTTCAATGTCCGCGAATGAAGCACCGAGGCACGCACCCGGATTCAGCCCCGAGCCGCGACGCGGCTCCGACGCGTGCCTACTTCTACTTCTGGCGATTTACCTAGGCGTCCGGCCCGCGGCTGCCTCTTAGCCGCTGACGCAGAAGCTTCTCCCGCCGGGCGCCGTCTCCAGCCGTTAGCTGTGCACGAACGGGACCGTGGCACCTCCGAATCCCAGGAGCCAAGCCAGATCAGTAGAAAGAGAAGGGAAAAGTCGGGATGAACTTCGAAATGAGGGAGATACCGAGACAGGACGCGGACCGCGTCAGGGACCAGCGCATCGCGCGGGTGGTCGAGCTGGTCTCGCCCGCGGAGATCTTGGACGACCTGCCGCTGGGCGCCGAGCGCGAGGACGCGGTGCTCGCCAACCGGGCCGAGGTGAAGTCGATCCTCGACCGCGCCGACGACCGCCTGCTCGTAGTGGTCGGGCCGTGCAGCGTGCACGACCCCGAGGCCGCCACCGAGTACGCCCAGCGCTTGTCCGAGCAAGCACAGGATCTGCGCGATGACCTCTGCGTGGCCATGCGCGTCTACTTCGAGAAGCCACGGACGACCACCGGCTGGAAGGGCCTGATCAACGACCCGCACCTCGACGGCTCGCGGGATGTGAACTTCGGGCTGCACACCGCGCGTCGGCTCCTCCTCGAGGTGACGGACCTCGGCCTGCCGATCGGTTGCGAGTTCCTCGATCCGATCACCCCGCAGTACATCTCCGACGTGGTCGCCTGGGGAGCGATCGGCGCGCGGACGACGGAGAGCCAGATCCACCGGCAGCTCGCCTCGGGCCTCTCGATGCCGGTCGGATTCAAGAACGGCACCGCAGGCAGTATCAAGCTCGCGGTCGACGCCGTCCGCGCGGCGGCGGCTCCGCACGCGTTCGCCGGGGTCGACGTCAGCGGGAAGCCCGCGATCCTCTACACCGAGGGCAACGAGGACTGCCACGTGATCCTGCGGGGTGGCCGAGGAGCCCCCAACTACGACGCGAACTCGGTCGAGGGCACGCTCGAGGAGCTGCGGGCGGCCGGACTGGGGGAGCGGGTCGTGATCGACGCCTCCCACGACAACAGCGGCAAGGACCACGAGCGCCAGCCCGAGGTGGTCAGCGCGATCGCCGACCAGATCGCGGGTGGCAATGGAGCCATCGCCGGCGTGATGATGGAGTCCTTCCTCGTCGCCGGCCGGCAGGACCTGGAATCGGATGAACCGCTGGTCTACGGTCAGTCGATCACCGACGCCTGCATGGACTGGGACCACACGGTGCTGACTCTTGACCGGCTCGCCTCGGCGGTGCGGAAGCGGCGCGAGGCGACCTAGCTCGATGCGGATCGCCGTCCTCGGCGTCGGCCTGATCGGAGGCTCGATCGGCCTGGCCGCGCGCCGCAGGCTGAATGCCGAGGTGGCGGGCTTTGACCCCGACGCGAAGCTGCTCGATCGCGCTGGGGAGCTGGGGGCGGTCGACGATGCAGCCGAGAGCGTCGCCGGTGCGGTTGAAGGCGCCGAGCTGGTCTTCTGCGCCGCTCCCGTGACCGCGCTGCCGGGGTTGGCCGCTGAGGCCCTGGACGCGGCCGGCGAGGACTGCGCGGTGACCGACGTCGGCTCGGTGAAGCGTGAGGTGATCGCCGCACTTGGCTCGGAGCCCCGCTTCATCGGCGGGCACCCGCTGGCCGGCGCGGAGACCTCAGGGGTGGAAAACGCCCGCGCGGACCTCTTCGAGGGCGCGCGCTGGTACCTCACGCCCACCCCGAAGACCGGCGGGCTCCTCTACGACCGCGTGCAGCGGGCGATCTCCGAGATGGGCGCTCGGCCGCAGGCGATCGAGGCCGACACGCACGACCGGCTGATGGCGTCGGTCAGTCACCTTCCCCATGTGCTCGCCAACGTGCTCGTCACCCAGGCCGCGACCGCGCTCAGCGAGGAGGCCGAGCGCCTGCCAGAGGTCGGGCCGAGCTTTCGCGATGCCACCCGGGTCGCCGGGGCCAACCCGGCCATCTGGGGCGACATCTTCGCCGGCAACAGGGAGGCGGTAGCGGCGGAGATCGACGCTGTCGTCGCCCGGCTCACCGAGGCCGCGGACCTGCTCCGCTCCGGCGACCGCGACGCCGTGAACGCCTGGCAGGATCTGGCGGGTCGCCGGCGGCGGGAGCTGATCGACGCCGAGATCGCGGGCGGGCCGCTGCACGAGCTACGCGTCCTGGTGCCCAACCGGCCGGGGATCGTGGCCGAGGTCGCGCTCGAGCTCGGGCGGGCCGGCGTCAACATCGAGGACATGGCGCTCTATCCGGCAGCCGACATGACCTCCGGGGCGATCTCCCTCTACATCGCCGGCGACGAGCAGGCAGAACGGGCGGAGAGGCTCGTTCGCGAGCTCGGCCACGACGTCTCCCGAGCAGAATGACCTCAGTTCGATTCGAGCCGTCAGGCCCGCTTCGCGGCGACCTCCATCCGCCGCCTGACAAGTCGGTCTCGCACCGGGCCGCTCTGATCGGGGCGATGGCGGAGGGTCCGACCAGGATCACCGGCTACCTCGACTCCGCCGACACGCGGGCGACGCTGAGGGCTGTCGCGGCCGTCGGCTCCAGGGTGACCGAGGGCGAGGCCAATGACCACGGAGGCCTCTTCGTCGAGGTCGAGGGCATCGGTTTGCGCGGCCCGCGGCCGGCGGAGATCGACGTCGGCAACGCCGGGACGCTGCTTCGTCTGATGCCGGGGTGGCTGGCCGGTCAGGCCGCGGGGGAGTGGGCCCTGGACGGCGACGAGTCGATTCGCCGCCGCCCGGTCGACCGGGTGGCCGAGCCCCTGTCCCGCATGGGCGCGGACGTCGAGGCACGCGACGGGCGCCTGCCGCCCCTGCACATCCGCGGGGCCGAGCTGCGCGGAGTCGACTACGAGATGCCGGTCGCGAGCGCGCAGGTCAAGTCCTGCCTGCTCCTTGCCGGCCTGCTGGCGGAGGGCACGACGACTGTGCGCGAGCCCTTCTGGACGCGCGACCACACCGAGCGACTGCTCGCTGCGATGGGGGCGGAGATCCGGCGGGAGGGCGGCAGGATCTCCATCGCCCCTGCCGAGAGGCTCGAGGCCGGAGACGTGCCGGTGCCGGGCGACTTCTCCTCGGCTGCCTTCTTCCTGACCGCAGCCCTGCTCGTGCCGGGCAGCGAGATCAGCCTGCGCGAAGTCGGCATCAACCGCGCGCGGATCGGCCTGCTCTCGATCATCTCGCGGATGGGAGTCGAGATGGGCGGGGCGCACGAGAGTGATCGCGCCGTGACCGTGGAGGGGATCCGCGAGCCGGGGCCCGAGCCGATCGCGAGGCTCAACGTGCGGGCCGCTTCCCTCACAGGCACGTCGATCACCGCGGAGGACGTCCCCGCCGCGATCGACGAGCTGCCGCTGGTCGCCCTGCTCGGCTGCTTCGCCGAGGGGGAGACCGTGGTCAGCGGCGCCGCCGAGCTGCGGGCGAAGGAATCCGATCGGATCGCCGGGATCGTCCAGGGACTGGACGCGCTGGGCGCTGACATCGAGGGAAGGCCCGACGGCTTCGTAGTGCGCGGCTCCGGCGGGCTTCGCGGCGGCGCGCTCGATGCCCGCGGCGATCACCGCCTCGCGATGGTGGGCGCCGTCGCCGGTCTCGCCTCGCGGGAGGGTGTCGAGGTTCGCGGCTTCGAGGCCGTCGAGGTCAGCTACCCCGGTTTCGAGCGGGACCTGCGGGCGCTTCTCGGCTAGTCCTTGGTGGCCTGGGAGGGATGACCGTCCCCGGGCCAGGGGGCGAGCACCAGCAGGATTCTGGAGTCCTCCAGTGCCGTCACCTCATGGCGCTCGGCCGGGTCGAAGATCGCGAGCAGGCCTGTGGACCCCTCGGCGTCGCCGCCACTCGGTGTGGTGATCCCGATGGTCCCGTCGATCACTAGCACCCAGGCGCGCTCGTGGACCTGGTGCTCCTGCAGCTGCTCGCCCTTCGGCAGGTTGATCACGATTGCCCGGCCCTCGGACTCCGAGTCGAGGACCTGGGGCGCATGCGGCAGCACCTCGAGCTCATTCAGGTTCCAGCTCTCCATCACGCGGGACTCTATATCCAGCCCGGTGCGACGGAAACCCTAGGCTGGCCACGATGGTGATCGCGATCGACGGTCCCGCCGGGGCCGGCAAGTCAACCGTGGCCCGGGCCGTCGCGAAGGCTCTCGGCTTCACCTACCTGGACTCGGGGGCGATGTACCGGGCCGTCGCGCTCGCGGCGCTCGACCGCGGGATCGACCCGGACGACGGCGAGCGGCTCGGGGAGTTGGCCTGGGAGCTCGACATCGATTTCGAGGGCGACACCATCCGCCTCGGCGGCAAGCCGGTGGAGGGCAGGATCCGCTCGCCGGAGGTGACGATCGCCTCCTCGCGTGTCTCCGTACACCCACAGGTGCGCCAGGCGATGGTGAAGCGCCAGCGCGAGCTGATCGCCGCCGGCAACTACGTGGCGGAGGGACGCGACATCGGGACCGTGGTCAGCCCGGACTCGCCCCTGAAGGTTTTCCTCACCGCGCAGGAGGAGGAGCGGGCACGCCGCCGCGCGGCCGAGAGCGGGGAGCCGGTGACCGAGGTCCAGGTGGCGATCAGGGATCGCGACAGGCGCGACCGGGAACGCGCGGACAGCCCTCTGCTGGCGGCGAAGGGGTCGATCGACATCGACACGACCGACCTCACGCCCGAGCAGGTGGTCGAGCGGATCGTCGTGCTCGCCAGGGATAGGGGGATCGCGTAATGGAGGGAAGGGGCCCCGAGGCGCCGGCTCGCGCTCTCCGCCGCCGGCCCGCGGTGGCGGTGGTCGGCTTCCCCAACGCTGGCAAGAGCACCCTGGTCAACCGTCTCGCCGGCGGCCGCGAGGCGGTCACCGATCGAGAGCCGGGCGTGACCCGCGACCGCCGGGCGCTCGGGTGCGAGTGGAACGGCCTCAGCTTCGACCTGATCGACACGGGCGGCGTCGACCTGGCCGACTCGGACGAGCTCGCGCGAGCCGTCCAGGCGCAGGCCCGGACCGCGATCGAGGACGCCGAGGTGATCCTGCTGGTCGTGGACGCTCGCAGCGGACTTGGCCCGGGCGACGCGGATCTCGCCGACCTGCTTCGCCGCTCGAGCCGCCCGGTGATCGTTGCCGCCAACAAGATCGATCGGCCCGAGGACGAGTCGCTTGCGGCGGAGCTGAACGCGCTCGGGCTCGGCGAGCCGATGCCGGTCTCCGCCAGCCATGGCCTCGGCACCGGCGACCTGCTGGACATGCTGGTGGAGGAGCTCAGGCGCCATCTCCCGGACGAGGCGGCGAGCGACGCGGAGGAGGCGCCGCGGATTGCGATCCTCGGCCGGCCGAACGTCGGCAAGTCCTCGCTGCTCAACGCGATGCTCGGCTCCGAGCGCGTGATCGTCAGCGAGCGAGCCGGGACGACGCGCGATCCGGTCGACACCGAGGCCGAGGTGGACGGCGAGCGGATCGTGCTCGTGGACACCGCCGGTCTGCGACGGCGCGGGAAGGTGGCCGGGACCGTGGGCTACTACGCGCAGCTCCGCTCCGAGCGCGCCGCCGAGCGCGCCGACGCGGCGATCGTGGTGTGCGACGCGAGCGAGGGCCTTACCGCGGAGGACCTCCGCGTGGCCGAGGTCGCCATGCGCGCCGGCTGCGCCACGGTGCTGGCGCTCAACAAATGGGACGTCTCGCGGACGGATATCGATGACGCGAGGGCTCGCGCCGCCCAGAAGCTCCGGCTGCGCCCGCCCGTGATCGCCTGCTCCGCGCTCACGGGACGGAGCATCGCCGCAGTGCTCGGGCAGGCGATCGCGCTCGCCCACCGCGCCGCGGAGCGGATCCCCACGCCCGAGCTCAACCGCTTCGTCGCCGGCGTCGTGGCGGACAGGCAACCGCCGCAGCGGCACGGCAGGCGCCTGCGGCTCTACTACACCGCGCAGGTGGGACGGCGCCCGCCTCGCTTCGCGGTCCAGGTCAACGATCGCCGGCTGATCAACCGCGACTGGGCCTTCTACCTCGAGAACCGCCTGCGCGATGCCTACGAACTCCAGGGGGTCCCGCTGGTGATCGATTACGTGCCGCGCAAGGGGCGCCGCAACCGGAGCGCCCAGCGCGCCGGCCGGGTATAAGGGGCGCTTCGTGACTAGCGAGGAATCCCGCCTCGCCCGGCTCCGCCGCAGGCTGAGGCTGCGTCGCGGCAAGCCGACGGCCCCCGAGACGCCGCCCGAGGAGCCCGAGTCCCCGACGCCGAAGCCGCTCTTCTCGCTGGAGCCGCCAGAGGAGGAGAAGAAGCCTGGTCGGTCGAGCGAGCTGGCCTTCCGGGTGAGGACCCGCCTGCAGGCGATCGGCTACTGGCTACGGGAGAAGGGACAGATCGTCCTGCCCGCGCTGAAACGGGCGGGTGCGGCCACCGCCGCGGGCGCCCGGTCGGCCGCAGCCTGGTGGTCGAGGCGCTCGCGCGGCACGAAGATCCAAGTCGGCGCCGTCGCCGGGATCGTCGTCCTCTATCTGATCCTCAAGTTCCTGCCGGTGCCGGGCGTTCCCTGCCAGGTCTCGGCGGCGAAGGAGTGCGCGCCGTCGAACGACACGATCGCCTACGTCCCGCGCGACGCCGCTCTCTACGTCCATCTGACGGTGAACAGCGACAGCCACCAGTGGGATCTGGAGAGGGATCTCGCCGAGACCCTTCCAAACTTCACCGCTCTGCTGCAGAGCGACACGAGCGCGATCACGGCGCCGGGCGGCCGGCCGATCAACCTCAGCAACGAGGTGTTGCCGTGGGCGAAGGACGATCTGGCACTACTCGGCATCCCAGGCCCGAAGGGCTCCACCGCGGAGGCCTACGTCGTCGGGGTCGGCGACAACGCTCAGGCGAACCGGTTCCTGAACAGCCTGGCGCCGGCCGGGCCGGCGACGCTGGACACGATCGGCGGCGCCTCCTTGAGCGCCTACCGGAGTGGCTTCGCCACTGCCCGCTCCGGTGACCAACTTCTCTTCGGCAGCGAGACGGCGGTCCGCGCCGCCCTGGCGGCCAAGGCGGGGCAGCAGCCGGGCCTCGAGGGATCCGATCAGGACAAGGCGCGCCAGCAGCTGCCGGACGTCCGCTTCGCCGAGGCCTATCTCTCGCGCGCCGGCGTACAGCGCTTTCTGCCGCCGACCGCCACCGGCGCCAGCCAGCTCAACACCTTCGTCGACTATGGGGCGACCAGCGGCATGGCGGTGGGCGCCCGGGCGCGAGACGACGGTGTGCAGGTGAACCTGGTCAGCGAGCTCGACCCGAACCTCGAGGCCCGGAGCCCGACGGTGTTCGCCAGCCTGCCGGAGTTCGAGCCAGGGCTCGCCGACGAGGCCGGCCCCCGTGCCCTCGGGTACATCGGGGTGGGGGAGCTGGGCCCGGCGATCAACAACGCGCTCGCCTCTGCGGGCGCCGGCGCACAGGGTTTGGCGGGGTCGCTGCGGGCGCTGGCGCAGCGCCTGCAGAAGGAGGCGAGTGTCGACCCCCTCAAGGACCTGCTCCCCGCTCTCGGCGGACAGGCCGCCCTGGTCGCCGAGCCGACCGGCGCGGCTCCGTACGCGAGCGTGATCGTCGAGGGCGTCGACGAGGAGAAGGCCGCCGACGCGCTGGCGTCGCTGCAGGGGCCGCTGCTCCGCTCGCTCACCGCGGGCGGCCAGGTGCCGAGCTTCCGGACCACGGAGGTGGACGGGGTACCCGTGCACTCCGTCCGGGTCTCGCCGAGCGTCGACCTCTCCTACGCGATCTTCGACGGGAAGCTGGTCATCTCCACGCAGCCGCAGGGCATTTCGCAGGTGCGCTCGAGCGGCGACAACCTGGCCGACACCGGCGCTTTCAAGGATGCGACGGACCGGCTCCCGGACCGAGTCTCGGCGCTAGTCTTCCTCAACCTCCACGAGGTCCTGGGACTGGCTCAGCAGGCCGGCCTGGCGGAGAATCCACTGTATGCCTCGCTCAGTGAAGACATCTCGCGCGTCGGCTCTCTCGGTCTCGCCGTGAGGGGAAGCGACGACGAGCTTCAATCAGAACTCTTCCTGGCCATCCACGACTGAGGAACCAATGGAGAAGCTTTCAGACAACGAGTACCTGTTCACCTCCGAGTCGGTAACCGAGGGACACCCCGACAAGATTTGCGACCAGATCTCAGACGGTGTCCTCGACGCGATCATGGCCGAGGACCCCGAGGGCCGGGTGGCGTGCGAGACGCTCGTCAATACGGGCCTGGTCGTCGTCTCGGGGGAGATCACGACCAAGTGCTACGTCGACATCCCGAAGATCGCACGCGAGACGATCCGCCAGATCGGCTATGACGATCCGCGCTACGGGTTCGACCACGAGGCCTGTGCGGTCCTGACCGCGATCGACGAGCAGTCGCCCGACATCGCCCAGGGCGTGGACAAGGGCTTTGAGCAGCGCGAGGGGGAGTCCGCCGACGAGCTCGACGCGGCCGGAGCCGGGGACCAGGGAATGATGTTCGGCTACGCGACCCGCGAGACCAAGGCGCTGATGCCAATGCCGATCCAGATCGCCCATCAGCTGGCCCGGCAGCTCGCCGAGGTGCGCAAGGCGGAAGTGGTGCCCTACCTCGGCCCCGACGGCAAGACCCAGGTCTCCGTTCGCTACGAGAACGACCGGCCGGTCGAGATCGCGAAGGTCCTGATCTCGACGCAGCATCGCGAGGAGGCCGGCAAGCAGATGATCCGCAACGACCTCTGGGAGCACGTGCTCGAGCCGGTGCTGCACACCGAGTACAAGGAGCTCTACACCGAGAACGAGCTGCTCGAGAACTTCATGGTCAACCCCACCGGCAAGTTCGTGATCGGCGGGCCGGTAGGCGACGCGGGATTGACCGGCCGCAAGATCATCGTCGACACCTATGGCGGCGCTGCCCGACACGGCGGTGGGGCCTTCTCCGGCAAGGACCCGTCGAAGGTCGACCGCTCAGCCGCCTACGCGGCCCGCTACGTCGCGAAGAACGTCGTCGCGGCGGGGCTCGCGGATCGCTGCGAGCTCCAGGTCGCGTATGCGATCGGCGTCGCCCATCCGGTCTCGATCATGGTCCAGACCTTCGGCACGGGCAAGCTCTCCGACGCGGAGATCGGACGGATCGTCGAGGAGAACTTCGACCTGCGGCCGGCCGCCTTCCGCCGCTACCTGGACCTGCACCGCCCGATCTTCCAGAGGACCGCGGCCTACGGCCACTTCGGCCGCGAGGACGCCGATTTCACCTGGGAGCACACCGACCGCGCCGATCAGCTGCGTGAGGCCGCGGGGCTGGGTGCGAAGGCGGAGGCGCCGGCCTAGGTCTGGGTTCCGGGCTCGGCCTCGCCCTGGAGGCCGCTGAGGATCGGGGTCGCCTGCTCGACGTTCTGGACGACCTCCTCCGGCTGGGCGACGCCCGCGAAGACGAAGTTCGATTCGTCCGTTCCGGCGGTCGTGAACTCGACGTCGCCGATCTGCATGATCCGCTCGTAGACGCCCTGGTTGTAGTTCACGTTCTGGACGCGCTGCAGGCGGGTCTCCTGGACCTTGCGGGCGATGATTCCCACCTTGATGTTGAGGCGGCGGTCGGTGATCGTGTAAACGGTCGCGACGCGTTTGATGAACCCGACGAGGATCGTGACCGCGAGGATCACGATGAAGGTGACGATCCCGAGGCCGACGCCTTCGTTGATCAGCCCGGCGAGCACCCCGGCGGCGGCCCCGACCGCGGCGCCCTTGAGATAGAAGCCGATGATCGCCCGCCAGGACGGATGCCCCTGGTAGATCACCCTCTCCCCGGACTGCAGGTCCACGGCGGCAGAGTAACCGCGAGGGCGGTCGTCCGCGAGGCTGCCTAGGCTCGGAGGACAGATGTCGATTGCCAAGGTTGAGCCGCTGCTGACGACCCGGAACGTGTCCGGGCCCTTCGACTATCGCCTGCCGGAGGCGATGAGCGAGGTCGAGGTCGGCTCGGTGCTGGTGGTGCCCTTCGGGCGCCGGCGGGTGGTCGGCGTCGTCGTCGGCCTCGCCGATCACAGCGAGCTGCCGCAGGACCGATTGGCTGAGCCACTCGAGGCGCTGGAGGCCGGCGTGCCGCCCGAGCTCGTGGGCCTGGGCCGCTGGGTCGGCGAGGAGTACTGCTCCACGCCCGCCCGCGGGCTCGGCCTCGTGCTGCCGCCGGGGGTGGGTACGGGGGCCGAGGCCCGTCGCGTCCGGCCGCTGGTCGAGCTGGAGGCCGAGGCGACCGAGAAGGGACTCGAGGCGATCTCCCGCGGCGAGCGCCTCGGGCTGCGCCAGCGGGCGGTGCTCCGTGCCCTCGCCGCGGGCCCGAAGCTGGCGCGCCAGCTCGCGGCCGGCGCCGGGTCGGACCGCGCGACCCTTCGCCGGCTCGAGGCTCGCGGGCTGATCTCAACCCGGGAGGTCGAGCGCCGCCGCCGTCATCGCTCGCCCGCGGTCGGGGCGGTGCGCGAGGGCGTCGAGCTCACCGCCGACCAGAGGGCCGCGCTCGAGAACGTGGTCGCTGCGATTCCGGGGCGGGGCGAAGGGGCGGGGGGTCGCTCCTTTCTCCTCCACGGGGTGACCGGCTCGGGGAAGACCGAGGTGTACCTGGAGGCGGCGCGCGAGGCGCTCGCTCGAGGCCGAGGCGCGATCGTGCTGGTGCCTGAGATCGCGCTGACCCCGCAGACGATGGATCGCTTCCGCCGCCGCTTCGGGGACTCGGTGGCGCTGCTGCACTCGCGGATGCCGGCGGGCGCGCGCTACGACGAGTGGCGCCGCCTGCGCTCCGGTGAGGCGCGGATCGCCGTCGGCCCGCGCTCCGTCGTCTTCGCGCCCGTGCACGACCCCGGGCTGATCGTGATCGACGAGGAGCACGACTCCTCCTACAAGCAGGAGAGCGATCCGCGCTACGACGCGCGGGAGGTCGCCGCCCGGCGGGCCGCCGAGTCCGGCGCGGTCCTGCTGTCCGGGACGGCGACGCCGCGGCCCGAGAGCTGGCAGGGGCTGGAGCGGCTCGAGCTGCCGGATCGGGTCGACGAGAGGCCGCTCCCACCAGTGGAGATCGTCGACATGCGCGGCGGGGTCCCTGGGCCGCTCCACCCGAGGACGCGAGAGGCCTTCAACGAGGTGGCGCGCGAGGGCGGCAAGGCGATCCTGCTGATCAACCGCCGCGGCTGGTCCACGCACCTCACCTGCCGCTCCTGCGGCCACGCCTGGGAGTGCCCGCACTGCGACGTCTCGCTGGTGCTGCACCGAGACGGCGGCCTCCGCTGCCACCACTGCGGCCACGCGGAGCCGAAGCCCGAGGCGTGCCCGGAGTGCTCCTCAGTGACCATCGCGCGCGTCGGATCCGGGACGCAGCGGGTCGAGTCCGAGCTGACCGAGATGCTCGCGCCGCTCGAGATCTTCCGGCTCGACTCCGACAGTGCGGCGAGCCGCGGACACGCTGAGGTGCTCAGTCGGTTTGAGTCAGCCGACTCGGGGGTCCTGGTCGGAACCCAGATGGTCGCCAAGGGCCACGACTTCCCGGACGTCACCCTGAGCGTGATCCTCGACGCCGACGGGGCGTTGCGGCTGCCCGACTTCCGCTCCGAGGAGCGCACGTTTGCCCTGATCACCCAGCTCGCGGGTCGCAGCGGCCGCGGGGATGCGGGGGGCCGCGTCCTCGTCCAGGCCCTGTCGACCGGTGCGCCGAGCATCCGGCACGCCGCCCGGCACGACTCGGCGGGCTTCCTCGAGCAGGAGCTCGAGCGCCGCCGGGCCCTCCGCTACCCGCCGTTCTCGCACCTGATCGAGATCGGCCTCGCCGGAGTCGACGAGCCGCGGGTCGAGCGCTCGGCCGAGACCGTGCGCGAGCTGGTCGCCGATCGGATCTCGGCCGACGACGAGCTGCTCGGCCCCGCGCCGCTCTTCCGCCTGCGCGGCAAGCACCGCCGCCGTCTGCTGATCAAGTCGGGCCGCCGCCACGAGACGGTCACGGCGATCCGCGAGGCGGTCGCGACCGCCGTCCGCGACCGGGCCCTGCGCGAACTGTCGATCTCGGTGGACGTGGACCCGCAGTAGCGGCGTCATCCGAGCAGTCGCTGAAGATCCTCCGCCACCTCGCGAGGTCGGCGGCTGATCTGTTCCCAGGTGTAGCGGACGACTTGGAAGCCTTTGGTCCTCAGTGCCAGCTCGCGATCGCGGTCGCGCTTCATCTGTCCCAATCCGGTATGAGCATCGCCGCCGTCGACCTCCACCGCGAGGCGTTCGGCTCGCCAAATGGCATCGACACGCATCAGGCCGGCCCTTCGGTTGACCTCCGGCATCGGCAAGGGGGCCATCTCGCAGAGCTCGAGGAACCGCTCCTCCAGGGCGCTGAGGGTCTCCGCGAGCTCGGGCAGGTGATTCGCTAGCGCAAGCCTGAGCGCTCGCGAGCCCCGGCGTCCCGACCCGGTAACGGCGAGGATCTCGGCGGGCTGAAGCAGCTTGCGGTACTCCGCTTCCGCCAGGGCGCGGCGTACCTGGCGGAACGGCAGTATCCCGGCGATGTCGAGCAGCGTGCGAGCGGCGGAGGTCACAGGGAGGCCCCTGCATTCGGCTCGCTGAATCTGACGGGAGCGGTGCACGCGAACACCGGGCAATGAAGAGCGACGGCCCGGCACCGTCAGGTGGATTCGCCTCGGCTCGGCGTCAATGAGTGACCACGCCCAGGCCGCAGTGGTGTGGCTCAGCACAGCCTGATCGCCGCCAAACAGCAGGGCGGCGAAGAGACGGCCGTTAAGGGAAAGGGCCGCATGGCCGAAGGCGTAGACGCCTGGATGGATTCGGTGCAACCGGGCGGCAGCGATCCAGCGAGCGATTGTGGCCCTCCCAAGACCAGCACCGAGGAGCTGCTTGCGGCTGATGACACCGTTCTGCCGCTGCGCAAGCGCGGCAACCGCTTCTGCGGCGAATTGGGTCCGACTGCCGGACCCGACGGGACGCAGAACGGGCATGCGGTCCATCCTGGGCCCCGAGATGTCACGGAACGGCTGAGATGGCGCCCATTCATTGTCGAAGTTCGTCCCGCCACCACCGAGGTTCGTCTCTGCTTCACCGATATCCCTCCCGCGGCCGCGACTAGACTCGAAGGCGATGGCAGACGAGGCGACAGAGACCCTCGACGACGAGCTTCTCGACGACGACGAGCTCGCAACCGAGGCTGAGGAGCCGGAGGGGCTCGACCAGGAGGCGCTCGAGCGCCGTAGCGCGGCGCTCTCCCAGGTCGTCAAGTTCGGGGACCCGGTGCTCAAGTCGGCTGCCTCACCCGTGAGCGAGTTCGATGAGCGCCTGGCCGCGGAGGCCGAGCGGATGATCGGCCTGATGCGCGACGCGATCGGGGTCGGCCTCGCCGCGACCCAGCTGGGCGTGCTGCGCCGGATGCTGGTCTTTCAGGTCGGCCCGGACGCCGAGCCGACCGTCCTCGTCAATCCGGAGATCGAATGGCGGTCGGACGATGCCGCGACGGCCGAGGAGGGGTGCCTCAGCATCCCGGGCGTCGTCGTCGACGTCGAGCGACCGCTCTTCGTCCGAGCCCGCGCCGTCGATGTCCATGGGGAGCCGCTCACCCTCGAGGCGTCGGGCCTCGAGGCCCGCGTGATCCAGCACGAGGTCGACCACCTCGACGGCGTCCTGATGCTCGACCGCACCGAGAAGGAGCAGCGCAAAGGCGCCCTGCGGGCGCTGCGCGAGGGCGGCACCTACGCGCCCGGCGAGCCCGAGGACGAGAGCGAGGGCGAGGAAGCCGAGGGGACGAGAGGTGTGCGAGGGCGCACCGCAGGCGAAGCCGAGGAGCGACCCGTTTAATGGAGGAGTGAGGACCGCCTACCTCGGCACCTCCGAGTTCGCGGCGACCGTCCTTCGCCGCCTCGCCGAGAGCCCGCACCGCCCGACGCTGGTGGTGACGCCGCCCGACAGCCGCCGGGGGAGGGGGCGCAAGCTGGCGCCGCCGCCGGCGGCCGAGACCGCCCGTGAGCTCGGCCTGGAGCTCCACCAGACGCCGGACGTGAATTCGGCCGACTCGCTGGCGGCGATCCGCACGGCCCGCCCGGAGGTGATCGTCGTCTGCGCCTTCGGGCAGCTGATCAAGGAACCGCTGCTCAGCGAGTTCCTGATGCTGAACGTCCATCCCTCGCTGATCCCGCGCTGGCGCGGGGCCGCACCGATCGAGCGCGCCCTGATGGCCGGCGACGACAGGACCGGTGTCACGATCATGCGGGTGACCGAGAGACTCGACGCGGGTCCCATCGCGCTCGCCGAGGCGGTCAGCGCGTACGGCGAAGACGACTACGCCTCGCTCTCGGAGCGCCTCGCCCAGACAGCGGGCCAGCTGGTCGTCCAGGCGCTCGACTCACTCGATGCGGGGACGCTGGACTTCACCGAGCAGGACGAGTCCGCGGCGAGCTACGCGGAAAAGATCGCCCCGGAAGAACGGCGCCTGGACCCCTCGCGGCCGGTCTCCGAGCTCGCGCGGCAAGTGCGCGCGCTGACCCCTCATGTAGGTGCGTACCTGGAGCTCGAGGGCGGCGATCGGCTCGGAGTTCGCTCCGCTGAGGCCGGCCATCCCTTCGGCTGGGATGGGTCCGCGGAGCCAGGCACGCTCGTCGTCGAGAGCGGGGAGCTGGTGCTCGTCGGTCCGGACGGGCTCCTCACGCTCGAAGTCGTCCAACCACCGGGAAAAAAGCCGATGAGCGCGGCGGATTTCCTGCGCGGCCACGCTCCCCCTACCAAAGCCGTCTGACCGCTCGCTACTCTCGTCACGTGGCCGAGCGGATCGAAAGCGGCCTTGGAAACGCGGCCGAGGCAGAGGAGCTCAGCGAGGGGGCGCTGCGGCGCCCGAATTGCCCGGGCTGCGGCGAGCCGTGGCTCCGGCCCGCCCAGCTCCCCGGAAGGTTCGTGTGCGTCTACTGCCTCCGCCGCTTCGAGCTCGTCTCGCAGTGCCCGAACTGCGGCGAGCACGGGACGATCAGTCGCATGAGCCGCACCGAGGACATGATGTGCAACAGCTGCGGCCACTCGATGCTCCGGAGCATCTGACCCAGCAGATGGAAGCCGCCACCGATAAGGCCTCGTCCACGCGGCGCGACCTCTACGCGGGCAAGCGCGTCGCGCCATCCATCCTCTCCGCCGACTTCTCCCGCCTCGGTGCGCAGATCGAGGAGGTGATGGCCGCGGGTGCGCGAGTCATCCACGTCGACGTGATGGACGGCCACTTCGTTCCCCCGATCACGATCGGTCCCCTCGTCGCGAGCGCGATCTCCGACCAGGTCCACCAGGCCGGCGGCGCCATCGACGTTCACCTGATGATCGAGCGCCCCGACGAGCACATCGAGGCGTTCGCGAAGGCCGGCGCCGACTCCATCACCTTCCACGCCGAGGCCACCCCGCACATCAACCGCACGCTGAACGCGATCCGTGAGCTGGGCTGCCTGGCCGGCCTCGCGATCAATCCGGGCACGCCGGTCGGCGCGGTGGGCGAGTCGATCCACGATGCGGACCTGTTTCTCTGCATGACCGTCAACCCGGGTTGGGGAGGCCAGCCGTTCATCGCCGACTCTCCGGACAAGGTGAGGAGGCTCGCCTCGCTGGTGGGGAACGGCGCCATCGAGGTCGACGGCGGAATCGATCCGGGCACCGCCGGCAGCGTCTCCGACGCCGGCGCGCGGCTGTTCGTCGCCGGCTCCGCCGTCTTCGGCGTCGAGGACCCGGCGGCCGCCTACAGCGCCATCGCGGACGCGGCTGGCGCCGTCTAGGCGGTTCCGGCGACCGTTCCGGCCTAGCCGGCCTCGTCTCCCGAGGCCAGCTGAAGCTCCATCTCCTCGGTCGAGCCCGGCTCGACCCGAACCTCGCGCGGCTCGAGCGGCTGGCGGTAGAGCCAATACAGCAGCGAGCAGAGCAACGCGGAGGCCCCCAGGTACCCGATCTCCACGCGGTGGAAGTCGTTGTCGACGATCGGGACCAGCATCCAGACCACGAAGGCAACTGCGCAGCCCACGAAGCACATCGAGGCCCGGCGGACCTGTCCCTTGGCCAGTGCGGCCTGGTTCAGCGTGGCGGCCGAGAGATAGACGCCCATCCCGATGCTGACGATGACCAGGTCGACCCGCTGGTAGGTGTGCTTCTTGCCGAAGGCGATCTGCATCAGCTCGGGTCCGGCGATCAGCATCGCCACCGTGACCAGGCCCGCGAACGCGGCGATCGCGAGAATCGTTACCCGTACCGAAGCCCGGAAGTCCTTCTCGTTGCCCTGGGAGCCGAGCGTGGTGAGGTGGGGGAGGAGGCTGGTCTGAACGGCCTGGAAGAGCTGCAGCGGCGCCCTGGCGATCATCAGCACGTTGAAGATGTAGCCCGCCGCGGCGGCGCCTGCGGTGGCGTTGACGAGCAGGTTCCCAGCGTTGAAGAGCGTCTGCTCCGAGAGCATGATCAGGAACACGCCGCCGGCGAACCGGCCGCCGCGAGCGAGGGTGAACTCGTCGGTGGTGGCGCTCTCCGGCGGGCCGGCGTCCGCCTTCGGAGATTCAGCCTCGGCCCCGAACCGGCGCAGGAAGGCGAATGGGACCACGATGAGCGAGAGGGTCGGGGCCGCGACGATGCCCAGCGCGACCGCCGTCTGGCCGGACGCGATGCCGATCGCGACGGCGGTCGGGAACGCCGTCCGGGCGACCGACTCGCAGATGATCTGAAGGGCGTAGATCGTCAGGCGGTGGCTGCCGGCGAGAAAGCCGCGAGCGAAATAGCTCGCGCCGTAGGCGGTAACCGCGGCGACCCCGATCCAGTAGAGCGTCGTGTTCCCGTGCAGAAGGTGGTCGGTGATCGGGCCCTTCAGCGCCAGCGCCACCACGTCGAAGGCGACCGCGACGCCGACCTGGATCGTGGCCGCGACCCGGACCGTGCGTGCGATCGAGGTGCCGTGGGCCAGGTTCTCGGAGACGGTGCGCGAGAGAAGCTGCTCGACCGGCCGCTGCAGGATCGAGATGACGATGAACACCGAGACCCAGAGCACCGTCACCTCTCCGTACTGATCGCGCGACAGCTCGTGCGAGGCGATCGCGAAGTAGAGGTAGGTGATCAGCCCCGTGATCCCGACCCCGACGGAGAGCAGGCTGGCGCGACGCCCGTAGCTCCTCGCCTCGTCAGTCGCCCGCACTCGCCCCAGTCTCGGCATGACGGGGAACCTTACGGCGAGCGCTCGACCCGACTTCGGTCGCGCTCAGCCGTGGCGGGGTCTAGAATCACTGGTTGACTGACCAGTCAATCAGTCGCAACCCCTCTACGAAGGAGGCGAGGTTGCCTACGGTCGGCACCGAACAGGACGCACCGCACCTGCGCCGGGCCCTCGAGCTCGCGGAGGGCGGTCGGGGGCGGGTCAGCCCCAACCCGATGGTCGGCGCGGTACTCGTCCGCGACGGCGAGGTGATCGGGGAGGGATTCCACGCGGTATACGGCGAGCTGCACGCCGAGCGGGCGGCGATCGAGGACGCCCAGGAGCGCGGCGAGGACCCCGCGGGGTCGACGATCTACGTCACGCTCGAGCCCTGCGCGCACACCGGGCGCCAGCCTCCCTGCACCGAGGCGATCCTCGAGGCCGGGATCTCCCGCGTCGTCTACGCGTCCGAGGACCCCACCGAGAAGGCCTCGGGGCGCGGGCCGGGCATCCTCCGCGATGGCGGCGTCGAGGTCGAGCTGGCGGGCGGGCCCGAGGCCGCGGCGGCCCGACTACTCAACCAGCCCTTCCGCAAGCTCGCCCGCACCGGCCGGCCCCTGGTCACCTACAAGGTGGCCATGTCCCTCGACGGCCGCGTCGCCTCGCCCACCGGCGACTCGCGCTGGATCTCCAGCACCGAGAGCCGCGAGCTCGTCCACCGCTGGCGGGAGGAGTGCGACGCCGTCGCGGTCGGCATAGGCACCGCCCTCGCCGACGACCCGCTGCTCACGACCCGGCTGGAGGAGGAATCCGAGCAGCCGACCCGGGTCCTCTTCGATTCGCACGCCCGGCTGCCGGCGGACTCAGCGCTCGTGAACTCGATCGACGAGGCGCCGCTGATCGTCGTTTGCGCCCCCGAGGCGCCCTCCGCCCAGCGCGACGCGCTAGAGCGGGCCGGTGCCGAGGTGATCGTGGCCCCCGGCCGAACCCCCGGGGCGCGCCTCGAGGCCGCGCTCGACGAGCTCGGCCGCCGCGAGATCCAGGACCTGCTGGTTGAGGGCGGCCCGACCCTCGCCGGCGCGCTCTTCGACGCGGGCGAGATCGACGAGATGCGTATCTTCGTCGCGCCGGTGCTGGTCGGCGCCGCCGGGGCCCGCGCCGTCCTCGAGGGCGAGGGCGTCGCGCGGATCGCCGACGGGGCCCGGCCGCTGGCGACGAGCTCCGACCAGGTCGGCGAGGACATCCTGATCCGCGCGAGGCTGCGGGAGTGGTGAGCGGCTGATGTTCACCGGAATCGTCAAGGAGCTCGGCACGGTCGAGGCGGTGGAGAGCTCGGCCGACGGCGCGCGCCTGTGGGTCACGGCGGAGCTCGCCGCCGAACTGGGCGAGGGGGATTCCGTCGCGGTCGACGGCGCCTGCCTGACGGCCACCTCGGTCTCGGGCGGCGTTTTCGAGGCGGACGTCATGCACCAGACGCTCGAGCTGACCACGCTCGGCCAACTCGAGTCCGGCTCCCGCGTCAACCTCGAGCTGCCGCTGCGCGCGGCCGACCGGCTGGGCGGTCACATGGTCCAGGGGCACGTCGACGGGACCGGGACCGTCGCCGAGGTCGCCGAGGACGGCTTCGCGAAGCGGCTCCGCCTCGAGCTTCCCGAGGAGCTTCTTCCGTACGTCGTCGAGCACGGCTCGATCGCGATCGAGGGCGTCAGCCTGACGGTCGCCGCGCTCGCCGACGAGGGCGTCGAGGTCTCCCTGATCCCGGAGACGCTGGAGCGCACCACCCTGGGCGGCGTCGAGGTCGGCGACCGCCTCAACGTCGAATGCGACGTGCTCGCCCGATACGTCCGCCGCCAGCTGGGGGCCGACGCGAGCCTGTCACCCTTTGCAAGCGATAAGGAGTAGATGGATGGCCACCGAGGAGCGAAAGCTGACCGAGACCAAGAGGGACACCACCTTCGCCACGATCGAGGAGGCGATCGAGGACATCCGCCGCGGGCGGATGGTCGTCGTCTGCGACGACGAGAACCGGGAGAACGAGGGCGACCTGACGATGGCCGCCCAGTTCGCCACCCCGGAGGCGATCAACTTCATGGCGACGCACGGCCGCGGCCTGATCTGCCTGGCGCTCACCGACGAGCGCTGCCAGGAGCTCGGCCTCAACCTGATGGCGGCCAAGAACGAGGCACCCTTCCAGACCGCTTTCACGGTCTCCGTCGAGGCGCGGGAGGGAGTGACCACCGGGATCTCGGCCGCTGACCGGGCACGCACGATCCAGGTCGCCATCGACCCCCACTCACAGCCGCAGGACCTGGTGCAGCCCGGCCACGTGTTCCCGCTGAAGGCGAAGGACGGCGGCGTCCTCGAGCGCACCGGCCAGACCGAGGCGGCCGTCGACCTCGCCCGCCTCGCCGGCCTGATCCCGGCGGGCGTGATCTGCGAGGTGATGAACGAGGACGGGACCATGGCGCGAGTCCCCGACCTGGTCGACTACTGCTCAAGGCACGACCTGAAGATGATCACCGTCGCCGACCTGATCGCCTACCGGCGGCGCACCGAGAAGCTGGTCGAGCGGATCGTCTCGACCAAGCTGCCGACCGCCTTCGGGGAGTTCACGGCCGTCGGCTACCGGTCGCTGATCGACGACAAGCACCACGTCGCGATGGTCAAGGGCGATGTCGCCGGCTCCGAGGACGTCCTCGTTCGGGTCCATTCGGAGTGCCTCACCGGCGACGTCTTCCACTCGCTGCGCTGCGACTGCGGGGAGCAGCTCGAGGCCGCACTCGCCAACATCGAGCGGGAGGGCAAGGGCGTCCTGCTCTACCTGTCCCAGGAGGGCCGCGGCATCGGCCTGCTCAACAAGCTGCGCGCCTACAAGCTGCAGGAGGAGGGTCTCGACACCGTCGACGCCAACCTCAAGCTCGGCCTCCCGGCCGACCTGCGCGACTACGGGATCGGCGCCCAGATCCTGGTCGACCTCGGGCTGTCGAGCATCCGCATCCTGACCAACAACCCGAAGAAGATCCTCGGCCTGGAGGGCTATGGCCTCTCGGTCTCCGATCAGGTGCCGATCCAGGCGGTGCCCAACCCGCACAACGAGGCCTATCTGAGGGCGAAGCGCGACCGGCTCGGGCACGCGCTCCATCACCAGGGGCTGCCGCTCGACGAGCAGCTGCTCTATGAGGAGCACCGCAAGGACGAGGAGAACCGCCGCGAGGGCGGGGGCGGCAGAGGGGAACTTGACGAGGGCTATCCGCCCGGCGACTAGACGCGGTCGGATCCGGATAGGTTCCGGCCATGGCCGAGGGCGATGCGTCCTACGAGCAGTTCACCGACGAGGAGCGCGAGGCGCTCTCGCGCAGCGAGTTCGCGGTCTGCGTGGCGACCTTCTACGAGGACCTCGCCGAGCGGCTGCTGAACGGCGCCACGGTCGGCTTCGATCTCGGCGGGGTGAGTGAGGCTTCGACCCACACCTACCGGGTCCCCGGGTCGTACGAGCTGCCCTTCGCCGCCAAGCTCTGCGCCGAGTCCGGTCGCTTCGCCGGGGTCGCCTGTCTCGGCGTCGTGATCCGCGGCGAGACCAGCCACTACGACCACGTCTGCAACGAGGTCGCCTCCGGCATCCAGCGCGTCCAGCTCGACACCGGCGTGCCGTGCGCCTTCGGAGTGATCACAGCCGAGAACATGGACCAGGCGCTGGCGAGATCCGGTGGCGACAAGCGCGATCAGGGCCGCGGGGCGGCGATCGTCGCGATGCGGATGTCGCTGCTGAAGGACGCCATCTAGCGGCTATCCTGCTCCGCCCATGGCCAAGGTCTGTCACAGCTGCGGCAAGCGCCCCGCCTTCGGCAACTCGCGCAGCCACTCGATGGTCGCGACCCGGCGGCGCTTCAACCCGAACCTCCAGAAGGTCCGCATCAAGGAGGAGAACGGCCGCACCCGGCGCGTTTACGTCTGCGCCCGCTGTCTGAAGTCCAACAAGGTCACCAAGGCCGCCTGACCCACAACACGGCGTCCCGGCCTCTAGGGTTCTGGACTGGTCCCCATGGCCGATCCCTCGATAGAGCGATTCCGGCGAGTCGTCAGCGCGGCAGCTACCCACCTCGAGGAGCGACGCAAGGAGGTCAACGACCTCAACGTGTTCCCCGTCGCCGACGGCGACACCGGCGACAACATGGCGCTCACGCTGCGCGCCGTGAGCGACGAGCTCGATCGCCTCGACGGCCAGATGGTCGACGAGATCGGCCGCACCGAGCTGGTGAACGCCCTCGCGCGGGCGGCGCTGATGGGAGCCCGCGGGAACTCGGGAGTGATCCTCAGCCAGATCGTCCGCGGCGCGGCGGAGGAACTCGCCAGCCGGCCCGGCGAGCTCGTCGACCCGATGCTGGTCGCGGCGGCGTTCGCGCGCGCTGCCGACGCTGCATACGAATCGGTTCGCGAGCCCGCGGAGGGCACGATGCTGACCGTCTTCCGCGAGATGGCCCATTCGATCTCCCGGCGCCTCGCGCACATGGATGAGACGCGGCTGTCCCCCGACGCCACCCCTGCCGAGCAGGACACGCTCCTAGCGGAGCTGCTCGAGGACGCGGTGCGCGACGGCGAGGCCGCGGTCGCCCGGACGCCTGAGCAGCTCGAGATCCTGCGCGACTCCGGGGTCGTCGACGCGGGCGCCTACGGCCTGGTCGTGATCCTCGCGGGCGTGGTCGCTGGGCTGCGCGGCGACACCTCGACGCCCTCGAGCCTCCAGCACCACGCGCCGGCGAGCGACACGCGGCCGCACCACGAGGACTCCCGCTACCGCTACTGCACCAACTTCATCGTCACCGGTTCGGCGCTCGACAGCCGCTCGTTCGTGCCGCGACTGGAGGAGCTCGGCGACTCCGTCCTCGTCGTCGGCGACGAGGCGACGCTCAAGGTTCACGTGCACACGGACGAGCCGGAGGCCGCGATGGCCCTCTTCGAGGGGACGGCAGACGTCTCGCAGCTCGACGTAGCCGACATGCGCGAGCAGATCGCGGAGCGCACGGCGCGTCTCCAGGCGGGTCGCTGTGCGGCGGTCGCCGTGGTGGCCGGGCGCGGCATGCGCGAGCTCTACGAAGGGCTCGGGGCGTTCGTGGTCGACGGCGGCGACACCTTCAACCCCTCCATCTACGACCTGCTCGCGGCGATCCACGAGGTTCCGGCGGAGGAGGTCCTCGTCTTCCCGAACAACCCGAACGTGACGATGGCGGCCGAGCGCGCCGCCGAGCTCTCGGACAAGCAGGCGCGCGTGGTCGACTGCACCTCCCAGCAGGCAGGCGTGGCAGCGCTCGTCGAGCTCAACCCGCACGCATCGATCGACGAGAACGAGGAGAGGATCGCCTCATCGCTGAGTGGAATCCGCTCGGGCTCGGTGGCACCGGCCTCACGCGACGACAACAGGGGACGGTTCGTAACCGGCGACGCCGTCGGCTTCGTGAGCGAGGAGATCGTCGCCTGGGGCGGCGCCGGGTCGACCCTGAGCGAGACCATGACCCGCCTCGCGGAGGGGGCGGAGATCCTCACGGTGATCGCCGGGGACGGGGCACCGATGTCCCTCACCGAGCTCGAGGGCCTCGCCCCTGAGGGCGTCGAACTAGAGCTGCACGAGGGCGGCCAGCCGAACTACTGGTGGCTGCTCGCGGCGCAGTAGCCGGTCGTTCGGTTCCTGACCGATGGGGTTGACATTGTCCGGCGGCTGGAAGAGGATCGGTACTCGAACCGGGGCATACCAAAGGGGAGAGCCTCGACTACTCGGCCGCGGCCCGTCTCGTGCGGCGGCACTTAGGAGGGAAGATGAAGAGGATTCTTCGACGCCCGTCGCCTGCGATGGTCGTTGCCATCGTGGCGCTGATCGCGGCGCTTGGCGGCACCGCGATCGCGGGTGGATTCATCACCAAGAAGAAGGCCAAGAAGATCGCGGCCAACCAGGTCAACAAACTGGCGCCGGGTCTCTCGGTGAAGCACGCGGACACCTCGGGCAGCGCGGACAGCGCGAAGCACGCGGACAGCGCAACCGCTGCGGATAGCGCGAAGAAGGCCGACAACCTTCTGGCGGCCAAGGTCTCCAGCACCGGGACTCTCCAATTCGCGTCGGAGGACGGCATCAGCGTGCAGCCCCACACCGGGGGATCTGCGGTCTACGGCGTCCTCTTTCCGCGGGATATCAGCAACTGCGCCATCACGACTGGCGCGCAGGCCGGCGGCCGTGAGATCGCCGCGTTCCAGTCAGCCAGTAACAACAGGGTGGGCGTGTTGACCTTCAATTCCGCCGGCGCAGGAGCGGATTTCGGGTTCTCGCTGATGCTCGTCTGCTGAGCGGGAACGCAGTTTGCTGACCTCTATTCGTGACGGGGGGCGGTCGGTTCCGGCCGCCCCCCGTGCATCACTCGCGACCGCGTCTCGGCTGGCGGCGCTCCTCGCGGTCGTACTCGTCGTCCAGGGGTGCGGCTCCTCGGGCGACTCCTCCGAGCCTGCGCAGGTGAGCATTCCGTCGGTGACCGCTCCTTCGATCGCTCACCCGGATAAGCACGCGACGACGACAACGACCAATGCCGAGGTCGCAACCCAGCCGTCAGAGAAGCAGGCGCGGTCAGAAGATGCGGAGTCCGGAACGCAAGCCGCCGGCGATCAGGACACGGCCGGTGGAGGTGGATCGGGTGGATCGGATGGCGGCACGTCCGATGCGGCCGGGGACACGAAACGGGCCGGAAGCGGAGCTCAGTCCGGGACGTCCGAATCCACGGCGCAGGCCGAGTCCACGGCGCGGGCGGATCAGAAGCGTGCCGGCGGCTGAGGGCTACCAGCCCTCAGACCCCGGCTCTCCCTTGAACGGGCCCTCGATCTCCTCGGTGATCCAGCCGCCGTAGTAGGCGCCGGGCTGCGGCCCCACCAGCTCGTCATCGAGGTAAGCGGCGTCCACTCGCCTCGCGTAGAAGGCCAGGTGATCGGTGAGCTGCTCGAAGCGCGGCTTCGGCTTCGGATAGAACCAGGCGACCCTATTGGCCCGCTTGCCGCCGGCCTCGGCGTGGACGTAGGAGGCCGTTCCCTTCCACTCGCAGTAGGTGTGGGCGTCATCGCCCGCCTCGATCAGCACGTCCTCCCGGACGTCCTCGCGCGGGATGTAGATCGTCGGAGGGCTGGCCGTCTCGAGCACCCGCAGCGCCCGGTCGCTCTCGGCGATGGTCTCGCCCCCGAGGACGATCCGAACATGACGGTCGACCGGCTCCACCCGTGGTGGGCGCGGGTAGTCCCAGACGGATTCCTTGGCTCTCTGCGTCTTCATCTTCAGCGGTCCCGCGGGGTGCATCCAACGTTACGCCTAGCCTCTGTCCGGCTATGGAAGCGGCCACCGAACGCGCTCCGGAGCCCGCGGGTGCGTACGCGCCACGCGCGCTCGGGAGCGGCGAGCCGCTCGATCGCGAGCGGCTCCTCGATGCGCCGCTGAAGACCCTGCCGCGTCCCTCGATCCTCGATGCGCCGATCACCAAGCTGCGCGGGGCCGGCCCGAAGCTCGCCGCCGCCGCGGAGGAGATGGGGATTTCGAGCCTCGGTGATCTGCTCCGCCACCTCCCGCACAGCTACCGCGACCGGGCCGAGCCGGTGCGCCTGGCGGAGCTCAGGCTGGGGGAGGAGGCAACGGTCGAGGTCGAGGTGGCCAGCGCCAGGGTCCGGCCGACCCGCCGCCGGCGGCTGACCATCCTCGAGGCGCAGGTCTCCGACGCGAGCGGGAAGGCGAAGGCGATCTGGTTCAACCGCGCCTGGCTCGCGGATCGCCTGCAGCCCGGTACCCGCCTCCTGGTGCATGGCAAGCTCGAGAAGCGCGGCTTCACCGTCGCCGAGCACGAATTCCTCGATTCCTCCGATCAGGCGGGTCTGCACACGACGGGGATCGTCCCGGTACATCCAGCCACCGAGAAGCTGCGGCCGCAGCGCATCCGCGAGTGGGCCTGGCAGGCGCTGCCCCAGACTCGGCACGCGGTCGAGCCGGTGCCCGGCCGGCTCCGCCGGGAGCTCCGCTTCGCGAGCTCCCAGGACGCCCTGGTCGCCTCGCACTTCCCGGCGGACGAACACGCGGCAGAGGCCGCCCGGGAGCGGCTCGCCTTCGAGGAGCTCTTCCTCTACCAGGCGGCGCTGGTCACGCGCCGCGGGCGGCGGGTGGCGGGAGATCGGGGGATCGCACTGCCGGATGCTGGGGCACAGGTCAGGACCTGGCTCGAATCGCTGCCCTTCGAGCTCACCGGCGATCAGCGCCGGGCGATCGACGAGATCGACGAGGACCTGGGCCGGGCACAGCCGATGCAACGGCTGCTGATGGGCGAGGTCGGCAGCGGCAAGACCGTCGTCTGCGTCTACGCGATGCTGCGCGCGATCGAGGCCGGTCATCAAGCGGCGTTGATGGCTCCCACCGAGACGCTCGCCGAGCAGCACTTCCGGACGCTGGAGACATTGCTGGCGAGCGAACCCGTGCCCGCCACGCTGCTCACCTCGGCCACCCCTGCCACCCGGCGCCGCGAGCTGCTCGATTCGCTGGCGGCCGGCCAGCCCCAGCTGGTGGTCGGCACCCACGCCCTGATCGAGGACGCGGTCGAGTTCTCCTCGCTCGCGGTGGCAGTCGTGGACGAGCAGCACCGCTTCGGCGTCCGCCAGCGCTCGGCACTCGACGCGAAGGGGCCGGGCAAGCGACTGCCGCACGTCCTCCACATGACCGCGACCCCGATCCCGCGGACCCTCTCGCTCACCGCCTACGGCGACCTCGACACCACCGCGCTGCACGAGCTGCCCGCCGGCCGACAACCGATCACGACCCGCGTGGTCGACGAGGAGAGCCGTCCCGCCGCATATGACTTCATCCGGGCGCGGCTGGGGGAGGGGCGCCAGGCGTTCGTCGTCTGCCCGCTGGTCGCCGATTCCGAGGCGGTGCAGGCCAAGGCCGCCGATGCCGAGGCGAAGCGACTCGCGGCCACGGAGTTCCGCGACTTCCGCGTCGCTCTCTTGCACGGCCAGATGTCCTCGGAGCAGAAGGCGGGAGCGATGGATGCCTTCGCCTCCGGCGTGGCCGACGTCCTGGTGGCGACGACCGTGGTCGAGGTCGGGATCGACGTCCCCAACGCGACGGTGATGCTGGTCGAAGGGGCCGAGCGGTTCGGGCTCTCGCAGCTCCACCAGCTCCGGGGCCGGGTCGGGCGAGGCGAGCATTCCTCCTTCTGCATCCTCTTCGGCGACCCGGAGTCCGACGCGGCGCGGGCGCGGCTCGAGGCGATCGCGAGACAGGGCGATGGCTTCGCCCTGGCGGAGGTCGACCTCTCGATTCGAGGCGAGGGCGAGATCCTCGGCACCCGCCAGCACGGCCTGCCGCGCTTTCGCGCCGCCACGCTGCCCGAGGACACCGGACTGCTGCTGGAGGCGCGTCGCCGCGTGCTCGAGCTGCGCCAGCGGCACGGGTCGCTCGAGGCGGGCTCCCTGGGCCCGCTGATGGACGAGGCGCGGCGCCGCTTCGGGGACGAGCGGCGCGATCAGATCGCCGCGTAGTGGCGGAAATCCGAGTCACCGGCGGGGAGCTGCGCGGCCGCCGCCTCTACGTGCCGAAGAGCGGGGTGCGACCCACCACTGGGAAGGTTCGCGAGGCGATCTTCTCGATGCTCGGCAGCGTCGAGGATGCCAGGGTGCTCGACCTGTTCTGCGGCAGCGGGGCCCTCGGCATCGAGGCGCTCTCGCGGGGGGCGGCCGAGGCGGCTCTGGTCGACACCCGTCCGGCGCCGGCGCGCAGGAATGTGGATGACCTGGAGCTGGGGGACCGGGCCCGGGTCGTCCGGGCGGACGCGATCAGGTTCCTGAAGCGAGCCGAGCCGGGATCCTTCGATCTCGTGCTCTGCGACCCGCCCTATAGACTCGCCGACCGCCTTGGAGCCGATCTCGTCCAGCTCACCCCCGGCGTGCTCGCCGCAGGCGGCCGCGTGATGGTGGAGACCTCACCGCAGCGGCCGCTACCCCTCGAGCTGCCCGTTCTGACGGAACGCGCCTACGGCGACACGATGATCAGAATTCACGCCGATGAGTGACGAGAACCCCCGCATCGCGGTATGCCCGGGGAGCTATGACCCGGTCACCAATGGCCACCTGGACGTCATCACCCGGGCCGCCAGGGTGTTCGACAAGGTTGTCGTAGGTGTCGTCAACAACCCAGTGCGCAAGCAGGAGACGCTGTTCACGGCTGAGGAGCGCAAGGCGTTCATCGAGGATGCCACCGCCGAGCTCGGGAACGTCGAGGTCGGCGTGATGACCAACCTCCTGGTCGAGTTCGCGCGCGAAAACAACGCCACGGCGATCATCAAGGGGCTGCGGGCGATCTCCGACTTCGAGTACGAGTTCGAGATGAATCAGCTCAACCGCAAGCTCGCCGCGGAGATCGAGTCGATGTACATCTTCGCCTCGGCCAACTACAGCTTCCTTTCCTCGACCGGGGTGAAGGAGATCGCGACGTTCGGCGGCGACGTGGGCGATCTGGTCCCGGGCCCGGTTGCAAAAGCGCTTGCGGAACGTCTCTCGCGCTGATTCTCCGTGCGTGGGGGGTGGGCGGACGCTTGCAGATCGGCGAAGAAGCGCCGCCCGGAACCGACGAGTTTGCGCGATGCGTAAGCTTTAGCGACCTCAATGGACGTTCTAGTACTGATCGACAAGCTCGACGACCTGGTCCACAACGCGCGGCCCGTGCCGCTTACGGATCAGGTGCGCGTCGACCGTGAGGAGATTTACGACCTCCTCGACCAGATGCGCGCCACGATCCCCGAGGAGATCAAGCAGGCACGTTGGATCGTCAAGGAGCGCCAGGAGATGCTGGCCGAGGCCAAGCGTGAGGCCGAGCGGATCGTCAAGGAGGCCCGCGAGCAGCAGGCCCGCCTCGTCGCGAACGAGGAGATCACCCGCCAGGCCGAGCGCGCCGCCGAGGAGATCGTGGAGGAGGCGAGGGAGCGCGAGCGGGAGATCCGGCTCGGCGCCGAGGACTACGCCGACGACATCCTCTCGACGCTCGAGGTCAATCTCCAGAAGTTCCTGCAGGCGGTGCAGCGCGGTCGCGACCGGCTCCAGGGCCGCGAGCGCGAGCCTTCCGAGATCGGTTAGCTAGCTCGCCGCCGCGGGCGGCTGCTGCATCTGGTCGAGCACGTCCTTGAGGGGCGTGTCGGGCACCTGAATCGGTCCGCGCGTTGGACGGTCCAGATCGGCAATGACGAAGAGCAGCATCGTCACGAGCAGGGCCGCCAGCGATACCGCTAGGACGCCCCTCCCGACGATCGCGAGATAGGCGGCGAGCAGTCCGAGTGCGAGTGCCGCACCGAGCACCTCGAGGAACAACACCGCGTTCGGCACCCGGTTGTTGAGGCCCGCGACGCGCGTGGCCTGGGCGTCGATCATCTCGTTCAGCGTTTCCTCGTAGAGCCGGGGAGCGCTATCGACGGGCCTGAGTGCGAGCGCCTCTCCGTTCAGGGCCCAGAGGCGGCGTTGAATCTCCTTCTCTCTGTCCGCGACGGCGACCTCCGGGTCGCTGCCGGGAATGAAGTTCGTCAGGTTGACCGCGCTCGCGGTGTAGGTCTTCAGCAGGGCGAGCGACTTGCTCCGCATGGGCTCGGGGAGCGTCTGCGCCCGCAGGTAGGTCGTGCCGATCGTGTTCGCCTCGTCCACCACGGCGTCGCGCCGGTTCTCGTACCGCGTGACCGCGAGGGAAAGGCCGAAAGCGAGGATCAGCCCGACCACTCCCAGGAGCGCGGCCTGCAGGACGCCGAACGGCTCCTTCAAGGTGTCCGACAGATGGCGCACGCGGTGCCCGAGGAAGACGCCCAGCGCCGTGGCGCCCAGCACGGCCACGGCCAGTACGAGCGCCATCTCAAAGGTGCTGAGCCTGAAGAACCACATGCCGATGGACGCTAAGCGGCTATCCGGACGTTGGACCCTCCCTGCATCGGCTAGAGCAGCTCGACGCGCCCGGTCTCGATCTCGTAGACCGCTGCGACGACGCTGACCGTGCCCTCCTCCACCGCCGGACCGATGATCGGTCCCGTCTCGGCGATCTTCGCCGCCTGGGCGCGGGCGTTGGCCGCGACGCAGTCCGGCAGAGCGCGCTGACCCGCCGGCAGCGACTCGACGGCGGGCACGACCGCATCGACCACGGGGCCGATGGCTCCGTATTCGTCGGGCGGGTAGACCCGGCTGCCGTCTGCGACGGCGATCGCGGCCTCGACCGCTCCGCAGTCCGTGTGCCCGAGCACCATCACCAGCTTCACGCCCAGAACGGCGACCGCGAACTCGGTGCTGCCCACCGTTCCCGTGTCGAGGGTGTTGCCGGCGACCTTGGAGACGAACAGGTTGCCGCGATCGAGATCGAAGGCGAGGGCCGTCGAGACGCGCGAGTCGGCGCAGGAGATGATCGCCGCGAAGGGCCGCTGCCCCTCCCCGTGCCGCTCGCCAAGCGGTGAGAGGTTTCGCAGCTCCTGCCTTCCGGCTTGATGCCGCTCGTTGCCCGCCTGCAGTGCGGCGAGCGCAGCGCCCGGCGTCTCGGGGTATTTCTCGGTGTTCATCGGGTCCGGCAACGTACAACTAGGCTCAGCGCATGGAGGAGCTCGTTGCCGGTGTCCGTGAGGTTCTTGCCGAGCAGGGCATCGAGCCGGGTGAGGTGAAGCTGACGCGTATCCCGGGCGGGGCGTCGCGCGAGACCTGGCTGGCCGAGGGCGATGCGGGCGGCTGGGTGCTTCGCCGCGACCCGAAGGGCTCGGTCTCGCTGGTGCCGATGGCTGATGAGTTCGCGCTGATCGCCCGGGCCGCCGAGGCCGGCGCTCCGGTCCCCGAGCTGCTCGCCTTCGAGCCCGAGGGGGGCCGATTCGGCTCCCCCGGCTTCCTGATGGCTCACGTCGAGGGGACCTCGGTTGCTCCCCGGATCCTGCGCAAGCCCGAGTACGAGGCCGCCCGGGCTCGACTCACCGAGCAGCTCGCGGGGGCACTCGCCCGCATCCACTCGATCGATCCGGGATCGCTGAACGGCGTCCTGCCCAACCCCGGCGAGGACCCGGCGCTCACCCAGATTGCGGAGTGGGAGCGCCAGCTCGACGAGATCGGCGAACCGCTGCCGGCGGTCGAGCTCGGACTGCGCTGGCTGCGGGCCAACGCGCCGGAGTCGGCGGAGCCGCGCCTGGTTCACGGCGACTTCCGGCTCGGGAACTTCATCGTGGACGAGAACGGGCTCGCCGCGGTGATCGACTGGGAGCTCGCCCATCTCGGCGATCCGGCGGAGGACATCGGCTGGCTCTGCATCCGTTCCTGGCGGTTCGGCAACGACGACCGGCCGGTGGCGGGCGTCGGAGATCCGGACGAGTTCGCCGCCACCTACGAGTCGGCAGGCGGTGCGCCGGTCGACGGCGACCGGGTCCGGTACTGGGAGGCGTTCGGGAACGTCAAGTGGGCCGTGATCTGCGCTCGCCAGGCAAACGACCACCTGACGGGCGTGCGGCGCAGCCACGAGCTGGCCTCCCTCGGACGGCGGGTCTGCGAGCCGGAGTGGGACCTCCTCCAGCTGGTGAATTCGTGATGCAGGACCGGCCGACCGCGGACGAGCTGCTCGACTCCGTCGCCGAGTATCTCTTCGGGGAGCTGCGACCCGAGGTGCCGCGAGAGCAGCGCTTCAAGGTCCTGGTCGCGGCGAACGTGTGCGCGGTGGTGGCGCGTGAGCTCAGGGCGGGGGAGGAGCCCGACCGCGAGGACCTGGCGCTCTTCGGGGAGCTGCTGGGGGAGGAGGTCGACGACGTCCACGCGGCGGCGGCCGAGCTGTCCGAGCGAATCCGCTCCGGCGACCTCGACGAACGGATCGATGAGCTGGCGCCGAGGCTCGAGGAGCACGTCAGGCGAAAGCTCGACATCGCGCGGCCCGGTTACGCGGACGACTAGAGCTCGGTCTCGTGGGCGCCGGCCCGGCCGGCGTCGATCTTCTCGTAGAAGTGCCCGAGCAGCTCCATCGTCTCGTCGGGATCGGCGCAGGTGTAGGCGTTCCAGGCCTCGGCCCTGAGCTGCTCGTCGAGGGTCTTTCCGACCGTGTCGAGGATCGTCTGCTTGGCGGAGCGGACAGCTCGCTGCGAGTTGCGGAGGATCTGACGGGCGACGGTCTCGGCCTCGTCCAGCAGCGTGTCGTGTTGGACCACCTTCGAGACCAGGTTCCACTCGAGCGCCTGGGCGGCGTCGATCGGCTCGGCGGTGAGCAGCATGTGCATAGCGACGCCGACCCCGGCGGCGTTGACGAGCCGCACGATGCCACCGTCGCCGTGATGGAAGCCGCGTCGGGCCTCGAAGGAGCCGAACATCGCGCGGTCGGAGGCGATCCGGATGTCGCAGGCGAGCGCGGTCTCAAAGCCGCCGGCGAGCGCCCAGCCGTTGATCGCGCCGATGATCGGCTTGTAGATCCGGTGCATCCCGCGGGTGAAGCCGTTCAGCCCGAGCTCGGCGATCTGCCGGAGGTCATCGGGCTTCTGCTCAGCGATGATCGGCGGGATGTACTCCTTCAGGTCCGCGCCGGCGCAGAAGGCGTCCCCGGCTCCGGTGAGGATCGCGACGTCGACGGAGTCGTCCTCGGCGAAGTCGGCCCAGGCGCCGATCATCGCGCGGTGGACGTCGGGGCTCACCGCGTTGCGCGCCTCGGGCCGGTTGATCGTCACGTAGGCGATCCGGTCGCGCTTCTCGTAGAGGACCACCCCCTTGTCGGCCGACGGCGGCGGTCCGGGCCGCTCGGGGTTGTGGTGGGTCATCTCTCCTCCTTCTGACTAGTCGTAGGTGGCTCGGACGACCGCCAGGTCGTCGGCGGTCCACGTGATCTCGCCGCCGCACCACTCGGCGAGCTCCTCCGCGGTGTCAGGGAAGTCGAAGTCGGGCTCGATCGGCGTGATCTGCGGCTCGGCCTTGACGACGTCGCCGATCACGAGCGCCCGCGACTGCTCGCGGACCCGCCTGAAGAGGGTGCGCTTCGCGTCGTCCTGCAGGTGGTGAACCGAGAGCACCGAGATGACCAGATCCCATGGACCATCCGGCAGCGGATCCTCCATCCTTGCCAGCTGGACGTCGTCGTACTCCTCCCGCAGCCGGTAGACCATGTCGGGGCTCGAGTCGAGACCGATCACCCAGGCGTCGGGATAGGTCTCGAGCAGGACCCGGGTGGTCTCACCGGTGCCCATGCCCAGCTCGAGGACCCGGTCCGGGGCGAACGGAATCGCCTCCACGGTGGCCTTCTGGAGCTCGTCGTAGCGCGGGACTTCGGCCCGGATCTCCTCCAGGTAGGTCTCCGGGTTCCAGTGGAATTGCGCGCTCAAGGTGAGTAGGTACCCTCGAAGCGAGTGTATGCGGAAGGCGGAATCGTCGATCTCGAGCGGCTGGCGCTGTCCTCAGGACAAGCTCGCGCCCTCGATCTCGAGCTGGCGCTCGACCCGATCGAGCTCGGCGGCCAGACCTACGCGCCGACCGGTGGCGGAAGCGAGGCGCGGCTGGACGTCTCCCGCACGACCACCGGATATGCGCTGCGGCTTCGCTTCTCCACTGAGCTGACCGGCCCCTGCGTTCGCTGTCTCGAGGAGGCCGCGACCGATCTCGAGATCGACGCCCGCGAGATCGATCAGGCGTCAGCCCAGGACGAGGAGCTCCGCAGCCCTTACGTCTCCGACGGAGATCTCGACGTCGGCCGCTGGGCCAACGATGCCCTCGTCCTCGCCTTCCCGTCACAGCCGCTCTGCCGGGAGGACTGCGCCGGCCTCTGCTCGGTCTGCGGCGAGTCGCTGAACGACGCTGACCCCGAGGCCCACCGTCACTCTCAGGGCGGCGACCCGCGGATGGCGAAGCTGCGCGACTTGAAGCTGGACTGACGCCCAGCCGTGTTCGTCGACCTCTACTCCGACACCCAGACGCGGCCCAGTGAGGGCATGCGGGCGGCGATGGCCGCCGCCGAGGTCGGGGACGAGCAGAAGCGCGAGGACCCGACGACGAACGCGCTTCACGAGCGGGTGGCCGCTCTTCTCGGCCAGGAGGCCGGCCTGTTCCTGCCCTCCGGGACGATGTGCAACGAGATCGCCATCCGCCTCCACGTTCGCCCGGGCGGCGACGAGGTCTTCATCGGCCGAGACGCCCACCCGCTCGAGGCGGAAGCCGGTGGGCCGGCCGTGCTCTCCGGAGCCGTAATCACGGAGCTCGATGGGGAGGACGGGACGTTCACCCCGGAGGCGCTCGAGGCCGCGATTCGCGCGCACCCGGCCGAAAGTCGCTACGTCCCGCGACCGCGCCTCGCCTGCGTCGAGCAGACCGCGAATCTGCGGGGCGGCACCGTCTGGCCGCTCGAGCGGCTCAACGGCGTGCTCTCCATCGCGCGCGAGCACGGACTGAGAACTCACCTGGACGGCGCGCGCCTGATGAACGCCGTGGTGGCGAGCGGTATCGACGCCGACACCTGGGCGTCCGACTTCGACACCGCGTGGATCGACTTCACCAAGGGACTCGGCGCCCCGGTGGGTGCGTGCCTCGCCGGCTCAGCCGAGCTGATCGAGGAGGCGTGGCGCTGGAAGCAGATGCTCGGCGGCGCCATGCGGCAGTCAGGTGTCCTCGCGGCCGCCGGCATCTACGCGCTCGAGAACAACGTGGAGCGCCTTGCCGACGATCACGAGCGGGCGCGCCGCCTGGCGGAGGGCCTGGCGGAGATCCCGGGCATCCAGATCGACCCGGCGCGGGTCGAGACCAACATCGTCATCTTCGAGGTCTCCGATGCCGAGGGCTTCTGCCGCTCGCTCGCAGCGAAGGACGTGAGGATGGGCGCCCTCGACGATCGCCGCGTGCGGGCGGTCGCCCACCTCGACGTTGACGACGCGGGAATCGAGCGCGCCTTGGAAGCCACTCGGAGTGCAGTGTCCGCGAGCGTGAGCTGATACGGCTTCGCCATCAGATCGCGGCCACAAGCGGCCGCCCCACATAACCGCTCGGGGCTACGCCCCTCGCTCATAGTGGTGCGGCCTAGTGGCCGCTACCATGCGCCGCCGATGGCGGTCCCCAAGAAGCGACAGTCGAGGACGCGGCGCGACAAGCGGCGCGCGCAGCACAAGGTCTCGGCCCCGCGGCTGAACGAGTGCCCGCGCTGCCACAGCCCGCGTCTGCCGCATCGGGTCTGCCCGACGTGCGGGACATACGCGGGTCGTGAGGTGATCCGCCACGAGGCGCCCGAGCCGGCGCCGACGGGCGGAGAGCCCTCAGCTACCGAGTAGATGCCCTCGACGCTCCCCGTCGCGCTGGACGCCTACGGCGCGGACGGCGGACCGGAACTCGTCCTGGAGGGGGCACGGCTCGCCGCCGCCGACGGCATCCCGGTTCGGATCTTCGGGCCGGGTGGCCTCCCCGTCAACGAAGGGATCGAGCTCGACCCCACCAGGGAATGGATCGGAAACGAGGCCGAGCCGGTGGCCGCCGTTCGCTCGACGCCCGAGGCATCGGTGGTCCGCGCCGCCGCCGCGGTGGCCGACGGCACCTGCAGCTCACTTGTCAGCGCCGGTTCCACCGGCGCCACGATGACGGCGGCGCTCTTCGCCCTCAAGCGGGCGCAGGGGGTTCACCGGCCCGCCCTCGCGGTGCAGTTCCCGGTGCCCGGCGCGGACGGCCCGCCGCTCGTGTTTCTCGATTGCGGCGCCAATACGGACGTGCGCCCGCAGCATCTGATCCAGTTCGCCTTCCTCGGCTCGGCGTTCAGCGCAGCGGTGCTGGGGGTCGAGAGCCCTCGCGTGGCGCTGCTCTCGGTGGGTGAGGAACAGAAGAAGGGGCGTGCCGACGTGGTCGAGGCTCACGAGGTTCTGGCCGATTCCGAGGGCATCCGCTTCATCGGCAACGTCGAGGGCCGGGATCTGCTGAGCGGCGAGGCTGACGTGATCGTCACCGACGGCTTCACCGGAAACGTCACCCTGAAGACGGTGGAGGGGACGGCGAAGGCCGTGGCGTACGCCGTCCGCGAGGCCGCCCGGTCGGGCCCGCTCGCAGCGACTGGCGGGCTGCTCCTGCGGCGGGCCCTCGGAGGGCTGCGCCGGACGATGGATCCGAATGCGGTCGGCGGGGCGATCCTCCTCGGTCTGCGTGGCGTCGCCGTCGTGGCACACGGCAGCTCCACCCCCGACGGGATCGCAAATGCTGTTCGCCTGGCCCACCGCACGGTCACGGAACGCGCCGTCGAGCGCACGGGGGAGCTGCTCGCCGCCTCGGGCGCCACGCGCGACGCGCTGCGGGAGCCCTCGGGGATGGCGGGGCGATAGGCGATAATGCCGCAATGGAACGCGACGAAGTGATGAAGCTGGTGCGGGATCACCTGAGCACCGAGCTCGAGGTGGAGCCCGAGCGGATCCAGCCCGAAACCAAGTTTCGCGACGATCTCGACGCCGACTCGCTCGACCTCTACGAGCTGGTCATGGAGCTCGAGGATCGCTACGACATCCGCGTGAGCGAGGAAGAGGCGGCCCGGATCGAGACGGTCGGCGACGCCGTCGACTTCGTCACCGCGCGGGTGCCTGCCGCCTAGGGGAGGGGCTTCGACCTGATCCGATGACACCAGCCACCGCCTCGCTGGCGGAGCTGTTCGCGGACGCCCCCGAAGAGCTGCGCCGGCAGGCCCTCTCTCACTCATCCTGGGTCGAGGCCCGCATCCACTCCTATGGCCGGCTCGCCTTTCTCGGCGACAGCGTCCTGGGGCTCTCCGTCGCCGGCCTGCTCTTCGCCGATCACCCGGACGCGGACATCGGGGAGCTCACCAAGATCCTCAACCAGGCGGTCAGCGGGCGCGCCTGCGCCGAGGTCGCCCGCGAGCTTGGGCTCCCCCATCTGCTCGAGGCCCGTGCTCCACAGGACGGCGACGGACTGCCGGTGGAGACCCTCCTGGCCTCCGAGCGGACCCTCGCCTCCGTCTGCGAGGCCGTGATCGGGGCCAGCTATCTGGCACACGGGTTCGAGGCGACTTCCCACGCCGTGGTGGAGGCGTTCGGCGAAGAAATCGAGCAGGCCACGCGGGAGAGACTGGACTTCAAGTCCGAGCTGCAGGAGCGGCTCGCGCGCGACGGCACGACGGTCAGCTACGAGGTGACCGGGGAGGAGGGGCCGCCACACGATCGCCGCTTCGAGATCCGGGCGACCGTCCAGGGGCATGAGATCGGCGCCGGCTCCGGGCGGAGCAAGAAGGAGGCCGAGCAGGCGGCCGCGCGGCGCGCGCTGGAGAAACTGCGGAAGTAGCGGGAATCGCGTCCGGCCAGGGCGCGAGGCTTCCCATAGCTGGCACCCTTCCCAACCTCATGTACCTGAAGGCCATCAACCTGAAGGGCTTCAAGTCCTTCCCCGACCGCACCCGGCTGACCTTCTCGCCGGGCGTCAGCGTGATCGTCGGCCCGAACGGGTCGGGCAAGTCGAACATCACCGACGCGGTGCTCTGGGCCCTCGGCGAGCAGAGCCCGACGGCGGTTCGCGGGCACCAGATGCGGGACGTCATCTTCGCCGGCGGGAACGGGCAGTCGCCGCGGCGCTTCGCCGAGGTCGAGGTCGTGATCGACAACACCGAGGGCCGGGCGGCCAGCGAGTTCTCGGAGATCTCGATCTCGCGTCGGATCGAGCGGAACGGCGAGGGCGAGTACAGGCTGAACGGAGCCCGCTGCCGCCTCGTCGACATCGTCGAGGCTCTCGCCGACACCAACATGGGCCGCGAGGCCCACTCCGTGATCAGCCAGGGCAGGGTGGAGCAGATCGTCCATTCCAAGCCCCGCGATCGGCGCCTCCTGATCGAGGAGGCCGCCGGCCTCGGCAAGCATCGCAAGCGCCGCCACAACGCTCAGCTCAAGCTCGATCGCACCCGCGAAAACCTGGAGCGCGCCACCGACGTCGAGCGCGAGGCCCGCTCCCGCCTGCGGCCGCTGAAGCGGCAGGCCGAGGCTGCCGAGCGCACCGCGAAGCTCGAACGCGAGTCAAGCGAGCTGCGCTCCCGGCTCGTCGCGGACGCGCTGCGGGCCCAGCAGGAGCAGCTCGCGACGGCCGAACGGAAGCTGGCCCAGGTTCGCGCGACCCGCGACTCGGTCGAGAAGCGCTTCGAAGAGGTTCGGGCGCGCCGCACGGCGATCGAGGAGCGGATCGCGGCCGGCGAGGAGGGCCGCCGGCGCCACGGGGAGCTGGTCGCGGATGCGCGCGCCGCCACCGAGCGCGTGCGGGCCCGCGCTGAGTCCCTGGAGATCGCCGAGCGCGACCTGCGCGCGGCGCTCGGGGAGCGACAGCTGCGCCTCGATGCCCTCGAGGCCGAGCCCGACGAGGCGGCCACCGCAACCCGGATCGCCGAGCTGGAGGGCGAGCTCGCCAAGCTCGGGGAAGACGCATCCGAAGAGGGTGTCCGGCTGCGTCAGGCGGCGGAGGAGGCCGAGCGCAAGCGAACCGCAGCCCGTGAGGCACTCGAGCCGCTCGAGGTGGCCGCAGAGGAGGCGGCCACGGCGCTTCGCCAGGCGACTCAGATGCACGAGAGGGCGCGGGCCGAGGCGCGCAAGGCCTCCGAGCGGAAGGCGGCTCTGGCGGGCGAGTTGGCGGCGGTCGAAGCCAAGCTCGCCGCCGCCGCGGTCGAGGGTGAGCACGACGCGCTCGCCGGGCTGATCGAGACCGGCTCGGGCCTCGAGCGCGCGGTGTCCGCTGTCCTCGGAGAGCGCCTGCGCGCCTCGATCGTCGGCTCCATCGGCGAGGGGCGCGAGCGGCTCGCCGCCACGGAGGGCGCCGGACGCGCGCTGATCTCGACGGACTCCTCGGGAACGGCCACGGAGTCACCGAAGGTCGGCGCCCGTCGGCTTCTGGACCTGGTCGAGGCCCGCGGCGAGGCTGGCCCGATCACCGAGCGGCTGCTGTCCGACGCCTGGCTGGTGGACGACCTCGACGGGCTCCCGGAGGGGTTCGGCGGCGTTGCGGTCACGGTCGACGGCGAGTGCTACGACGCGCGGGCCGGCGAGGTCCGCAGGCTGCCGCGGGAGGGGACCGATCCCGCGCTGGCGGCCCGCTCCGAGCGCGAGGAGCTCGCCTCCCGGCTCGCCCAGCGCGAGCAGACCGAGGAGCGGGCGAACAAAGATCTCGAGCGCGCCGAGTCCGCACTCGCCGAGGCGCGGAGCAGCGAGGATGAGACCCAGCAGGCGCTCAGGAGCGCGCGCCGTGAGCTCGACGAGGCCTCCGAGGAGGCGAGCCGCACGACCTGGCTCGCGGAGCGTCACGCGGAGCGCTCCGACGAGGGAGCCGGGTCCGGCGCGATCCAGCGCGCGAAGCTCGAGGCCGAGCTGGCTGCGGAGCGCCGCCACGCCGAGGCGGCTGAGCGTGCCAAGGAGAAGCGCCTCCGCGACCGACAGGAGCTCGAGCGGCGCATCGCGCTGGAGCAGGAGACGCTCCCAGCGCTGGGTCGCGCACGGGAGGCTTTGCTGGCGCTGGGGCGGAGCCTCGAGCGCCATGCCGCGACCCTGGCCGGGGCCGACGGGGATGGCGGCGCCGACGTCGCCGCGGAGCTTCGGGAGTGCTCACAGCAGGAATTCGGGCTGCAGGGTGAGCTTCGCGAGGCGAGCGAGGCGATGACGATCGCCGAGGTCGAGGCCACCCAGCTGCGCGGGCAGCGGGACGAGAGCACCGCGGAGCTGAAACGACTTGGCGAGGTCCTGGGCGAGAGCCTGGGTGCCGCGGAGGCGCCGCTCCCCGGCGAGGAGCGCGAGGCGATCGAGGCCCGGCTTGCACGGCTGCAGCGCAACCGCGAGCAGATCGGCCCGGTCAACCCGCTGGCCAAGCGCGAGTACGAGGAGGCCCGCGAACACGTCACCGAGCTCGCGGAGCAGCGCAAGGACCTGGAGAAGGCGATCACCGAGCTGCGCGCGCTGATCCGCCGCACCGACAGGGAGATCGCGGCGGCCTTCGAGGAGACCTTCGAGGCGACCGCGCGCGGTTTCGAGGAGATGGTCGCCGAGCTCTTCCCGGGCGGCCGCGGCCGGTTGCGCCGCGTGGACGTCGGGGGCGCACCGCCGCCCTTCGCCGGCCAGCCGTCAGAGGACGAGGAGGATCTCGACGAGGAGCTCACCCCGCCCGACGAGGACGGCGGCGTCGAGATCGAGGTGACGCCCGCGGGGAAGTCGACGCGGCGCCTGTCGCTCCTCTCCGGCGGCGAGAAGTCCCTCGTCGCCCTCGCCTTCGTCTTCGCCGTGCTGATGGCGCGCCCCTGTCCCTTCTACATCCTCGACGAGGTCGAGGCCGCGCTCGACGACATCAATATCGACCGCTTCCTCCGCCTCGTCCGCCGCTTCGCCGAGCGCTCGCAGTTCATCGTCGTCACCCATCAGAAGCGGACGATGGACGCCGCCGACATCCTCTACGGGGTCAGCATGGGCGGTGACGGCATCACCAAGGTCGTCTCGCGCAAGCTGCCGCGCGACGAGCTCGAGACGCTTCCGGGCGAGCCCGAGGCCGCCGCCGAGGCCGCCGCCTAGTACGGGCGACGGAGGACGGGGCGCTGCCGCGGGCGGCGTGGCCGGTCGGGCCATTCGGGCCGCTCCCAGACGAGCTTCGCGCGCTCGGCGGCCTCCCGCTCCACCGCCGGATGGCAGCTCCGGCAAACCGGCTCGAGATTCTCGAGCACGTCCAGCCCTCCGTAACGCCGAGGGAGCTTGTGGTGCGCGACCAGGTCCTCGCGGCTTCCGCAGTAGACGCACGCCGCTCCACGCGTGACGAGCGCCGAGAGAGTCGCCCAGGAGAGATGGCCACCCGACTGTCGCATCACGCCCTATCTCACACGGCACACCGGATGCCGTCGCTTGATCCGGCGGCGGTGTTTGTGGCCGCCGCTTTAGGCTGGCGCCGTGGCGACGAGCTGGCAAGAGGCTTTCGACCTCGGCGATCGCCAGGTCGCGGTCGCGGAGCCTCAGGAGGGGGAGCGGACGGGTGTGTTTCGCCGCCTGCGGGAAGGGCTCTCGCGGAGCCGGCAGGCGCTGACCGCCGAGCTCTCCTCGAGCTTCACGGAGCGCATCGACGAGGGCACCTGGGAGCACCTCGAGGAAGCGCTGATCCTCGCCGATGTCGGCGCTGAGACCACCGCGGCGGTCGTTCGCCGCCTGGAGGACGAGGCGGACGCGGGGGACCTCAGCGGCGGGGAGGAATTGCGGGACCGGCTGATCGAGGTGCTCGCCGAGACGGCCTCGCCCCAGGGTGAGGAGAGCAGCCGGATCCACCTGCGCGATCGCCCGTCCGTCCTGATGATCGTCGGCGTCAACGGCACCGGCAAGACGACCACGATCGGCAAGATCGCCTGGCACCTCCAGAAGGAGCTCGGCCTCGACGTGATCGTCGCGGCCGCGGACACCTATCGCGCCGCGGCCGTCAACCAGCTCGCCGAGTGGGCCGATCGGGCGGGCACGCAGATCGTCCGCGGCTCCGAGGGCGGAGATCCCGGGGCGGTCGCCTTCGACGCCGTCGCCGCGGCCGAGGCACGGAGCGCCGACGTGGTGATCTGCGACACGGCCGGCCGTCTCCACACCCACGGGAACCTGATGGAGGAGCTCGCCAAGGTGCGTCGGGTGATCGGGAAGCGGATACCGGACGCCCCGCAGGAGACGCTGATCGTGATCGACGCGACCACCGGGCAGAACGGGGTCCGTCAGGCCCAGGAGTTCGCCAACGCGGTGGACGTCAGCGGTGCCGTGCTCACCAAGCTCGACGGAAGCGCCAAGGGCGGCGTCGCGCTCGCGATCGCGTCCGAGCTCGGCATCCCGGTGAAGCTGATCGGGATCGGGGAGTCGCTGGAGGACCTGCGGCCGTTCGACGCACAAGAGTTCGCCCGTGCGCTGATCGAGGAGTAGCAAACAGGTCAACCGGGGTTACCCGCGCTGCAAGGGCACTCGCACAGATGACCGTCGTCAGCGGAACCCTGGGAGCGTGGCTTCCGGGGGCATCAGATGGCTCGTCGCGACAGCGGCGGTCATAGGGGGCCTCCTTGCCATGCCCGCAACCGCGAGCGCGGGCAGCGCCGAAATCGCCGCGCTCCAGGTCGCGATGAGCGGCCTCGGCCTCTATCCGCATCCCGTCGACGGCATCAGCGGGCCGTGGACCCAGGGGGCCGTTCGCACTTTCCAGTCCCAGCACAGGCTGACGGTCGACGGGATCGCCGGACCGCAGACGCGCGCCGCCCTCGGCAAGCGCGGCAAGCCGAACCTCGGGAAGAGGCCGATGCACAGTGGCCAGCGCGGCTGGGATGTGGCCGCGCTCCAGTTCCTGCTCCACGAGCGCGGCTTCGAGCCGCGCGGATTCGATGGGGGCTTCGGGCCGAACACGGAGAACGCGGTAAGGCGGTTCCAGTCAGCCGCGCACATCGGCGTCGACGGGGTCGCCGGGCCGGCGACATTGGGCGCGCTTCGGGGCAAGACGGTCGTGACCACGTCCCCGATCGGCCCGGTCCGCTTCTTCCGTCCCGTGCCCGGCGCGGTCGGTGACGGCTTCGGGTTCATCCCGCCGGGCCGCTGGCACACCGGGCTCGACTTCCCCGAGCCGAAGGGGACCGCGATCCACGCCGGCGGTGTGGGGGTCGTCTCCTTCGCCGGGTTCAACACCGGCGGCTACGGCAACCTGGTCGTGATCAGCCACCGACTCGGCTTCGAGAGCTGGTACGCGCACATGTCGGTGATCGCCGCTTCGGTCGGCCAGCGGGTGTCCGGCGGGCAGACGATCGGCTACGTGGGCTCGACCGGGCACTCCACCGGGCCGCATCTGCACTTCGAGGTCCGCCACTTCGGGACCCCGGTCGACCCGACGCCGTATCTGCTCGGCTACCGCGCCGCGTCCGCCCGCACGGGAGCGGCAAGTGCCGCGCGCAAGGGCAGAGGCAAGCACCGCCGTGCCCGCAAGTGCCGTCCGAATGCGGACGCCCGCGGCCGGGCGGCCGATCCGCTGACCGCGCGGCTCGACCGCTGCCCGTAGATGCAAGGGCGCCCTTGAGGGCAGCCCGTTTCATGTAGGGCCTAAGCTCACCCGACATGTTCGACCAGCTTTCAGACCGCCTCCAGGGCGTGCTCTCCGACGTTCGCTCGCGGGGGAAGCTCTCCGAGGACGACGTCAACAAGGCCCTGCGCGAGGTCCGCCTCGCCCTGCTCGAGGCGGACGTCAACTTCAAGGTGGTCAAGGAGTTCACGGACGCCCTGCGGGAGAGGTTGGCCGGAGAGGAGGTTTCGGAGGCGCTCAACCCGGGGCAGACGGTGATCAAGGCGGTCAACGACGAGCTCACCGCCCTGATGGGTGGCGCGGGTCGCGATCTCGTCTTCGCCCCGAACGGGCCGACCGTGATCCTGATGGCCGGCCTCCAGGGCTCGGGCAAGACGACCGCCTGTGCGAAGCTCGCCAAGCTGCTCGCGAAGGACCACCGCGACGTCGCGCTCGCCGCCTGCGACCTGCAGCGGCCCGCCGCGGTCGAGCAGCTGCAGAAGCTCGGCGCCCAGGCGAAGGCCCACGTCTACTCCCAGCCGGGTGAGACCGACGCCGTCAAGGTCGCCGAGTGGGCCAGACAGCAGGCCGTCCAGGACAACCGCGACGCGCTGATCGTCGACACGGCCGGCCGCCTGCACGTCGACCCGGAGTTGATGGACGAGCTCGCCAAGGTCCGGAAGGTCACCAAGCCCCACGACGTTCTCCTGGTCGTCGATGCGATGACCGGCCAGGACGCCGTCAACGTGGCCGAGAGCTTCGCCGAGACCGCCGACTTCGACGGCGTCGTGATGACCAAGCTCGACGGCGACGCCCGCGGCGGCGCGGCGCTCTCGGTCCGCGCCGTCACCGGCAAGCCGATCATCTACGCCTCGACCGGCGAGAAGCTCGACGAGCTCGAGCGCTTCCACCCGGACCGCATGGCCGGCCGGATCCTCGGCATGGGCGACGTCATGTCCCTGATCGAGAAGACGCAGGACGAGTTCGACGAGGACCAGGCCGCCGACCTCGAGCGCAAGATCCGCAAGCAGCAGTTCACCCTCGACGACTTCCTCCAGCAGATGAAGCAGGTCCGTCGCATGGGGCCGCTCGGGAACCTGATGAAGATGATGCCCGGGATGGGCAAGGCGATGCAGGGGATGGGTCAGGTCGACGAGCGCGAGCTCGACCGCCTCGAAGCGATCATCCAGTCCATGACGCCCTTCGAGCGGGCGCACCCGAGCGAGATCAACGGCTCCCGCCGAAAGCGGATCGCCACCGGATCGGGGACCACGGTCCAGGCGGTCAACCGTCTCGTCAAGCAGTTCGGCCAGATGAACAAGCTGTTGAAGCAGATGTCCGAGGGCAAGATGCCCGACCCGCAGCAGCTGATGCGGGGCATGCGCTAGCCGCTAACCTCCGCCGCCGCATGTCCGTGAGAATCAGACTTCGCAGGGTCGGGTCGAAGAAGAACCCGATCTGGAGGGTTGTCGTCGCCGACCAGCGCTCGCCGCGCGACGGTCGCACGATCGAGACCATCGGCCAGTACAACCCGCAGCCGGATCCCTCCCTGATCGTGATCGACGAGGACCGGGCGAAGCACTGGCTGGAGAAGGGTGCCCGCCCGACGAAGACGGTCGCCACGCTGCTCCGCACCAAGGGCATCGAGTCGACCGGTACCTAGCGGTCCGATGCGCGACCTGCTCGAGTTCCTCGCCCGCTCGCTCGTCGCCGATCCGGATGCCGTGGTGGTCAACGAGGTCGAGGAGATCGACGGCGAGGTCGTGCTCGAGCTGGAGGTCGCGGAGGATGACCTGGGGCGTGTGATCGGCCGTGGCGGGCGCGTCGCCAACGCGCTGCGCTCGGTGATGAAGGCCGCGGCGACCCGCGAGGAGAAGCGCGTGGTCGTCGACATACTTGACTAGTTGATCCTCGACGTCTTCACGCTGTTCCCCGAGCACTTCGATTGGTTCCTGCGCCAGCGCCACGTCTCCAACGCGCTCGCCCAGGGGAACGAGATGCGCTTCCGCAATTACCGTGACAGCACGCCGCTGAGCGCCGGCCAGGTCGACGACTCTCCGTATGGGGGAGGGGCGGGAATGGTGATGCGCGTCGACGTGGTCGACGCGGCGCTGGAGGCCGCCTACGGCGCCGACCGGGGCCGTGTCCGGAAGATCGCCCTCGCACCCGCCGGCCGGCTGTTCGACGAGGCGACCGCGGCGGAGCTCGCCGAGGAGAGCCACCTGGCCCTCCTGTGCGGGCGCTACGAGGGCTTCGACGAGCGGGTGGTCGAGCATCTCGCGGACGAGACGATCTCGATCGGCCGCTACGTCCTCGCGGGAGGCGAGCTCCCGGCGATGGTGATCTGCGATGCCGTGCTGCGCAAGCGCCCCGGCGCGCTAGGTGACGCGGAGAGCGCGGTGGAGGAGTCCTACAGCGCCGCGCTCGAGGGCGCGCCCGAGTACCCGCACTACACGCGGCCGGCGGAGTACCACGGCTGGAAGGTCCCGGACATCCTGCTCTCGGGCGATCACGCCCGGGTCCGGGAGTGGCGGCGCGAGCGGGCCCGCGAGCGAGCGAGCCTGCATGAAAGGTCGCCGCAAACGCCGGGGCGGCATCACCGCTAGCATTTCGCGTCGCTGCGCGGGCCAACCGGTACGCGCAGTTTTTTGAGTCTCCGCTCCAAGTGCCGTTTAGGCACCGCTCAAACCAAGCCCCGACGATCAGCACCGGATGAGCACAGTCATCGAAGATCTCGAGAAGCGAGCGCTCAAGCAGCGGCCCAGATTCGCTGCCGGCGATCGGGTGCGCGTGCACTTCCAGGTCGTGGAGGGGAACCGCAGGCGGACCCAGGTCTTCGAGGGCATCGTCATCAAGCGCCAGGGCAGCGGCGCCCGCGAGACCTTCACCGTTCGCAAACAGTCCTTCGGCGTCGGCGTGGAGCGGACGTTCCCGCTGCACTCGCCGAAGATCGAGAAGCTCGAGGTCGCGGCCCGTGGCGACGTCCGGCGGGCGAAGCTCTACTACCTCCGCGAGAAGGTCGGCAAGAGCGCCCGGGTCGCCGAGCGGCGCTGGGGCATCGAGGAGGAGATGGTCGTCGCGGCCGAGGAGGCCGAGGCGGTCGACGCCGAGGGCGTCGCGGTCAGCGAGGCGGAGGCCGAGGTCGTCGAGCCCGCCGAGGAGGAGGGCGAGGAGCGGTCGGAGGGCGAAGAGCAGCCCGCCGAGGACGAGCAGCAGCAGCCCGCCGAGGAGGCACAGACTCAGGCGGAGGGGGAGCAGGGTGCGAATGGTGGGGAGACGGCGGAGGCGGAATCGGAGCCTGAGCCCAAGGCGAAGGCCGACTCCTCCCCCGACGGGGCGGAAGACTGAGAATCCCGCGACCCCACAGCACCCAGGGCGCGCTCCTCGAGCTCGTCATCATCGTCGCGCTCGCGCTCGGCCTTGCTCTCGGGATCCAGGCCTTCATCGTCAAGCCCTACCAGATCCCCTCGGAGTCGATGGAGCCGACGCTCGACGTCGGTCAGCGTGTCCTGGTGAACCGCTTCATCTACCACTTCACCGATCCCAAGATCGGGGACATCGTCGTCTTCCATCCACCCCAGGGCGCCGAGGGGGGAGGCGGGGGCAGCGGCGAGTGCGGAGACCCGAGGACCGGGGCAGGGGGTTCCAGCGGCGCTCCCTGCGACCAGCCCACGGCCGAGAAGTCAGACGTCAACTTCATCAAGCGGATCGTCGCCGGACCGGGGGACACCCTGAGCGTGGAGAACGGCCACCCCGTGGTCAACGGAAAGGTCGCCGATGAGGGCTTCATCAACCCCTGCACGCCAGGAGGAGCCTGCAATTTGCCGCAAACGATCACCATCCCGCCCGACCATTACTTCATGATGGGCGACAACCGTGGCTCGAGCGACGACAGCCGTTTCTGGGGACCCGTCCCCCGAGACTGGATCATCGGCAAGGCCTTCGCCACCTACTGGCCCCCCGACCGAATCGGAGTCTTCTAGCTCGACGAGGAAGCGGCGGAAGCGGCGGACGGCCGCCCGCCTCTTTCGCTTCGACCGCTCCTTCGGCCGCCGCTTCGTGGCAGGGGTGGACGAGGCCGGGCGCGGGTCCCTGGCAGGTCCGCTGCTCGCCGCCGGCGTCCTGATCGACCTCGAGCGGATCGGGCGCTCGGAGCGCCTCGCGCTGGCGTGGCTCGACGACTCCAAGCAGAAGAGCGAGGAGGAGCGCGAGGAGCTCTATCCCGCCGTCATTCGCGCGGCCGTCTGCGTGTCGGTGGCGGTGCGCTCGCCCCGCTGCATCGACCGCAACGGCCTCCACGTGTCCAACATCGCCGCGCTCACCGATTGCATGCATGCGGTCGCCCGCGAGGAGCAGGCGACCCGGCTGGTCGACGGCTTCCGGCTGCACGCCTGCGAGCTCGACCACGAGCGAGTCGTCGACGGCGACGCGCGCAGCGCCGCGATTGCGGCGGCTTCAGTCGTGGCGAAGGTGACGCGCGACCGTTACATGAGGCGGGTGGCTCCGCTCTACCCGGAGTGGAGCTTCGAGGGCAACGTCGGCTACTCGACCCCGGAGCACCGCGAGGCGATCATGCGTCATGGCATCTCCCCGCTGCACCGGCGGTCTTTCGCCTCGGTCGCGTACTCGCAGCTGGGCCTGGAGTCAGCGGCCGGGGAGTTCGAGGACGTGCCCGGATCAGAAGGCGGCGCGGATGTGATCGACATCCGCGAGGCCATCCGGGCCGAAGCGGACCCCGACGACGTCGAAGCGGTAGCCGAGGACGCCTGAGGGCCCTCGCCGTTCCGCGATCCACTCGCGGGCCAGGCGTCTCAGCTTGTGCTGCTTGCGGCGGCCGACGGCGTGGGCGGGCTGCTCCGGGCCGAGGGTCGTGCCCGCGCGCCCGGCCTTCACCTCCACGAACACCACCATCTCGCCGTCGAGCGCGACGATGTCGAGCTCCCCTGATGGCAGCCGGACGTTGCGCCCGACGATGCGCCAGCCGGAGCGCTCGAGCCGGGTGGCGACGAGCTGCTCGGCGGTGCGGCCGAGGCGTTGCCTGGCAAAGGTCACGATGAGCCAGGCTGCTCGCGCCGGGCTCCCGGCGCGCGCGTGGATCGCAACGGATAGGTGACGCCAATCTGACGATCCGCGCGCCAGGCTTGAGGTGGCGCGACCTACGTTCGCCGCATGTTCGCGCTCGCCCGCACCTTCGCCCTGGTCGGCGTCGACGCCGAGCCGGTCTACGTGGAGGTCGACATCGGCGCCGGCCTGCCCTCGTTCACGATCGTGGGCCTCCCCGACGCCGCGGTTCGGGAGTCGCGCGAGCGGGTGCGCTCGGCTCTGAAGAATTCCGGGTTCAGGTATCCCGATCACCGGATCACCGTGAACCTCGCTCCGGCCGACGTCCGGAAGGCGGGTCCGGGCTTCGACCTGGCGATCGCGGCCGCGATCCTGGCGGCGACGGGCCAACTGCCGCGGGCCGTCGTCGACAACTACGCGATGGCCGGGGAGCTCGCCCTCGACGGCGGGATCCGGCCGGCTCCCGGGGCCCTGGCGATGGCCGAGGGGGCCAGGGGCTGGGGGCTGCGCGGCGTCGCGGTGTCGCCTGGCGACACCAGCCAGGCCGCCCTCATCGAGGGCATCGAGGTGATGCCGGTCGAGTACGTCGCGCAGCTCAGCGAGCTGGCCGAGGGAGGGATCGAGCCTGTGCCGCGGACCGAGCCGCCGGCCGAGCCCGACCGGGACCTCCCCGATCTCGCCGACCTGCGCGGCCACCCGGTTCTTCGCCGCTGCCTCGAGATCGCCGCGGCCGGCGCCCACAGCATGCTGCTGGTCGGACCACCGGGTGGAGGCAAGACGCTCGCGCTGCAGCGGCTGCCCTCGCTGCTGCCTCCATTGAGCGCGAACGAGGTGGTCGAGGTGGCCCGGATCGCGGGGGTCTGTGGCGAGAACGGCGGGCCGCGCGTTCACCGGCCCTTCAGGGCGCCGCACCACACCGTCTCGGGTCGGGCCCTGGTCGGGGGCGGCGCGCCGCCCAGACCGGGAGAGGTGACCCGTGCGCACCGGGGAGTGCTCTTCCTCGATGAGCTCGGCGAGTTTCGCCGCGACGCGCTCGAGGCGCTGCGGGTGCCGCTCGAGGAGGGCGCGGTCACCGTCGCGAGGACGACCGGGACCGTGTCGCTGCCGTGCCGCTTCATGCTCGTGGCCGCGTCAAATCCCTGTCCCTGCGGCAACGGTCCCGAGTCGGGAGAGTGCGAATGCCACCCGGGCGCGGTGACCCGCTACCTCGCGAAGCTGAGCGGCGCGCTGGCCGACCGGATCGACATCACGCACAGGGTCGAGCCGCCTCCGGCCGAGGAGCTCATGGACGAGGACGTCGAGGATTCCGCGACGGTCAGGGCGAGGGTTGCCCGCGCCCGTGCCGTTCAGGAGGAGCGCCTCGGTCCGGGTCGGGCCAACGCGGAGATGACGCCGGCAGAGGTGAGGCGCCACTGCGAGCTCGATCCTGAAGGGCAGCGGACGCTCGAGGACGCGCACCGAAAGCTCGGGTTGAGCGCGCGCGGCTGGGATCGATGCCTGCGGCTGGCCCGGACGATCGCCGATCTCGCCGGCGAAGCCCGCATCGCTCCGGACCACGTCGGCGAGGCGATCGACCGTCGACGACGGCCTGACCCGTGAGCGCGGCTGCCCGGCCGCACGCCTGCGGCGAGTGCCTCCGGCGCGCCTGGCTGGTGGCCTCGCTCGCCGGGCACATCGACAGGGCGGTCGACAGGGCGGCGGGGAACCGCGCCAGCGAGCTGCTGGCGCTCTCGAACGAGCAGCTGGCCACGACGATGGCTCGCTCCGAGGCGGGCTCGTTCCTACAGCGGGCGAGGGAGCGTGATCCCGTGCACATGCTTGCCGCCGTGTCGGGATCGGGGGCCTGGGCCTGCTGCCGGCACGACGAGATCTACCCGGAGCCGCTGCACGACCTCGGTGACGCGCCGGCCGTCATCTTCGGCCGAGGTAGCGCGGCGATCCTTCCCGAGATGAGCCGCGACGGCACGGTGACGATCGTCGGATCTCGCCGTCCCAGCCGCTACGGCCGGGAGCTCGCCACGGAGCTGGGCGCCGAGCTCGCGGCGGCCGGGTTCGCGGTGGTGAGCGGGATGGCCCTGGGAATCGACTCGGCGGCCCAGGCCGGTGCGCTGCGGGCCGGCGGCCTGACGATCGCGGTGCTCGGCTGCGGCGTCGACCTGGCGTACCCACCCCGAAGCGCGAAGCTCTATGCGGAGATCGTCGAGCGCGGCCTGGTGCTCGGCGAGCTCCCGCCGGGCACCGAGCCGCGACGCTGGACCTTCCCGGCGCGAAACCGGATCATGGCCGCCCTCGGCGGCATGACCGTGGTCGTCGAGGCTCGCGAGCGCTCGGGCTCGCTGATCACCGCCGAGATGGCCCAGGACCTGAACCGCGACGTCGGCGCCGTCCCTGGCCTGGTCGGGAGCTCTCCCGCCGCGGGCACGAACGGCCTGATCCGTGAGGGGGCCCACCTGATCCGGGGGGCGCAGGACGTGCTCGACGCGCTGGTCGGGCCCGGCGTTCCGAGGCGGTCGCCGCCCACGGTCTCGGGCCCACGGCTGGAGCCCGAGCTGGCGGAGGTGCTCGATCTGGTCGAGCGCGGGGCGGGCACCTCGGACGCCCTGGCGAGGGGCTCGAGCCTCGAGCCGGGGCCGCTGGCGACCGCGCTGGTGCGCCTCGAGCTCTCGGGCTACGTGCGCTGCAATGCCGAGGGCCGTTACGAGCGCACCTCGCTGGCAGCGCCCGAGCCCGCCTAGGGAGTGCCGCGGGCATCTAGCCTTGTTCGCCCGTGACAGATGAGCGAACCACCCCCGTCGCGATGACGATCGCGACCTCCGATTCCGGCGGAGGCGCCGGGATCCAGGCGGACCTAAAGGCGTTCGCCCGCTGCGGCGTGCACGGGACCTCGGCGATCGTCGCGCTGACCGCCCAGAACACCCACGAGGTCGTCTCGGTCGAGACCCTGCCCCGGCAGTTCATCCTCGATCAGGTCCGCGCCGTAGTTCAGGACATGGGCGTCGATGCGGTCAAGATCGGGATGCTGTTCGACGAGCCGACGATCGAGGCTGTTGCCGAGGCGCTCGAGATGGTCGGCGACGCCCCGATCGTGGTCGATCCGGTGATGGTCGCGGAGAGCGGGGCGGTTCTCCTGAAGCCGGAGGCGAAGCGGACGCTGATCGAGCGGGTCCTTCCGCGCGCCGCGGTGGTGACGCCGAACCTCGCCGAGGCCCGTGAGCTCACCGAGTTGGGTGTGGATGCCACGCCGGAGGAGCTCGCCCGGGGGCTGGTCGATCTCGGACCGGACGCTGCTGTCGTCACGGGCGGTCACACCGAGGACGGCGCGGATCGCTTCTTCGACGGCGAGAGCCTCGAGCTGATCGAGGGACCGCGGCATTCGGCCGGTGCCTCACACGGCTCCGGCTGCACCCATTCATCGGCGCTGGCCGCGCGGCTCGCCCTGGGTGACACGCCACTCGAGGCGGCCCGCGCGGCCCGGGAGATCGCCTCCGAGGCGGTGGCCAACGGCCTGCGCGATCTCGGCTCGGGAGCGGGTCCGGTCGACGCGCTCGGAACGGTCAAGCCCGCTCCGGAACGAACCCGGCAGGCATAATCGAGGAATGAAGCTGCTTCGCATGACTCCGGGGAAGGGCGATGTGCTGCTGGCCGAGGGCGATCCCGAGGTGGCCGAGGACGAGGAGCGCCTGGTCGACGAGTTCCGTCGCCAGCTCGACCTGGGCATGTGGGCCGCGGTGCCGCACGAGGGGCCGGGCGGCAGGCGCGAGGCGACCATGGTCCGCGACTTCTCGGAGATCCCCGAGGGTGCGCAGCGGGTGATCTTCTTCCCCCAGGCGGCCGGCGGCTGATGGCCACCGGATACGCCAGGGATCCGGCGCGCGAGCGCCGGGCTGAGGAGCGGGCGCGCGAGCTGCTGCGCTCGACCGCGGGCGACGAGGCGCTCGAAATGTACGAGCGGTTGGGCTTCCTCTCGATCGAGCACGAGGGCGGCGAATACGGGTACCTGATCTATCCGCAGCGGCCGATCGTCGGCTACGACGCCCGCAGCGGGGAGCTGCTCTCCGAGTACTGCGTCCGCTTCCGCGAGGGCCCCGATCCCGAGACGGGGGAGAGGCTGCCCGACGCCGACGACGTGCTCGCCAAGTGGCTCGCCCTTCGCATGGACGAGGAGCACACGCTTCGGACCGCCAACGTGCATCCGCTCGGGCGCCAGCTCGATCCCGCGATGGTGCGCCGTGACCTCATGGCTCTCAGGCAATGGCAGACGTAACGACCAACGGCATGAGGACGCGATCCAGCGTCGTCTTCGACGGCCCCGATCGCGCCTTCGCGCGCGCCTACATGAAGGGGATCGGGTTCGGCGACGACGACCTGCGCCGGCCCACGGTCGGGATCGCCAACACCTGGATCGAGGCGATGCCCTGCAACTTCCACCTCCGCGGCCTCGCCGAGCACGTCAAGGAGGGCGTCCGCGCGGCTGGCGGGACGCCGCTCGAGTTCAACTCGATCGCGATCTCGGACGGGATCACGATGGGGACGGAGGGGATGAAGACCTCGCTGGTCAGCCGCGAGGTGATCGCCGACTCGATCGAGCTCACGGCCCGCGGCTACCAGTTCGACGCCGTGATCGCCCTCTCGGGCTGCGACAAGACGATCCCCGGCTGTGTGATGGCGCTGACCCGCCTCGACATCCCGTCGCTGATGCTCTACGGCGGCTCGATCCTGCCGGGCCGCTGGCGCGGCGAGGACGTGACCATCCAGGACGTCTTCGAGGCGATCGGCAAGCACGCCACGGGTGAGATGTCCGACGACGACCTCTATGAGCTCGAGGGCTGCGCCAGCCCCGGCGCCGGTGCCTGCGGCGCGCAGTTCACGGCCAACACGATGGCCTCGGCGTTCGAGGTGATGGGGATCACCCCGATGGGCTCCGGGATGGTGCCGGCGGTCGCCGGCGCGCGCGAGCAGGTCGCTCGTCAGGTCGGCGAGCTGGCCATGAAGGTCCTCGCCGAGGATCTCCGCCCGAGCCAGATCATCACCAAGGACTCGATCGAGAACGCGATCGCGACGGTCGCGATGTCCGGAGGCTCCACCAATGGAGTGCTCCACCTGCTCGCGGTCGCCAACGAGGCTGGCATCGAGCTCACCATCGACGACTTCGACCGGATCTCGGAGAGGACGCCGCTGCTCGGCGACCTGAAGCCCGGCGGCCGGTTCGTCGCCAAGGACCTCTACGAGGCCGGCGGCGTGGGCGTCCTGGCCAAGCGCCTGGACGAGGCCGGGGTGCTGCATCGCGACGCGATCACGGTCACAGGCAGGACGATCGGCGAGGAGGCAGACGCGACCCAGGAGACCCCAGGGCAGGAGGTCGTGCGCCCACTCTCGGATCCGCTCAAGCCCACCGGTGGCCTGGTGATCCTCCGCGGCAACCTCGCTCCGGAGGGCTGCGTGGTCAAGGTCGCCGGCGAGGAGCGCCGCAAGCACACCGGTCCCGCACGGGTCTTCGGCTCAGAGGAGGAGTGCTTCGCGGTCGTCGAGCAGCAGGGCATCAAGCCCGGTGACGTGGTTGTCATCCGCAACGAGGGGCCCTCGGGCGGCCCGGGCATGCGCGAGATGCTCCAGGTGACGGCCGCGCTGGTCGGCGAGGGCATCGGCGACCAGGTCGCGCTGCTCACGGACGGCCGCTTCTCGGGCGCCACCCACGGGCTGATGGCCGGTCACGTCGCACCCGAGGCGATTCGGGGCGGCCCGATCGCGGCGGTCCATGACGGCGACGAGATCACGATCGACATCGACGCGCGCCGGCTCGACGTCGACCTCTCCGACGAGGAGATCGCCAGGCGGGTGGAGGTCTATGAGCCGCCCGAGCCCCGCTACAAGCGCGGCGTGATGGCGAAGTATGCGGCCTCGGTGTCGAGCGCCTCAGAGGGCGCCGTCACCAGCTAGCCGGACCTGCCGCCGAACGCACTCAGTCGTCGACGCGGAAGTCGATGACCTGCTCGACTGGAAGGGGCGGCTGCGAGACGTCACGTCCGTGGACTCCCTGCATCTGCTCTACGAACCACCGACTGATTTCGGTGTCGGAGGAGACGAAGCGCCGGTGGGCATCCGGATCATTCGCCTCGACGTAGATGATGGCGAGGGTGCCGCCATCCGGCTGCTGCTGATGCCAGACCGCTTGGCGCGTGACTCCCGCGTCCTTCAGCGCAGCCACATATTCATCCCGGCGAGCGCTCGCCAGCTGGTCCCTCGTTTCGCGGTCAAAGTCCTCCTTCCCGTGCATGACGGGAATGGCAAACACGATCTCGGTCATAGCGGTCTTCCTTCCGTCTAAGTCAGCACGCCCTCGCGGGCGAGGAACCTCTCGACGGTGCGGTTGAAGCGCACCGGTCGCTCCATCTGCGGGACGTGCCCGCACTCGTCGAAGATCACCAGCTCGGCGTTCTCCCCGATCCGCTTCCTGTAGGAGAAGGCGGCGGGAACCGGGACGACGTGGTCGTTGCGGCCCCAGACGATCAAGGTCGGAACACCGATCTCCTCCAACCGGTCGCGGATGTCGTAGCCGACCAGGGTCCTGATCGAATCGACGAAGCCCGGGCTCTCGAAGGCGGGGACCACGTTCTCCCAGAGCAGCTCCCGCCGTAGGTGCTTCGGGTCGTGGAACACCCCTCGGAAGGCGCGGTCTCGGATCTTCGGCCGGCGGATCGCCGACAGCTCGAACCGCAGGATCAGCGGGGCCGTCGCCCGGCCGACCCTCGCCAGCATCTCCGCGGGCTCGCGGCGCGCCCGGGCCCAGGTGATGCCGGCAGCCGAGACGAGCGTCAGGTCATCGACGCGCTCGGGATCGGTGATCGCGACCTCGCTGGCGATGAACCCGCCCATCGAGTTGCCGACCAGTGAGCAGTCATCGATACCCAGGCGCTCACAGAAATCGCGGAGGAATCGGCCGTAGGCGGGAATCGAGATCTCCCAGGGCGGCATCGGGCTGGACCCGAAGCCGGGCAGATCGAGGGCGACCACGCGGTGCGTCTGGGCGAAGTAAGGAATGTTCTCGAGCCAGTTCTGCCAACAGCCCCCGAGACCATGGACGAAGAGGAGGGCTGGTCCCTCGCCCATCTCGGCGTAGTTCACGTTCGCGCCCACCACGTCGATCTGCCGCAGGTGCTCGCGCCAGTCGATCTTCAGCCATTCGGGATCCGGGTTTCCGTACGGATCCGGCCCGTCGGCCGGGCTCGGAGGCGGCAGCTCGACGCGCCCGGTCGCGACCCGCACCGCAAAGGCGGTGTCCGAGGCGATCCGGCGGAGCTCCTCGCGGACGGCTCGATCCGCGGTCGTGCTGCTCACGCGCGAAACGTACCGATTCGATCCGGTTCGTACCGCAGGCCATGCGGGCGGCGGGGTGGCAAGGAATTCCTCAGGCGGATCAGGCGTAGCCCATCCGCTCGAGGATCGGTATCTCGCGGATCTGGGGCGGCTGCAGGTGGTCCCAGAGGATCCCGCGCGGGCGCTGGTACTGGCGCTCGACCTCGATCACGGAGCGCGGGGTGGCGACCAGGTCCACCGGCAGGTCGTGGGCGGTCATCTGCAGGTGCTCCCGCACGATCTGGATGGGGTGCAGGGTGGTCGCGACGATCGTGTGGTCGTCGATCTTGCCGGCCTCGATCAGCAGCCCGTACTCGAGATCGGAGAAGCCGCCGCCCTTGCCCACCCGCGCGCCGCTCAGGTTGACGGCCACCGACCCGCAGAGCACGAAGTCGAGCTCGGGGAGGTCCTCGTCCGCCACGACGCGGCCGTGCCGCATCGCCCCCTTGATCGTCGCCGCCTCGCGCAGCTGCTTCGCCGAGAGCTTCCGCGGTTCGAGCAGCCGAAACGGATGGACGTCGCGTAGGCGGGGCACCGCCATGATCAGGGTCTTGCCCTGCTCGAGCGCGATTCGCCTGACGTGTGTCTGAGGGGAATCCGGGTTGACCTTGAGCACCTGGGCCCGCTTCCAGACCCGGTGCGCGGCGAGCTTCTCCGCCGCCAGCTTGGCGCCCGCGAAGTTCGGGATCCTTCCCTCGGCGCCCGGAAAGCGGGAGACGCCCTCGCGGTCCATCGCCTTCCAGACGTCCCGGCGGACCTGGTCCTTGGTTCGCATCAGGTCCAGGCGGCGGTGGGCGACATGGCGTCGGGCATCCTAGAGCGCACCTGAAAATCCGGCCAATTGCCCCGCAAACGCGGTTGCGAAACTCGGACGGAGCAGGTGACGGGTGATCTGAAACGTAGAATTCAGCCGGAGGGGAAAGGCTGGAAGAGAGGGTTCGAGTGCGAGCGAGGCTGAACAGATCCCACAAGGTCGCGATCGCCCTGGTGGCGCTGGTCACCCTGGGCCTGCTCCTTGCCGTGGGAGTCTGGGCATACGACGATGCGCAGAAGGACCAGATCGCCCCCGGCGTCAAGATCGGCGGCGTGGACGTCGGTGGCCGGGACGCTGACTCCGCCCGCAAGATCATCAAGCGCGAGGTCGTCGCGCCTCTCAAGCAGCCCGTGGAGGTCACCTACGACGGCAAGAGCTACACGCTGAGCGCCGATCAGCTGCACGCGAAGGCGGACATCGACGGCATGGTCCAGGAGGCGATCGACCGCAGCCGGCAGGGCAACATCCTGGACCGGGTCTCGCGCTACGCGAGCGGCGGTGAGGTGAACGCAAACCTCGCGACGCGGGTCAGCTACGACAAGAAGGCCGTCAAGGACTTCGTCAACCAGCTCGCCGACCGGATCGACCAGGACGCGGTCGACGCCACCGTCGTCCCCAATGGGTCGAGGCTGGCGAAGCGGGCCGGCGAGGCGGGCCGCGCCGTGGACAAGTCCGAGATGACCGATGCGATCAACGCCGCCGCGCAGTCGCCCGGGCGGGATCAGGCGGTACACGCCGTCGTCAAGACGACCAAGCCCGAGGTGACGACCAAGGACCTGCCCGCGGCCTACCCGCGCTACATCTACATCGACCGCGGCGGCTACACACTGCGTTTCTACGACCACCTGAAGCTGGTGAAGAGCTATCCGATCGCGGTCGGGCAGCAGGGCCTGGAGACGCCCGCCGGGCTCTACCACGCCCTGGACAAGCAGGTGAACCCGTCCTGGCACGTCCCCAACTCTGCCTGGGCAGGCAGCCTCGCCGGCCAGGTGATCCCGCCGGGACCGGCCGACCCGCTGAAGGCGCGCTGGATCGGCATCTTCGACGGCGCCGGCATTCATGGCACCGATGACATCGGCTCGCTCGGCTCCGCGGCCTCGCACGGCTGTGTCCGCATGTCGATCCCGGACGTGATCGATCTCTACGACCGCGTCGACGTCGGCGACCCGATCTACATCCAGTAGCTGCCACCAGGGCCAACGGCGCAGGGCTGCGGGCGGCCGCGGCGAAGTTATGTACATGCGCGAGGCGACTCGAGAGTCCGCTGTGAGCGAACCCTGGCGCGAGGCGCTGGGGATCTTCGACCGGGACCTCGCCGTTCGATCCGCCGCCGATTCGACCAGGCGCGCCTACGCAAACGACGTCGGTCAGCTCGCCGTGTGGGCGAGCGAGATCGGCAAGGAGCCGGGGACCCTCGGGCATCGTGACCTGCGGCGCTTCGCCGCGCGTCTCTCGGACCAAGGCATCTCGAAGTCGGGAGTGGCCCGCAAGCTGGCGGCGATCCGAGCGTTCTACGCGGCCCTCCTGCGCTCCGGGGAGGTGACCGCCAACCCCGCCGACCTGGTTGCCACACCGAAGCGCGACCGCAAGCTGCCCCGAGTGCTCAGCCGCGAGGAGATGCAGACCCTGCTCGATCGGATCCCCTCCCGGACACCGCTCGAGATGCGCGACCGAGCGATGCTCGAGCTCGCCTACTCCTGCGGCCTCCGCGCCGAGGAGGTGGTCAATCTGAACACCGACGCTCCGGACTTCGAGGGGGAGCGGCTGCGGGTGGAGGGCAAGGGCGGCAAGACCCGCCTCGTGCCGATGGGCGAACCGGCGCAGGCGGCGCTCAGCCGCTACCTCGAGCGCGCCCGCGGTGCTCTGGTCGGCCCACAGGGAGACGACGCGCTGCTGGTTTCGAAGAGCGGCCGCCGCCTGCATCCCTCGGACGTGCGCCGGCGCCTGCAACGCTGGGTCCGTGAGGCGGCCATCGCCGGCGGCGTCTCGCCGCACGCGCTGCGGCACTCGTTCGCCACCCATCTGCTCGAGGGAGGGGCCGACCTGCGGACGATCCAGGAGCTCCTCGGGCACTCGAGTCTGTCCACGACGCAGGTTTACACCCAGGTTGAGCCCTCCTGGTTGCAAAGCCAGTACGCTCGCAGTCATCCTCGCGCTTGAGGAAAGTCGCCAGGAGTGCAGGTGAAAGGCCTATGGAAGCGGACGTAAAGGCGTTCGAGCTACGGGAGCTCTGGCGCCGGTACAAGGAGGGGGGTGACGGGAGCGCCCGAGAGCGGCTGGTCGTCGCCTACTCGCCCCTGGTCAAGTTCGTGGCCGGCCGAACCGGCGCCCGCCTGCCCTCACACGTCGACCAGGCCGACCTGATCTCCTACGGGATGATCGGCCTGATCGAGGCGATGGAGCGCTTCGAGCCGAGGCGCCAGATCCGCTTCGAGACCTTCGCCATGCAGCGCATCCGCGGCGCGATCATCGACGAGCTCCGCTCCCTGGACTGGGTGCCGCGGTCGGTTCGCTCGCGGGCGCGCGACATCGAGGAGGCGAACTCGAAGCTCGAGCACGAGCTCGGCCGGGCGCCCACCGACGGCGAGCTCGCCGAGCGCCTCGGCATGTCCGAGGAGGACCTCCAGGAGGCTCTGCTCCAGATCTCGAACTCCTCGATCCTCGCCCTCGAGGAGCTCTGGATGACCCCGGACTCCTCCGGCGACCGCGTCTCGCTGCTCGACACGATCGAGGACGAGAGCGCCCCCGATCCCCAGGCGGCGCTCGACACGAGCGAGGTCAAGGACCGGCTGGGCGAGGCGATCCAGGACCTTCCCGAGCGCGAGACCCTGGTGGTCGCCCTCTACTACTTCGAGAACCTGACGCTGCGAGAGATCGGCGAGGTCCTCGGCGTCACCGAGTCCCGGGTCTCCCAGCTGCACTCGAAAGCCGTGCTGCGGCTGCGCTCCAAGCTCAAGACGACCGGTTAGAGGCCGCCGCCGGGCCGCTGGCTTGGCAACCCTTTGCCGCCCTTATAGGGTGCGGGCATGCCCCACAAGGCCGCCGACCGGATTCGAAACGTCGCGCTGATCGGCCATCGCGGCAGCGGCAAGACCTCCCTCCACGAGGCGCTTCTGTTCGAGGCTGGAGTCGTCAATCGACTCGGTCGGGTGGAGGACGGCACCACCACCTCGGACTACGAGCCCGACGAGCAGGAGCGGGAGATGTCGATCGGCGCAACCGTCTCCTCCTTCGATCACGACGGCCGCAAGATCAATCTGATCGACACACCGGGAGAATCGAGCTTCATCGCCGACACGGTCGCCGCCCTGCGAGTGGCAGACGCCGCGGTGGTCGTCGTCAACGGCGTGATGGGTGTGGAGGTCCACACCGATCGCCTCTGGCAGCGCGCCGATAGCGAGGGCCTGGCGCGACTGGTCTTCGTCAACATGCTCGACCGCGAGCGGGCTGACTTCTTCCGTGCGCTGGAGTCGCTGCAAAACGTGTTCGGCAACCACGTCGTCGCCACCGAGATCCCGATCGGCTCCGAGCACGAGATCCGCGGCGTCATCGACCTGATCGACATGAAGGCGTTCGTCGCGCAGGGGGAGGGGCGGGGCGCCCCCGAACCGCAGGACATCCCTGAGGAGCTCCAGGCGCAGGCCCAGGAGTACCGCGAGAAGCTCATGGACGAGGTGGCGGAGAACTCCGACGAGCTGATGGAGCGCTACCTGGAGGGGGAGGAGATCGACCACGACGAGATCGTCACGGTGCTGAAGCGCGGCGTCACCGACGGCAAGATCTTCCCCGTCACCTGCGGCGTCGCGACCAAGAACCTCGGCACGACCCGCCTGCTGGAGGCTTTGGTCGAGGACCTGCCCTCGCCGGCGATGCGGGGTGCTGTCACCGTTCTGGACGAGGAGGGCGAGGAAATCGAGATCACTCCCGACGAGGACGGCGAGCTGATCGCCTACGTCTTCAAGACGCTTGCCGACCCCTACGCCGGCCGCCTCAACCTCTTCCGCGTCTACTCCGGGGTCCTGAAGGGCGACTCGCAGGTCAACAACGTCACCCAGCGGGCGAAGGAGCGGATCGGCCAGATCCTGATCCCGCGCGGCAAGGAGCACGAGCAGACCGATGAACTCGGGGCCGGGGACATCGGCGCCGTCGCAAAGCTCAAGGAGACCCGCGCCGGCGATGTGCTGATGGACAAGGACAGAAGGATCTCGGTCCCGCCGCTCGATCTACCGGCGCCGGTCATGGCGTTCGCCTTCGAGCCGAAGACCAAGGGCGACGAGGACAAGGCCGCGAGCGCGATCCGCCGGCTCGAGGAGGAGGACCCGACTCTCGACGTCCACCGCGACCAGCAGACGGGCGAGCAGATCATCGCCGGGCTCACCCAGATCCACGTCGAGGTGATCACCGACCGGATGAAAGACCGCTTCGGCGCCGAGATCGAGCTGCACCCGCCGCGGGTGCCATACCTGGAGGCGATTCGCAAGTCCGCCAAGGCTCATGGCCGGTACAAGAAACAGACCGGCGGCCGCGGCCAGTTCGGCGACTGCCACATCGAGATCGCGCCGGGCGAGGCCGGAAGCGGCTTCGAATTCGTCGACGAGATCAAGGGCGGCGCCATCCCCAAGGGCTTCATCCCGGCCGTCGAGAAGGGGATCGCCGAGGCGATGCAGCACGGGACCCTCGCCGGCTATCCCGTTAAGGACCTCCAGGTGCGCCTCTACGACGGGCAGTACCACCGGGTGGACTCCTCGGAGAACGCCTTCAAGGTCGCCGGGTCGATGGCCTTCAAGGACGCGATGGAGCAGGCCGACCCGGTGCTGCTCGAGCCGATCATGCTGCTCACGGTGAGCGTTCCCGAGGACGTGGTCGGCGACGTGGTCGGCGACCTCAACTCCCGCCGCGGGCGCCCACTGGGCATGGAGGCGAAGGGATCGGCGACCGAGATCAAGGCCGAGGTGCCGATGGCCGAGGTGCTCGATTACGCGCGCGACCTGCGCCAGATCACCGGCGGCCGCGGCGACTACACCATGGAGTTCGCCCGGCACGAGGAGATCCCGTCCCATCTGGCCCAGAAGGTGATCTCCGAGGCCCGCTCGGAGGAGGAAGTCCGGGCCTGAAGCTCGTGGTGAACGTGGACGGCGGATCCCGGGGGAACCCGGGGCCCGCAGCGATCGCCGCCGTCGTCACCGATCCCTCCGGCAATGACCTCGCGGAGCGCGCCGAGACGATCGGCGAAGCGACCAACAACGTGGCCGAGTACCGGGCGCTCCTGCTCGGGATCGAGCTGGCGAAGCAGCTCGACGCCGACGAGGTCGAGTTCGTCGGGGACTCGAAGCTGATCGTCGAGCAGGTGAAGGGGAACTGGAAGGTCAAGCAGGATCATCTGCGGCCGCTGCACACTCGGGTGAGGGACGCCCTCCGCGATCTGCCCAGCTGGTCGATTCGGCACGTGAAACGCGGGGAGAATGAGCGAGCAGACCAGTTGCTGAACGATGCGCTGGACGCCGCGGGATGACCACCCTCACCGACGAGAACACCGGCACCATCACGATCGGGGAGCACCCCGTCCGCCGGCTCGGCTTCGGGGCCATGCGGATCACCGGCCCGGGGATCTGGGGCCCGCCGGCCGACCACGACGGGGCGATCGCCGTCCTTCGGCGCGCCGTGGAGCTCGGGGTCAATCTGATCGACACCGCCGACTCCTACGGGCCGCACGTCAGCGAGGAGCTGATCGCGGAGGCCCTCTATCCCTATCCGGACGACCTGTTGATCGCCACCAAGGGGGGCCTGATTCGCACCGGCCCGGGGCGCTGGCCCCGCGACGGGCGACCCGAGCATCTGCGTGAGGCTTGCGAGGGCTCGCTCCGCCGCCTGCGCCTGGAGGCGATCGATCTCTACCAGCACCACAGCCCCGACAAGAAGGTGCCCTATGAGCACTCGATCGTGGCGCTCAAGGAGCTCCAGGACGAGGGCAAGATCCGCCATATCGGCGTCTCCAATGTCTCTGTGGAGCAGCTCGAGACCGCGCGCGAAATCGTCGAGGTGGTCTCCGTGCAGAACCGCTTCAATCTCACCGACCGCTCTTCACAGGACGTGCTCCAGCGCTGCGAGGAGCTCGGGATCGCCTTCTTTCCCTGGGCGCCGATCGCGGCGGGAGAACTCGCCGAGCCCGGCGGCCCCGTCGATCGGATCGAGCATGCGCACGATGCCTCACCGGGGCAGGTGGCCCTCGCCTGGCTGCTGGCGCGCTCCGCCGTCATGGCGCCGATCCCTGGGACCTCCTCCGTCGAGCATCTCGAGGAGAACCTTGCCGCGGCCGACCTTCAGCTCAGCGAGGACGAGCTCGCCGCGCTCGAGGGCGCCGCGGACTAGAAAGAGAAAGGCCGGGCCCCTGGGGGAGCCCGGCCTTCACTCGACCTCTACCGATTCAGATCCCGGTTGCTACAGGCCCAGCCCCTTCAGGCTGACCCCCTTGAGGACCGCCTGCACGATGTTCGGGCTGAACGGCTCGGTGCCGGCCACCAGGTTGACGCCGGCGAACCCCGAAGCGTTCGCATGCATGTAGTCGAGCTCCATGCCCAGGTTGCCGACCCCGTTCGCGCCGACGAGTGGTGCGAGCTGAACCGTGCTGAGCACGCCGATCGCTTCGCCGGTCGCGTTCATGAACCCGCTACCGGAGTCACCCGGAATCCCGGGTGTGAGCGTGTAGACGTCGTGGCTCCACCCGCTGGCGGTGGCCTGAACCACCAGTCCGGTCTTCGGGCTGAGCGCCGTGACGCCGCCGCGCAGCTCCGAGTTGCCGTAGGTGTAGACCTGGGAGCCGGTACCGCCCCAGGCACCGACGCCGGTCGGTCCGCCGAGTGCCGGAACGGAGGGATTCACCTTCGCGACGTCGGCCGGATCGAGCTTGATCAGGGCGAGGTCGTTGAAGGCGCAGGTGTCAGCGTCGGTCTCACTCTTGGACTGCATGGTGAGCCAGCTGTTGTAGACGAGGGTTCCCGGATGGTCCGCTCCAGTCACCTCGACCGGCGTGCCGATCGGCAGGGAGCCTGAGTCGCAGCCGTTCGTGTCGGTGGCCGCGCCGGTACCCGAGCAGTGGGCCGCCTGGCCCAGATAGACATTGGAGGCGTCCTGATAGACGAAGTTCGCGGTGCACTGCGCGCCGTTCGTGAAGACCTGGACACCGGGGTGGACGGTCGCCTGGTCGGCCGGAGCCCACGCCGAAGCGGCCGAAGGTGCGATGAGAAGGACCGAGATCGCGACTGCCCCAAGCAGTGCGGTCAGAGCCTTGCGGTGCATTGCGTGAATCCCCTTCCTGTAGTTACCCCAAGCCGGACGACCTTACCTAAAAATAAGTGGGTCACGCGCCGGTTGGCCCGCGCCTGGACTCCGGGTGCCCGCGCCTATACTTCGTCGCCTCGCGCGGCTGTAGCTCAGTTGGCTAGAGCGTCTGCTTGCCATGCAGAAGGTCGTGGGTTCGAATCCCATCAGCCGCTCCTGCGAAAGCCCCGCTCCGGCGGGGTTTTCGTTTGCCCGGCTTGGGCCGCCGGGAGAGTGGACCCGCGAGATACTGCGTGGGCGATGTCGGAGGAGAACGTCCTCTTTCTTGAACCCGCCCGTTCGGAGTGCTAGACCACGAACGACCAGGGACTTGGGTCGAGAGGAGCCGCCATGAAGCGGACGCCGCTCATAATCACGACGCTCGTGGCGACGGCCGCCGCCTTGCTCGGAGCGGTCGCGCCGGCCGCCGCCCAGAGTGTCCAGCTCGTGCCATTCGGCGGCCAGACGTTCAGCCTCCCCAAATACGTGACCGGTGCTCCGGGGGACCCCAGCCGGGTATTCGTGGTCGAGAGGGACGGGACGATTCGCCTGGTCAAGGACGGCGTCACCCGGGCTACCCCCTTCCTGGATATCAGCGGCGACGTCTGCTCCTACTTCGACTGCGGGCAAGAGTCGGGGCTCGCCTCGATGGCGCTCGCCCCTGACTACGCAGCGAGCGGGCTGTTCTACGTCTTCTACGCGCGGGACTCGGCGGTCTCCACCGAGCAGCACTACCTGCGGATCGAGGAGTTCCGTCGTTCGGCCGCCAACCCCGATGTCGCCGATCCCGCCAGCCGGCGGATCGTGCTCGAGATTCCGCACCTCGAGTCGGTGTTCCACAACGGGGGTCAGCTGCAGTTCGGACCAGACGGCCTCCTCTACATCTCCGTCGGCGACGGCGGAACGGGTGGAGGCAACGGCCAATCCACGGGGACGCTGCTCGGCAAGCTGCTGCGGATCAACCCCGCCGGGACGCTGCCCGGGCAGTACTCGATCCCCGCCGATAATCCGTTCGCGGGGGCCACGCCCGGGGCCGACGAGATCTACTCCTACGGCCTGCGCAACCCGTATCGGTTCTCCTTCGATCGCCTCACGGGCGACCTGACAATCGGGGACGTCGGTCAGGCGAGCTGGGAGGAGATCGACTTCGTGCCGAGCCGCGCGGGGAGCGGTGCCAACTTCGGCTGGAACTGCTTCGAGGGCAGCCAGCCCTACGCGGGCGCGCCGCCTTCCTGCACACCGCCACCGGCAAACCACACACCGCCGGTGCTCGAGTACCCGAACCCCGGGACCGGGGCCGCAGTGATCGGCGGCTACGTGATCCGCGACGGAGCGCTGCCCTCGCTGCTCGGACGCTACATCTACGCCGACACCTACGACGTCTTCGGCGGTGAGCTGCGGACGGCGCAGCTCTCCGCGGGCGGCTCGAGCGGGGACGCGGGCCTCGGCGTCAGCGCCACCACCGTCGTCTCCTTCGGCGAGGACGCCTGCGCTCACATCTACGTGGCGGCGTTCGGGGGAGCCGTCTACAGGCTGGAGCCGACCAGCGGCCCGTTCCCCTGCATTCCACAGAAACCGCCACCGCCCCCGCCGCTCGCGCCCCCCGCCGCTCCCGCGAGCGAGTTCAACCAGAAGGCCGCAATCAAGAAGTGCAAGAAGAAACACCCGAAGGGCACAAAGCGCAAGAGGTGCATCAAGAAGGCCAAGAAGCGGGGGAAGGCCGAAGCCGCCGGGCTGCGGGAGTAGGCGCCTCAGTACTGCTTTGGACGAAAAGCGGCGGTTTGCATGGAAAGGGGATGGAAGGGACGTACGGCAGCAGCGGGCAGCAGACGGCAGGCGCGAAGGTTGCATCCCTGCCTGATCGGGCCTGATCGGCGGCCAACGGCTGTAGGTGGCAGCAGCGCGGAACCACTTGCCATGCAGAAGGTCGTGGGTTCGAATCCCATCAGCCGCTCTGCCTCGATCCAGGACCCCCGCGAACAGGCAGGATGCCTCGCGGGGTTCTCCTCTCTCGCTAGCTTGATCCCGTGCGAAGGATCGCGCTGCTGGCGCTGCTCATTCCGACGCTCGCGGCCGGCTGCGGGGGCGGCGGCTCGGCGGAGACGACCACGCAGGTCACCGGGCAGCGGAGCGCCGGACCGTCGACGAGGACCGACTACGTCGAGCTCGCGGACGTGATCTGCCGCAACCACCAGTCGCGCCGCGAGGACCTCGAAAGCCAGGCCGGCGAGCTGGGCCCGCTCACCTCCGAGGAGAAGGCCCGGCGGATCGCCGACCTGCTTCGCGAGGAGAGCGCCAATCGCCGGGCCGAGATCTCGGAGCTCGGCGACCTGCGACCCCCGGCCGCCGACGAAGCCGAGGTGAACGAGGTCCTGGAGCTCGTCCGCACCGAGGCGGACGTGATCGACACCTGGGCCGCGGCCTACGACGACCTCGACGAGGCCGCCATCCGCAGGCAGCAGATCCGCCTCGGGGTCACGGCCGGCAAAGCCGCCGATCGCGCCCGCGCGTTCGGCTTTCAGGTCTGTGGGCAGCAGTGAGGCCCGTCGCTAGGCTCTTCTCACTCCGGCGCCTTGGCGGAGTGGCTACGCAGCGGCCTGCAAAGCCGTTTACACCGGTTCGATTCCGGTAGGCGCCTCTAGCTGACTACCAGCTAAAGCAGATCCACAAGGGCCCCGAGGAAAAGCCCGAACGCGGTCCAGGTGGAGACAGCGCGGATCCAGTTGAGCTTGAAATAGAAGCGCCGCACCGCCTGCCAGTCCTCCGGCATGTGGTCTGGGTCCCAGCCGAGCATCCGGTCGTAGTTGGGCTCGGCGATTCGGTTGGAGACCGCCGCGTTTCCGCCGAGCGTGAAGACGAGGCCGATCGCCGTGAGGACGAACGGTGTGCCGCCGGCGTCGTTCGTCGCGAACAGCGCGACCGCCGGCGCCACCACCATCCCGATGACGACGACGTAGTTAAAGGGGGACTTCCGCGCGACGGGCAGGAAGCGGTGGAGGAAGTGCGAGAACTCGGGACCGTCCATCGCACCCATCACGCGGTGGAAGATCAGGTTGAGCATCGCGTACAGGCCTGAGAACAAGCCAGTGAGGACCACGCTCGCAACGAGCGCCCACTCCTCCAAGGACACGGAGCTCCCTCTCCCTCGCTTTGACATTTCCACCCTATCCCGCACCCGGCCGCGGTCATCGCGTTTGCACCCCGTCGCCGGTGGGAAGAGGGGATGCGCCGGTGGACGACGAGACGACCGAGCGGGGCGACGAGACTCAGGAAACGCGGGTGAGCGACCCCGGCGTGCGCACGGGATTGGGCGAGCCCAGGTTGTTCGGTGCCGTCCCGCCCAGCCTTGCCCTCGCCATAGGCGTCATCGGGCTCGTGCTCGGCGTCGTGCTGCTCGTCACCGGCTCGATCGTGGCGGGGGTCATCTGGATCCTGGCCGGGGCCGCGCTGCTGGCGGTCGGTGTGGACTCGGCCCGCCGCTGGCCGGCGAGCGCGCTGCCCCGTCTGCTGGGCAACGCCGCGAAGGCGAGCGTGCGCCGGCTCGGACTCGCACGGGTCTCGGCCGGCGCCTGGTCCGAAGCCTCCCGTCGCAGGTTCGCCCTGCGCCGCGAGCTCAGGGGGCTGCGAAAGCGGCGCGCTGCCGAGCTGTCCGCGCTGGGCGCGGCAGCCTACGAAGAGGACGAAACGCAGATGCGCTCCCTCCGCGGGCAGATCGCCGAGCTCGATGGGCGGATCGCGGGCTGCGAGCGGGCGATGGACGACGCGGTCGCGCGCGCCCGCGACCGTGTGCAGAAAAAGCGGGCGGAGATCCAGCCCACCCAGCCGCAGGGCGTCTAGCGCGTTCGCCATAGCATCGGCCGATGTTGCTGATCGGCGCGATCGCCCTCGCCCTCTTCGTGTTGCCGCCGGGCTGGGGCCTCGCACTCGTGGTCGTGGCGATGGTGATCGAGGTCGCCGAGGTCGGCTTCTGGATCCGCTTTCTTCGCCGCTATCGGATCAGGACCGGGGTGGAGGGGCTCGTCGGGTCAACGGCCGAGGTGATCGAGCCCTGCGATCCGCGCGGACGGGTGCGGTTGCGCGGCGAGATCTGGCACGCGCTCTGTCCAGCCGGAGCGGGGATCGGGGAGCGGGTCACCGTGACTGGTGTCGACGGTCTCACGCTGGAAGTGGAGCGGAACGGAAAAGGGCCCCTGTGAGGGGGCCCTTTGTTTCCGAAAGGACGTGCCACCGGCAAAATCCCCTTCACCGGCCCGTCGGTCCTTCAAGTCTTACGGCTCATGTCGGCGGCTGGATGACGCGACTTGAGCCTGTCAAGAGAACCTAACACGAGGAATTGGAAGAGGTTGCAGTTCTCGCTCATCTTGCGGCGAATTCTGCAAACCGTGCGGATTTCCCGCAGCCGGCGGACAGTGAGCGATCGCTCGTAGACATTGGCTGGCCGGCCAGGATAGGATCACCGCAGTGCGCTACCTGATCACAGGTGGATCGGGCTACATCGGCGGCCGGCTGACCGACGAGCTCTCGGGTCGTGAGGAGACCGAGAAGATCGTCGACGTCGACCTCCGTCCTCCGCCCAGGACCTGGCCGAACCACGAGTTCGTCAAGGCCGACATCAGGGACCGCCGCAAGATGCAGGAGCTGCTGGAGCGGCACCAGATCGACACGGTGCTGCACTTCGCCTTCGTTCTCAATCCGATCCGCGACGAGGCGAGGATGTACGACATCGACGTCAACGGAACGCAGGCGGTCCTCCAGGCCGCCGCGGACGCCGGCGTCAAGCAGGTGATCCAGACCTCGTCCGCAACGGCCTACGGCGCCTTCCCGGACAACCCGAAGCCGATCGCCGAGGACTGGCCGGTCCGGGGCGCACCCGACTTCTCCTATGCCAAGCACAAGGCCGATTCCGACCGGATCGCCCAGCTCTGGGCCCTCGAGAACCCGGACGCGGTGATGACCATCGTCCGGCCCTCGATCGTCTTCGGGCCGAGCGTCGACAACTACATCGTCCGCGCCTTCGCCAACAACCCCTTCGTGCCGATCCTCGACGGCGTCGACGAGGAGTTCCAGCTCGTCCACGAGGACGACGTGGTGTCGGCGCTGATCGCGCTGCTCGACGGCAAGCACGAGGGCGCCTTCAACCTTGCCGGCGACGGCCTCCTGACCTGGGGCCGCGCGGCCGAGCTGGTCGGCAAGAAGACGCGGAACATCTCCCTGAAGAACATGAAGCGCTTCAACAACGCGATGTGGAAGCTGCGCGTGCCGCGCACCGAGGCGCCGGCGGGCAACCTCGACTTCATCCGCTACCCGTGGGTCGTCTCGACCGAGAAGCTCAAGTCGACCACCGACTGGCAGCCGAAGTACGACACCCTCGAGACGTTCAAGATCACGATGCGCGCGAAGGGCCTCCTGCCGGAATCGCCGGCGACGGTCCAGGCGCCGACCGCGCCTGTCGCCTAGCAGCCGCTAAATTTCTCTGCCCAGGGCGCATAGCTCAGTTGGGAGAGCGCCGCCTCGACAAGGCGGAGGTCGCTGGTTCGAGCCCAGCTGTGCCCATTGGGTGGGGCAACTTCGGTTTCGCGATGCAGGTGAACGACCGCAACCCGCGTAAGTGGTCGCATGGCCGTCGCGCAGCCCCCTGAGCGGCTTGCGGAACTGGAGCACTCGGAGGAGATCCTGCTGCAGGAGCTGCAGCGCGTGGACGAGATTCTGCTGGAAGAGCTCGAGCGCGTAGACGAGATGCTCCTGCGGATTGCGGCCGCAATCGACCAGCTGCCGGATCGAGTCGTCTCGGCCATTGGAAGAGACCAGCACGGGTCTCTGTCAGGCAATGGGACGAGAGCGGCCGAACCGGCGCGTAGCCGGGCGTCCACTCGACCGTTCGACCCTTATGGGGAGGACGAGGACGAGGCGACCGAGGTCAAGGAGTCGGCGGCTGGGCAGGTGGTCAGGAAGGTGCGGAGTTGGCTAGCAGCCTATGCCGGAGACCGGGAGGCGCTCGGATTCGTGACCCTCTCGCTAGCGTTCGCCTTGCTTGCTACCACCATCGCTGTGGTCGGCTTGATCGTTGCGGTCTTGCACTAGTCTGGGGTAGCCGAGGCTCAGGAGTAGGAGTCCCAGTACTGCAGCTCGGGCAGGGGATCGAACGGGGCCCCGCCCGTGTACCACCCGGGAGCGCTCCAGCGCTCGAAGTGGAGATGGCAGCCCTGGGCGTCGCCGGTCTCGCCGACCCGGCCGATCTGCTGGCCGGCGAAGACGTTCGTACCCACAGGCGCCCAGCTCGGCCGCTGGAGGTGCATGTAGACGGAGTCGGTGCCGGTCAGGGTGCCGTGCAGGACGACGTAATAGCCCGCGCCGGAGGCCTGGTAGGCGTTCACCTTCACCTGGCCGGTCTCGTCCACGATCAGCTTCTGACCGCATGCCGCCGCCATGTCCTGCCCCTGGTGGATGTGGCCGGACCGGGGCGCCCCGAAGCGGGCGTCGGGTCCGCCGAAGTTGTGACTCCCCGGCACCGGGAAGGCGTGCAGATGCATGCCGAAGGGTTCGGTCTGGCCGGACGCGCTCGCACCCGCAGTGTTCGACTTGCCGAGCTTGAGCTGGTAGGTCCCGTCCAGGACGACGCCCGCCGGCGTCAGCCCGTTCCACGCGACATCGTGGGACTCGGCGCCGGCGAAGCTGACCGGGATCGCGTAGATGACGTTCCCGGAGGCGTCGACGACCTTGACTTTCGCGTTCCCGGAGTGCCTCGAGCTGACCTTCAGGATCGGGCCGCTGTACCCGGCGACGAAGTAGCTGCCGCTCACCGCGCGCTTCCCGACCAGCTTGCGGATTCGCTTCGCGTCCCTGCGGCTGACCACGCCGTTCACCGGCCAGCCGCGCTGGGACTCAAGCGTCTCGACGCTCCTCATCGTCCCCTTGCCGTAGGCGCCGTCGACTGCGGTTGCGATGCCGAGCCGCGTCAGAGCTCGCTGCAGGTAGCGGACGTCCTTGCCCTTGGTTCCCGGCCGCAGGACACGGGAGCCGAAGGGACGCTTGTGCTTCGGCTTCGCCTCGGCGGCGGACGGCAACGCCGCGATCAGCGCGATCGCAAGCACCGCGCACACCACCGTTCTGGGTCTGCCCGAACCCATTGGCCTCCTAATGGGTGTACGGCGGCCGAGTTGCGCGTCCCTGCAAGCTGGGCGGAAACACCCACGGATAGCCTTAGCTCGATGGCGACGACGGAGACGATCAAGGTGAAGCTGCCCGACGGCTCGGAGCTGGAGCTGGAGAACGGCGCGACCGGCGCGGATGCCGCCGCGGCGATCGGCTCAGGGCTGGCGAAGGCGGCCCTCGCGATCAAGGTCGACGGGGAGCTGCGCGACCTCTCGGCCCCGCTCAACGGCGGGGAGTCAATCGAGATCGTCACCGACAAGAGCCCCGAGGCGCTGGAGCTGATCCGCCACGACGCTGCGCACGTGCTCGCCGAGTCCGTCCTCGACCTCTGGCCGAACGCCAAGATCTCGATCGGTCCCCCGATCGAGAACGGCTTCTACTACGACATCGACTTCCCCGACGGCGGTCCGGGGGAGGACGACCTCGCGCGAATCGAGGAGCGGATGGCCGAGCACGTGAAGGCCGACGAGCCCTTCGAGCGGCGTGACCTGCCGGCGAAGGAGGCGGAGGACCTCTTCCGGGACCAGGGCCAGGACTACAAGGTCGAGCTGATCGAGGATCTGATTCGCGACGAGGGCGCCGAGACCGTCTCGCTCTATCGCAACGGCCCGTTCGAGGACCTCTGCCGGGGCCCGCACGGTCCGTCCACCGGCCGCATCGGGGCCTTCAAGCTCACCTCGCTGGCCGGGGCCTACTGGCGCGGTGACGAGACCCGCCAGATGCTGACCCGGATCTACGGGACCGCCTTCCTCAAGAAGAAGGACCTCGAGCAGCACCTGGAGCGGCTCGAGCAGGCCCGCGAGCGCGACCACCGCAAGCTCGGGCCCGAGCTCGACCTCTTCCAGTTCCGGCCCGAGGCGCCAGGCATGCCGTTCTGGCTGCCGCAGGGCACCGTGCTGCTCAAGCTGATCGAGGCCGAGGTGCGCAAGCAGCTGGTCGCGGGCGGCTACGACGAGATCAAGACACCGCAGGTCCTCGACGTCGAGCTCTGGCACCGCTCAGGCCACTGGGACAACTACAAGGAGAACATGTTCTTCACCGCCCCCGCCGAGCGCGAGGGCAAGGGGGAGGCGCGCGAGTACGCGCTGAAGCCGATGAACTGCCCCGGCGCCTGCCTGGTCTTCGCCTCGCGGCGGCACTCCTACCGCGAGCTGCCGCTGCGCCTCGCCGAGTTCGGGCTGGTTTCGCGATACGAGCGGGAGGGCGTGCTCCACGGGCTGCTCCGCGTCCG